>NZ_JBSWYX010000017.1:0-100495 GCF_056161345.1 Salipiger sp. ABF4_146 | reverse complement strand
GCGGCGCTGGCGGCGCGCCCGGTGACCGGCGCGCGCTGCCGCGCGGCCGGCCCGGCGCTGCCGGTGAACGAGGTGGCGCCGGGGGTCTTCGTGCACCGCGGTGCGGTGGCCGAACCCGAGGCGGGCAACGGTGGCGACACGTCCAACCTTGGCTTCATCGTCGGCAGCCGCGCCGTGGCGGTGATCGACGCCGGCGCGGCGGCATGGATCGGCGAGGCGCTGTGGCGCGCCATTCGCGCCCGCACCGATCTGCCGGTGCGCTACCTCGTGCTGACCCATGTGCATCCCGATCATGTGCTCGGCGCGGCGGTTTTTGAGGCGGCGGGGGCCGAGGTGATCGGCCACGCCGGGCTGGCGCGGGCGCTGGCCGAGCGGCAGGACGGCTATCTGGAGAGCTTCGCGCGGCTGATCGGGGCACCGGAATTTCTGGGCAGTGCGCCGCCGCGGGTGACGGGGGGGATCGAAGACGTCGCCGTGCTGGAGCTTGGCGACCGGCGGCTCGATCTGCGCGCCTGGCCCGCCGCGCACAGCAGCACCGATCTGACGGTGCTCGACCGGAGCAGCGGCACGCTCTTTGCCGGCGACCTGCTGTTCGACGCGCATGTGCCGGCGCTCGATGGCAACCTGCGCGGCTGGCAGGCGGCGCTCGACCGGCTGACCGAACTGCCGGCGCTGCGCGTGGTTCCCGGCCACGGTGGGCCAGTGCTGGACTGGCCACAGGGCGCCGCGCCGCTGCAGCGCTACCTCGACGTGCTGGCGGGCGACACCGCCGCGGCCATCGCGGCCGGCGAGCGGCTGTCGGAGGCGGTTGCGCATGTGGCGCAGAGCGAGGCGGACCACTGGCAGCTTTTTGACGCCTTCAACCCGCGCAACGCGACGCAGGCGTTCACCGAGCTGGAATGGGAATGAGTTCGCACCCGCGGCGCATGCGGAAGGCTGCGTATTTTTAAAGAGAAGAAGCCGGGGACGCGGGCGCGCTTCTTCTCTTTGAAAATACGCCCGCCGGAGGCGTCCGGCGCTGCGGCCCCGAGCCGGGGCGGAGAAGGGGGCGGTGCTTATCCGCCCTCGCGTCCGGCCTCGGCGAGCATCTGGGAGATGGCATAGAGGCGCTTTTCCAGCAGTTGCGGCGTCTCGCAGAGATAGGTGATCGTTTGCTGCCGGTCGGTGAAGATGCGCTGGTCCCAGTCGAGTTGCTCTTCCAGCGCGTCGACCCGGTCGAAATCGGGATCGGGTCTGGACATTTCCGCCGCCATCTCGTCGCGCGCGGCGTCAATCTTTTCGGACAGTGCGATCTGGCTGAGGGAAAATTTCCCGATGCCGTCGAGGATGCGCGTGCGCCGTGCCGAAAGCCGGTCGAAAACCTCGCCGAAGACGGCGCCCATCAGGGCCATGTCGCGGCCCTGCGCCTCGGCGAAGGCGGCGACTTCCAAGCGCGCGGCTTCAAGCTCCACGCGCCGCAGCGCCAGAAGCTCGGCCAGATCGCCTGCCGCCACGCCGGCTGCGCCCTCGGGGGCGGTTTCGGGCAGCGGCTGCGGCCACATCAGACCCGGCGAAAGCTGCGCCACCTTGCGCTGCACACAGGGCCATGTGGGATCGGAGAAATCCGCAGCCAGCGCGCCGGTGCCAGTCAGCGCGAGCGTTGCCGCGAGCGCCAGAAGTCCCTGTCTTATCATCCTCTCCCTCCATCGGTGCGGGCCGGTTTTCCCCTTCTCGCAGGCTGCGCTTTCGGGGCGTTGCGGGGAATACCCACCATTGGCGGTATTGTTGGGTATGCAACGGCGCACCCATACTCGGCTCAACCGCCGGGTCCGTCTTGGGACCCGATGCGCAAGGATTTTCACTCAGGAGGGAGACTGCATGAGAACCCGTGCAGCCGTGGCGCTGGAAGCCGGCAAACCGCTCGAGATTATGGACGTGGAGCTTGATGGCCCGAAGGCTGGCGAGGTGCTGGTGGAGGTGAAGGCCACCGGCCTGTGCCACACTGACGAATTCACCCGGTCGGGCGCCGACCCCGAGGGCATCTTCCCGGCCATCCTTGGCCATGAGGGCGCGGGCGTGGTGCTCGAAGTGGGCGAGGGCGTCACCACGCTGCAGCCCGGCGATCATGTCATCCCGCTTTATACCCCCGAGTGCCGCGAGTGCCCGTCGTGCCTGTCGGGCAAGACCAACCTCTGCACCGCGATCCGCAATACCCAAGGGCAGGGGCTGATGCCCGACGGCACCACGCGCTTCAAGATGCTCGATGGCACGCCGATCCATCACTACATGGGCTGCTCCACCTTCGCCAATCACACGGTGATGCCGGAGATCGCGCTGGCCAAGGTGCGCGACGATGCGCCCTTCGACAAGATCTGCTACATCGGCTGCGGCGTCACCACCGGCATCGGCGCGGTGATCAACACCGCGGGCGTCGAGATCGGCTCCACGGCGGCGGTGTTCGGCCTCGGCGGCATTGGCCTCAACGTGATCCAGGGCCTGCGCATGGCCGGTGCCGACATGATCATCGGCGTTGATCTCAATGACGACAAGGCCGAGATGGCGCGCAAGTTCGGCATGACCCATTTCGTGAACCCGTCGAAGGTCGAGGACACCAAGCAGGCGATCATCGACCTGACCAAGACCGAGCGCGACCAGATCGGCGGGGTGGATTACAGCTTCGACGCCACCGGCAACGTGCAGGTGATGCGCGACGCGCTGGAATGCTCGCACCGCGGCTGGGGCGTGTCGGTGATCATCGGCGTGGCGCCGGCGGGGGCGGAGATCTCCACCCGGCCGTTCCAGCTGGTGACGGGCCGGGTCTGGAAGGGCACGGCGTTTGGCGGCGCCAAGGGCCGCACCGATGTGCCGAAGTTCGTCGACTGGTACATGGACGGCAAGATCGAGATCGACCCGATGATCACCCACAAGCTGACCCTCGACGAGATCAACCACGGCTTTGACCTGATGCACGAGGGCAAATCGATCCGCGCGGTCGTCGAGTTCTGAAGCATGGAGGTTGTGGCGGAAAATATCAGCTTCGGCGGGCGGCAGACCGTCTACCGGCATGGCTCGGAGGCCTGCGGCTGCGACATGACCTTCGCGGTCTACCTGCCGCCGCAAGCGGAGGCGGGGCCGGTGCCGGTGCTGTGGTATCTCTCGGGGCTGACCTGCACGCATGAGAACGCGATGACCAAGGGCGGCTTTCAGGAGCACGCGGCGCTGCACGGGCTGGCTGTGGTGTTTCCCGACACCTCGCCGCGCGGGCCGGGGGTGGCCGATGACGAGGCCTATGATCTGGGGCAGGGGGCGGGGTTTTACGTCAACGCCAAGCGCGCGCCGTGGAAGCCGCACTACCGCATGTACGACTATATCACCGACGAGTTGCGCGGTCTCGTTTCGGGGCTGGAGGGCATCGGCGCGCGGCACGGCATCACCGGGCATTCCATGGGCGGGCATGGCGCGCTGACGCTGGCGATGCGCAACCCCGAGCTTTACCACAGCCTCTCGGCCTTTGCGCCGATTGCCCATCCGACCCAGTCGGACTGGGGGCGCAAGCAACTCTCGGCTTACCTCGGCGACGACGAGGGCTGCTGGGCGGGGCATGACTCCACGCTGCTGATGGAGGAGCGCGGCTGGAAGGGAGAGATCCTCGTCGATCAGGGCGCGCGCGACCAGTTCCTTGACCTGCTGAAGCCCGAGGCTCTGGCCGGGGCGATGACAAAGCGGCGGCAGCCGGGGGTTCTGCGCATGCAGCCCGGCTACGACCATTCGTATTTTTTCGTGAACACATTCGCCGGCGACCATGTCGCGTGGCACGCGGCCCGGCTGGCCTGAGCCGGTGCCCAGAAGGAGGAGACAAGGCATGTTTCAAAGAACGCTCGCAGCCGCGCTGATGGTGACCCTTTCGGGGGGCGCCGCGCTTGCCGACATGCAGGGCGACGCCGAGAAGGGCGAGAAGGTGTTTCGCAAGTGCAAGGCCTGTCACATGGTCGGCGACGATGCAGAGAACCGGGTCGGCCCGGTGCTGAATGGCATCGTCGGGCGCGAGATCGCCACGGTCGACGGTTTTGACTATTCCGACGCGCTGACCGAACTGGCGAGCGAGAAGGGCAGCTGGACCCCCGAGGAACTGGCGGCCTTTCTGGAAAAGCCGCGCGATTACGCCAAGGGCACCAAGATGTCCTTTGCCGGGCTGCGCAAGGAGGATGAGCGCGCCGACGTGATCGCCTATCTGTCGGGCTTCGCGGCGGGCGGGTCATGACCGGCTGAACAGAATTCCGGGACCGGCGGGAGGAGAAGGAGCGCCGGACCCGGAGGATCCACGCAGGCCGCGTGCGCCGCAAAGGCGGGCCAGCGGGGACAACAGGGCGGCGGTGCCGCCATACCTAGGGAGAGAGAAATGAAGAGACGGCTGCTTCTGACGTCTGGCGTGGCCCTATGCGCCGCGTCCATGGCGATGGCGAATGACGACCTGATGACCCAGATGGACGACCCGGCGCAATGGGCGATCCAGACGGGCGATTACGCCAACCAGCGCTATTCGGAACTGGACAAGATCAACAAGGACAACGTCGGCGACCTGCAGGTGGCGTGGACGTTCTCGACCGGTGTGCTGCGCGGCCACGAAGGCTCGCCGCTGGTGGTGGGGGACACGATGTTCGTGCACACCCCGTTCCCCAACATCGTCTATGCGCTCGACCTTGCCGAAGAGGGCAAGATCAAGTGGCGCTACGAGCCCAAGCAGGATCCCGACGTGATCCCGGTGATGTGCTGCGACACGGTGAACCGCGGCGTCGCCTATGCCGACGGCAAGATCTTCCTGCATCAGGCCGACACCAAGGTGGTGGCGCTCTCTGCCGAGACCGGCGAGGTGCTGTGGGAAGTGATGAACGGTGACGCCTCGAAGGGCGAGACCAACACCGCCACGGTGATGCCGGTGAAGGACAAGGTGATTGTCGGCATCTCGGGCGGCGAGTTCGGCGTGCGTGGCCATGTCACCGCCTACAACATGGAGACCGGCGAGCAGGAATGGCGCGCCTACTCCATGGGGCCGGACGAAGACATCCTGATGGATCCCGAGACCACCACCCATCTGGGCGAGCCGGTGGGCGCGGATTCGGGCACCAACACATGGGAAGGCGATCAGTGGATGATCGGCGGCGGCACCACCTGGGGCTGGTATTCCTATGACCCCGAGGCCGATCTGATCTACTACGGCACCGGCAACCCCTCGACGTGGAACCCGGCGCAGCGCCCCGGCGACAACCGCTGGTCGATGACCCTGATGGCGCGCGATCCCGACGACGGCATGGCCAAATGGGTCTACCAGATGACCCCGCATGACGAATGGGATTACGACGGCGTCAACGAGGTGATCCTCACCGATCAGGAGATCGACGGCGAGGCGCGCAAGCTGCTGACCCACTTCGACCGCAACGGTCTGGCCTATACGATGGACCGGATCAGCGGCGAGCTTCTGGTGGCCGAGAAATACGACCCGGCGGTGAACTGGACCACCGGCGTCGACATGGACCCGGAGTCCGACACCTATGGACGTCCGGCGGTGGTCGCCGAGTATTCGACCGAGCAGAACGGCGAGGATGTGAACTCCACCGGCATCTGCCCGGCGGCGCTTGGCTCCAAGGACCAGCAGCCCGCGTCCTATTCGCCGAAGACCGAACTGTTCTACGTGCCGACCAACCACGTCTGCATGGACTATGAGCCGTTCCGCGTGAGCTACACCGCCGGTCAGCCCTACGTGGGCGCGACGCTGGCGATGTATCCGGCGCCCGACAGCCACGGCGGCATGGGCAACTTCATCGCCTGGGACAACATCAACGGCGAGATCAAGTGGTCGATCCCCGAGCAGTTCTCGGTCTGGTCAGGCGCGCTGGCGACCGCGGGCGACGTGGTCTTCTACGGCACGCTGGAGGGCTATCTGAAGGCGGTCGATTCAGAGACCGGTGACGAGCTTTATCGCTTCAAGACCCCGTCGGGGATCATCGGCAACGTGATGACCTACGAGCATGACGGCAAGCAGTATGTCGGCATCCTGTCGGGTGTCGGTGGCTGGGCCGGCATCGGTCTTGCCGCGGGGCTGACCAATCCCAACGACGGTCTTGGCGCCGTGGGCGGCTATTCGGCGCTGTCCGACTACACCGCGCTTGGTGGCCAGCTGACGGTCTTCGCTCTGCCCGAGTGATCCGCAGCCATGACGGCCCCGGCGACAGCCCCGCTGTCGCCGGGGCCTCCCTCGACAGACAGTTTCAGGACCCATACGCCATGACCCCAAAGTTCACCCTCCTTGCCGCCGCCGGCCTGCTCGCGGCCCTGCCCACGGCGGGGGCGCTGCACGCCGCAAATGTTTCGATGGACGATCCCAATATCGCCGTCGATTACGAGGAAGGCGGCCGCTACTACACCGAGGACGGCATCCCCACCTTCAACGTGGCCGAGGATGGCACGGTGGACTGGCCGACCTTCTCGGGGTTCCGCCGCTATCACGCCGAATGCCACGTCTGCCACGGCCCCGACGGCGAGGGCTCGACCTACGCGCCGGCGCTGAAGAACTCGGCGATAGAGATGGATTATTACGATTTCGTCGACGTGGTGGTGAACGGGCGCAAGAAAGTCGGCGCGGCAGAGAACTCGGTGATGCCCGCCTTCGGCACCAACCCCAACGTGATGTGCTACCTCGATGACATTTACACCTACCTCAAGGCGCATGGCTCCGGCGCGATCGCGCGCGGCCGCCCGGCCAAGAAGGAGCCCAAGAGTGAAACCTTCACCGAGATGGAAGATGCCTGCATGGGCTGAGGGAAAGCGCCGCACCCTCATTGCGGCGCTGGCGGCCCTGCTTGCCTCCCATGCGGGGCCGGGCGCGGCGCAGACCTCGGATCTCGTCTCCAAGACGCATCTGAGGGTCTGCGCCGATCCCGCCAATGATCCGATGTCAGTTCAGGATGGCTCGGGGTTCGAGAACAAGCTGGCCGAGCTGATCGGCGGCAAGCTCGAACGCCCGGTCAGCTACACGTGGTTTCCGATGGCCACGGGGTTCATCCGCCAGACCCTGAAGGCCGGGCAATGCGACGTGGTGATGGGCTACGCGCAGGGGCATGAGCTGGTGCTCAACACCAACCACTACATGACCTCGGCCTATGTGCTGGTGGTGCCCGGCGGCGGCGCGCTGGCCGATGTGAGCCAGCTGTCGGACCCGGCGCTGCAGGGGCTGACGCTGGGGGTGATCGCCGGATCGCCGCCCGCCACGCATATGGCGCGGCACGGGCTCATCGGAAAGGCGCGGCCTTACCAGTTGGTGGTCGACCGTCGCCACGACAGCCCGGCGCAGGACATGCTGGCCGATCTGGAGGCGGGCGAGATCGACGCCGCCGTGCTGTGGGGGCCGATCGCCGGACCGCTGGTCAAGCGCGCGCATCCGGGGCTGAAGGTGGTGCCGCTGCTAAGCGAGGCGGGGCCGCCGAAGCTGTTCTACCGCATCACCATGGGTGTGCGGCGGGGCGAGAAGGTCTGGCAACGCCAGCTCAACTCGCTGATCCGCCGCCATCAGCAAGAGATCGACGCGCTGCTGGTCGAGGCCGGGGTGCCGCTGGTCTCGGATATGGGCGAGCAGGTGATCTCGGTGTCGCAATGAGGCCCTTGGCGGGTGTGCTGGCGCTGCTGCCAGCGCTGGCCTTTGCGCAGGCGCCAGAGCCCGCAGGCTACCGGATGGACGCATACCGTGCGCCGGTGCCAGAGACGCTGGAGGGGGCGACGGTGGTTGGGGCAGGGAAAGCGCATGACCTGTGGCGATCCGGTGAAGTGGCCTTTGTCGACGTTCTGCCGCGCCCGCCGAAGCCCGACAATCTGCCCGAGGGCACGGTCTGGCGCGATAAGCCACGCGACAGCATTCCCGGCGCGGTCTGGCTGCCCAACACCGGCTATGGCGCGCTGGCCGAGGCCGACGCACGCTACTTTCGCGACGGTCTGGCGTCGGTCACCGGCGGCGACAAGGCGCATGCGGTGCTGCTGTTCTGCCTCGCCGAATGCTGGATGAGCTGGAACGCCGCCAAGCGCGCCTTGGCCGAGGGGTACACAGAGGTTTACTGGCTGCCCGAGGGGACAGACGGGTGGGCCGCGGCGGGCTACCCGCTGGAGCGGGTGACACCGCGGCAGTAACGGGCGCGCTCAGTCTTTATAGTCGCGCCCGAACATCACCATGCGCGAGAGCAGCCGCTGGCGGGTCTCGCCATGCTGGTTGAGGGTCAGCGTCTCGACCGAGACCATCGCGCGGCCGGGGCGCGAGCGCGAGGGTTTGATCTCGGTGATGGTGCTTTCCACGTGCAGCACGTCATCCGCGCGGGTCGGCTTCGGCCATGTCACTTCGACCCCGGCACCGATAAGCCCTTTGGCGAAGGGCATCGAGGCGACGAAAAGCTTCATGGTGATCGCCGCAGTGTGCCAGCCGCTGGCCGCGAGCCCTTCGAACAGGCTGTCCTTTGCGGCCTCCTCGTCGAGGTGGAAGGGCTGCGGATCGTAATCGGCGGCAAAGGTTTTGATCTGCGCCGCGTCAAGCGCGTGGGTGCCGCTGACGAAGCGATCCCCGACGGCGATATCTTCAAGGTAGAGATCGCGGGGCAGGGGGGCTGTTTCGGTCATGGCGGCGGGATCCTTGGCAGTGTGCGTGCCGCAGCTATGCGCAACGCGGGCGCGGACGTCCAGCCCCGTGATGCAGCGGCATCACTCGGGCCGTTGCAGGATGAAGGCACCGAAGGCGCGCGGGCCGTCGGCGGTGCTCAACTCGGCGGTGACCTGCAGCGTCTCGGCGTCGATCAGGCTGAGCGTATTGTCGAACCAGTTGGCCACGGCGATCCGCCCGTCGGAGGTGGCGGCGATGCCTTCGGGGTATTCGCCCACCGCGATCTCGGTCAGCGGCGCCAGATCGCCCAGCCCAATGACGCTGACCGTTCCGGCGTATTGATTGCTGACGAAGGCGCGGCCCTTGCCGAAGGCGATGCCATAGGGGCGCGCGCCGACGCCGACGGTCGCCAGCACTTCGCCCGAGGCGGGGTCGATCACCGTAACATCGTCGCTGCCGACATTACCGACAAAGAGCCGCCCATCGGGTGCGAAGCCAAGGCCGAAGGGGCGCGAGCCGACCGCGACAGTACGGGACAGCGCCAGCGTGCCCGCATCGTAAAGGCTCACCCGGTCGGCATCGCGCTCGGCGGCGGCGAGCCAGCGGCCATCCGGCGACAGCGCCAGCCCGGCGGGCGCGGCGCCCGCCGGCAGTTCGATCTGCGGCGCCAGCGTTATGTCATCCAGCACCCAGAGCCGCGCGTTGTACCAGTCGGACACGAAGAGGCGCCCGCGCGCAGCATCATGCGCCGCGCCCATTGGGCCGCCGTCCAGCTGCACCTCTGCCGCGACCGAGCCGTCCGGCCGATGGCGGCGCACGGTCTTGGCGTCGGGCGCGACGGTATAGACCCGCCCGTCCGCCGCCACCGCCACGCCCGCCGGTTTCCCGGGCAGGGGCCAGCGCGCCACCTCGGCGCCGGTGGCGAGGTCGAGCACGCTGACCGCCTCGCCGTTCTGGCAGGTGACATAGGCCAGATCGGCCACCACCGCCCCCGGCGCGGCACTTGCCCAGAGGGCCAGCGCCGCGGCGCGCAGCAGGTTACGAGCCCGGCGCACCGAACCGCTCGACCAGCGCGCCCAGCCCGGCCTCGTAGACCGCCGTCACCGCCGCGATGGCGGCCTCGTCGTTGAGGGTCTCGGGCGGGTCGTTGTTGGGATAGCCGCGATAGAAGGCCCCGCGCCATTCAACCTCGGACCCGCCGCCCTCGCGCGGTTTTACCGTCAGATGCGAGGAATAGTTGGTCACCGGCAGCACCTCCACCGCCACGTCGGTGATGCGGTAGCTGTAGGACATCTTCTCATCGCTGTACTTGTACAGCACCTCCGAGATCATCGGCCCCTCGGCGCCCTGATCCGACAGGTAAAGCTCGCGCGTGGCGTCGATCTCGTTGCCGCCCTCGCCGCTTTGCGAGACGATGGCCGGATGCCAGCTCATGTCCTGAAAATCGCCGATCGCGGCCCAGACCTCGGCGGGCTCGGCGGCGACTTCGCTGGTGACGGTGATCTTTTGCCGGGTCGGCCCATGCGCCATGGCGGCGGCGGGCAGCAGCGCGCTCAGAGCCCCCGCGATCAGCAGGTTGCGTCGTTTCATTCTGTCTCCTCCTTGGAAAACTCTTGTCGGAAAATCCCCGTGCGCAGGATGTAATCCATGCCGCGCCGCCAGCTTTCGTCGGTGTTCGAACGGATATCGACGACCCGGCCGCGCACGGTTTCGCCGGTCGCGGCGTCGCGCAGTTGCAGGTTCATCGACAAGATCAGGTTCGACACCTTCTGCACCTCGCCCACCAGCGCGTAATCGGCCCCCAGCTTGGTCGCCATGCGCGCGTCGCAGCCGTAGCATTTCGCCGGGTTGACGATGCGGTCGCGGGCCTCGGCCACCGGCGCCAGATCGACCAGATCGAAGCCTTCGTCGGTGAAGCGCTCGGCGACCATCCTTTCGAGCATGGCGATCCGCGCCAGCTCTGCGGGATCCTGACCCAGCTCGGCGGTCTGCAGCGAACTGTCGAGGAAGGTGATGCCGAAGAAGGCCACCTTTTCCCCGGCACGCACCGGGCCGCAGAGCAAGCTGAACAGGATCAGGGCGCGGATAAGCATCGCTGCCTTCTTAGAAATTAAGAGTCGCCGACAATCGTGCCGCCGTTACGCTGATCGCCGCAACCGAACCGAAAGTATCGGTTCACCGCTTCGCCTTTGGAGGGGCAGAGTGGCGACAAGCCCGACCGAAACAGGTGGGCATGGGAGGACAACGTGCTGACAAAAGCGATGCCGCTGCTGGCCGCCGCGGCGCTGGCGCTATGGGCGCCGGTGGCGCAGGCGGTCGAGGTGAAGGCCGGGGTGCTGCGGGTGGATTACCCGGTGCTGCTGCCGATCTCGCGCTATGATGCGCGGCCCGAGGATCTGGGTTTTGCCGGGGCGCACTTGGCCGAGGAAGACAACGCCACCACCGGCGGCTTCATGGGCCACAGCTATCAGACCGACACCGCCGCCGCCGCGCCCGAGGGCGCGCTGGCCGCGCTCGATGCGATGCTGGCGGAGGGCATTCGCTTCGTGGTGCTGCAGGCGCGGGGCGAGGAGGTGACCGCGCTGGCCGATCGCGCCGCCGAGGCGGGGGCTTTGGTGATCAACGCCAGCGCGCCGGACGTGGCGCTGCGCGATACGGACTGCCGCGCCAACCTGCTGCATGTGGCGCCCTCGGATGCCATGACCGCCGATGCGGTGGCGCAATTCGCGATCTGGAAGAAATGGCCGCGCTGGGTGCTGGTCAGCGGCTCGAACCCCGCCGACCGCGCGCTGGCCGAGGCCTACCGCCGCGCCGCCCGCAAATTCGGTGCGGAGATCGTCGAGGCGCGCGAGTTCGAGGACACCGGCGGCAGCCGCCGCACCGATTCAGGCCACGTGCTGGTGCAGCGGCAACTGCCGACCTTCCTGCAGCGGCTGCCCGAGCATGACGTGGTGATCGCCGCCGACGCCTCGGATTACTTCGCCGCCTATCTGCCCTATCACCTGTGGACGCCGCGCCCGGTTCTGGGCAGCGCAGGGCTGCGCCCGGTGACCATGCATGGCGCGCATGAAGCATGGGGCGCGACACAGTTTCAGACCCGCTTTGAAAAGCTCGCGCAGCGGCACGTACAGCCCGAGGACTACAACGTCTGGCTGGCCCTGCGGGTGCTGGGCGAGGCGGTGACCCGCACCGGCAGCAACGATCCCGCCACGCTGGAAGACTACATCCTGTCGGACGCCTTCGAACTGGCCGCCTTCAAGGGCCAGAAGGTGACCTTCCGCAATTGGAACGGGCAGTTGCGCCAGCCGATCCTGCTCTACGACGACCGCATCACCGTCAGCGTCAGCCCGCAGGAGGGGTTCCTGCATCAGGTCTCGCCGCTCGACACGCTGGGGCTCGACCGGCCCGAGTCGGGCTGCACGGCATTTCAATGAGGACACCGATGAAAAAGCTCCTGCTCTGCACCGCACTTTGCCTCGCCGCCAGCGGCGCGCTTGCCGGCAAGGCCTTCGTGTCGAACGAACGCGGCAATACGATCACCGTGCTCGACACCGAAACCTGGGAGGTGATCACCGAGTTTCCGGGCGGCAACCGTCCGCGCGGCATCACCCTCTCGCCCGATGGCGCGCTGCTTTACGTCTGCGCCTCGGATGACGACACGGTGCGGGTGTTCGACACCGACACCTACGAAGAGCTCTATACGCTGCCCTCCGGCCCGGATCCCGAGCTTTTCGTCATCGATCCTTCGGGCAGCCCGCTCTACATCGCCAACGAGGATGACAACCTCGTCACGGTCACCGACACCGAAACCCACCGCATCTTGGCGGAGGTGCCGGTGGGGGTGGAGCCCGAGGGGATGGCGATCTCGCCCGACCACAAATGGGTGGTGAACACCTCGGAAACCACCAATATGGCGCATTTCATCTCGACCGAGGATTACGAGATCAAGCACAATATCCTTGTCGATCAGCGCCCGCGCTACGCCGAGTACACCGACGATGGCACGCGGCTTTTCGTCAGTTCCGAGATCGGCGGCACGGTCAGCGTCATCGACATCGCCGAGGATGGCACTCCGACGCTGACGCAGAAGATCGGCTTTGAGGTGCCCGGCGTGCTGCCCGAATGGCTGCAGCCGGTGGGGGTGAAGGCCACCTCGGACGGCAGCCGCATCTTCGTGGCGCTGGGGCCGGCCAACCGCGTGGCGGTGATCGACGGCGCCAGTCTTGAGGTGATCGAGTACATCATGGTGGGCCAGCGGGTGTGGCAGATGGCCTTCACCCCGGGCGAAGACTTCCTTGTGACCACCAACGGCAATTCCAACGACGTCACGGTGATCGACGTGGCCGCCGAAAAGGCCATCAAGTCGGTGCAGGTGGGCCAGCAGCCCTGGGGCGTGGCGATCACGCCCGAATGATCAGGTTGCGTGGCGATCACGCCCGAATGATCCGGCCGCGTGGCGATCACGCCCACACGAGGCGGACCGAAGTGAGGGGAGGAGAACCCATGAAACGATTTCTGAGCGCGCTGGTGTTGGGGTGCGTCACCGCCTTTGGCGCCGCCGCGCAAGACCTGCCGGTGATCCGCGCCGCGGTGCTGAAGATCGGCACGGTGAACTGGGAACTGTCGACCATCGCCGAGCAGGGGCTCGACGAAAAGCATGGTTTCCGCCTGCAGGTGGTGCCCTATGCCGACAATGGCGCCACGCGCATCGCGCTGGAAGGCGGCGAAGCCGACATGGCCGTGGCCGATTGGATCTGGGTGGCGCGCCAGCGCGCGGCGGGCAAGGACTATGTGGTCGTGCCCTATTCGCGCGCGGTCGGCGGGCTGGTGGTGCCCGAAGGGTCGGACGTTGAAACGCTGGCCGACCTCGCGGGCGGCAAGATCGGCATCGCCGGCGGCCCGCTCGACAAGTCGTGGCTGATCCTGCGCGCCTACGCGCAGCGCGAATACGGCATGGACCTCGCCGCGCAGACAGAGCAGGTCTATGGCGCGCCGCCTCTGGTGTTCAAATCGGGGCTGTCGGGCGATTACGCCGGGGCGATCAACTTCTGGCACTTCCTCGCCAAGATGAAGGCGGCGGGCATGCGCGAGTTGATCTCGGTGGAGACGGCGGCAGAGGCGCTGGGGCTCGACCCGGATGTGCCGCTCTTGGGCTATTACTTGAAGCAAGAGTTCCTGTCGCAGCACGAAGGGCTGGCGCAGGCCTTCTATGAGGCCAGCCGCGAGGCCAAGCAGATGCTGGCGGACGATGCGGCGGCATGGGACGACGTGCGCCCGCAGATGAATGCCAAGAGCGACGCGCAGTTCGAGCAATTGCGCAGCGACTGGATCGCCGGGGTTCCGGCGCGCGGCCCGGTCGATGCCGAGGCCGCGGGCAAGCTGCTGGCGCTGATGGCCGAGCTAGGCGGGGCCGAACTGGTGGGCGAGGCAAGCAGCCTGCCGGACGGTCTGTTCGCGGCGGTGCAATGACCCCGCGCTGCGCGCCAGACGACAGCCGGGTGGTGCCGCTGTATCCCAAGCTGGCCGAGCCGGGGGCGGTGCGGGTGGAGATACGCAGCAAGCGCTTCGGCCCGGCCGAGGTGCTGCACAACCTGCGCTTCACCGTGGCGCGCGGCGAGACGGTGGCGCTGGTCGGTCCCTCGGGCATCGGCAAGTCGACGGTGCTGCGCATCGTCGCCGGGCTTGATCCCTATTTCGATGGCGAGATCACCCGCCCCGCCGAGATGGCCATGGTGTTTCAGGAGCCGGTGCTGCTGCCGTGGCGCAGCGCGCTGCAGAACCTCACGCTGGTGCATCCGGCGCTGTCCGAAGGCGACGCCCGCGCGGCGCTCGATAGGGTCGGGCTGCAGGGCAGATACGAGGCCTATCCGCGCAGCCTGTCGCTGGGCCAGCAGCGCCGTCTGGCGCTGGCGCGCGCCTTCGCCGGGCGGCCGGGTCTGCTGATCATGGACGAACCCTTCGTCTCGCTCGACCCCGATCTGGCCGAGGCGATGTTGCAACTGACCGAGGCGCTGATCGCCGAGCAGCGCCCGGCGACGATCCTCGTCACCCATGCGCGGGCGGAGGCCGAGCGGCTTGCCGACCGCGTTCTCGAACTCAAGGGTCAGCCCGCGACGCTGGGCCCGCATCTGGTCTGAAGGAGACAGTTAACCATGAAATTCCCCATTCTCGCCGCAGCGCTGAGCCTTGCGGCGCTCCCCGCGCTCGCGCACGACTACGGGTTCGCCGGTATACTGTCGCACAGCAATTCCGGCGACATGCCCGGCATCACCCTGTCGGTCGGCAAGCCGCTGGCCGAGGGGCCGATCACCCTTAGCTCGGGCACGGTCTATGAACTGGAGATCGAAGCCGACGGCTCGGGCGAACTGGCGCTGGAGGGGCCGGGGTTCTTTCGCGCGATCTGGGTCAACGAGGTGGTGGTGAACGGGCTGGAGATCCGCCCCTATGGTCTGGAGAGCCTCGAGTTTGACGAGGCCGGAGAGATGGAGATCGAGTTCCTCGCGATCAAGCCGGGGCAGTACTACCTGAAGATCCCCGGCTCGCAGGGCGAAAGCCAACGGGTCGACATCACCATCCAATAGGAGGGGGGGGGAGATACGCTGTGGTGTATAAATTAAATATATGCACCACAATGTATAAACAGCTCTTTTACACGCCAAAGCATATTGGCGATTTATACGCTCTGATGTATACCAAGCGCAGTCCTTGGCCTTTCGGAGCCCAGCCATGCCCCAGTCCCTCACACCGATCCGCGATGCGCGCTGCTTTGGCGCGGCCATCCGCGCGGCGCGCCGCGCGCGGGGCTGGACGCAGGCGGATCTGGGGCGTCGCGCCGGTCTGGTCACCCACCACGTCTCGAAGATCGAAACCGGCGACACCGACCCGAAGCTGACGACGGTGCTGGCGCTGCTGGCGGCGCTGGAGCTTGACGCGCTGCTGGCGCCGCGGGCGCTCGACGATCCTGCCGCCGAACTGGCGCGCCAGCCGCGGCGGATCGAGGATCTGTTCTGATGGGCCGCAGACCGCTGAGGCAGCGCCTCGACGTGTATATGAACGGGCGGCGCGTGGGGCTTTACGCAAAGGCGCCCGACGGCGCGGTGAGCTTTACCTATGATCCGCAGTGGATCGAGGCGGTGGGCCTGCCGATCTCGCGCGCGCTGCCGCTGCGTGCCGGGGCGCAGCGCGGCCCGCAGGTGATCGCGGTGTTCGAGAACCTGCTGCCCGACAGCCCCGACCTGCGCCGCGTCATCGCCGAGCGCACCGGCGCTGCGGGCACCGACCCGCATGCGCTGCTGGCGGCGATCGGGCGGGACTGCGTCGGCGCGCTGCAGTTCCTGCCCGCGGGTACGGCGGCGGCGGAGCCGTTCGCGCTGCGCGCGGTGCCGCAGACCGACGCGCAGATCGAGGCCGCGCTCTCGGGGCTGGAGCGCGCGCCGCTGGGGCTCGGCCGCGACGCGGCCTTCCGCATCTCGCTGGCCGGGGCGCAGGAAAAGACCGCCTATCTCTGGCACGATGGCACGTGGTGCCGGCCCGAGGGGCTGACCCCCACCAGCCATATCTTCAAACGCCCGATGGGCGCGCTGCAGCAGGGCATCGACATGTCCGACAGCGTCGAAAACGAGTTTCTGTGCATGCGGCTGGCGCAGGCATTCGGCTTCGACGTGCCGCAGGTCGAGATGGCGCGCTTCGGCGCCGAGCGGGCGCTGGTGGTGGCGCGGTTCGACCGGCGCTGGCAGGCCGATTGGAACGGCGGACAGGGGCGCTATCTGCGCCTGCCGCAAGAGGATTTCCTGCAGGCGCTGGGTCTGCCCTCGACGCTGAAATACCAAAGCGACGGCGGCCCGTCTGCGGGCGATTGCTATCGGCTACTGGCCGGCGCGCAGGACCCGCGCGGCGATCAGAAGACCTTTCTGAAAGCGCAGCTGTTCTTCTGGATGATCGGCGCCACCGACGGCCATGCCAAGAACTTCAGCCTGTTCCACACGCCGCGCGGCTACAGCCTGACGCCGCTCTACGACATTCTCAGCGCCGCCCCGGCGCATGCGGCGGGGGCGCTGCGCAATGCCCAGTACCAGATGGCGATGTCGGCGGGGCGCAACCGCAAGTACCGCATGGACCAGCTGCACCCGCGCCACTTTCTGCAAAGCGCCGTGGATGCCGGTTGCCCCGAGTTCTTCGCCCGCGAGGCGCTGGCCGAGCTGGCGCAGTGCGCCGCCCCGGCCCTGCGCGAGATCGCGCCGCTGGCCGCAACGCTTCCGGCGCATGTGGCCACCCCGATCGTGCAGCGCGCGCAGGCCTGCGCCCGGCTGCTGGCCAGCGCCGCGCAGGCCGAGATACCGCTCACCTGACACCTCTGTTCCCCGCGCGCCATCGGCGCTACATCGTTGACATGCGTGCCCCAAAGACGCGCAGATTACCACAGGACGACCCAAGATGCTGACCCTCCCCACCGACCATTGCAACACCGGCGACGCGCTGCATGACCGCCTGCCCGACGCGGGCGCCGGCCGCATTGTGCGCCACATCGCCGAGGCGCTGCTGCCCATCGCAGACCGGCTGGCGGCGGGCCTGCTGCCCGGCAACCCGGCGCAGATCGTCGGCGACAACGAAAGCGGCGACGCGCAGAAGGCGCTCGACGTGGGGGCGCATGAGCACATGCTCAAAGCGCTCGACGGGTGCAACATCCGCCACGTGCTGTCGGAAGAGGCCGAAGAGGTGGTCACGCTCGACCCGGCGGGCGAGTATGATCTCGCCATCGATCCGATCGATGGCTCGGGCTCGATCGGCATCTGCGCGCTGCTTGGCATGCTCTTCGTCATCTACCCGGCGGGCGACGGCAGCTTCCGCCGTCCCGGCAGCGACGCGGTGGCGGCGGGCTATGCGTGCTTTGGCCATTCGGTGGATTTCGCGTGGTCGCTGGGCGACGGCGTGCATATCGCCACGCTCGACCGCGCGATCGGCGACTTCCGCATCGCGTCCGAGAACATCCGCCTCAAGCCCAGCACTTCTATGCTCGCCTACAACGCCTCGAACGAGCGGCACTGGGCGCCGGGCCTGCAGGCCTACGCGGCGGATCTGCGTGCCGGCAAGGACGGGCCGCGCGGCAAGAATTTCAACATGCGCTGGCTGGCGGCGGCGGTGGGCGATCTGCACCGCATCATGCTCAAGGGCGGGGCGTTCCTGTACCCGCAGGACAGCCGCAAGGGCTATGAGCAGGGGCGGCTGCGGCTGGCCTATGAGGCGATCCCCATCGCCTTCATGGTCGAGCAGGCGGGCGGGCGCGCCACCGACGGGCGGCAGCGCATTCTCGACCTGGCCCCCGAAACGCCGCACGCCTTCTGCCCGCTGATCTTCGGCTCGAGCGAAGAGGTGGATCTGATCGAGGGCTATATCGCGCGCCACGGCTGAGCGCGGCGCGCGGGTCTTCAGACGCCCGGGCGTTGTGCGCCCGGGGTCATGCGTCGGGTCACGCGCCGGGTCATGCGTCGGGGCGCATGTCGGGCGGGCGCCGTACGAAGAAGCTGGCGACGATCATCAGCAGCGAGATCAGCGCGCCGGTCAGGAAGCCCGCCTGCACGCCAGCGGCGGTGGCCTCGGTGAGATCGGCGCCGGCGGCCATCTCGGTGCCGATGCGGATCGACATCACCGACACGAACAGGGCGATGCCCGCCGCGCCGGCCACCTGCTGCACCGTGCCGATCACCGCCGAGCCGTAGGAATAAAGGTCCTTGGGCAACGATCCCAGCGACGAGGTGAACAGCGGCGTGAACAGCAGCGCCAGCCCGACGCTGAGGATCATGTGACACGCCAGCACCTGCCACACCGCGCTCTGCAGGCCCAGCGTCGCCATCGAGCCCAGCCCGGCGCAGACACAGACCGCGCCGGGGATGACCAGCTTGCGCGCGCCGACGCGGTCGAAGGTGCGCCCCACGAAGGGCGCCATCAGCCCCATCAGCAGCCCGCCCGGCAGCAGCAGCAGACCGGCCTCCAGCGGCTCCATGCCCAGCACGTTCTGCATGTAGATCGGCAGCAGGATGATCATCCCAAAGAGCGACATCATGCAAAAGCCCATCATCACCACCGCGACGGTGAACACTTTGACCCGGAAGGTGCGCAGATCGAGCAGCGCGCGCCCCTGCGGTCCCAGCCGCAGTTGGCGCAGCACGAAGATCACCAGCACCAAGGCGCCGCCCGCCAGCGGCAGCCACGGCGGCACCGCGCCGCCGCTGCCATGCCCCTCGCCAAGCGCCGACAGCCCGTAGACCAGCCCGCCGAAGCTCAGCGCTGAAAGCGGCACCGAGATCAGATCGAGCGGTGCCTTGCGCGGCTCGGTGACGTTCTCCAGCCGGGCATATCCCAGCGCCAGCGCCGCCAGACCGATGGGCAGCACCAGCCAGAACATCCAGCGCCAGTCCAGCAGGTTGAGGATGATCCCCGAGATCGTCGGCCCGATCGCCGGAGCCACCGAGATGACGATCGAGATATTGCCCATGGTCTTGCCGCGGCTTTCGGGCGGCACCAGCGTCATCACCGTGGTCATCAGCAGCGGCATCATGATCGCCGTGCCGCAGGCCTGCACGATGCGCCCGGTGATCAGCATGCCCAGCCCCGGCGCCAGCGCGCAGATCAGCGTGCCGGTGCTGAACAGCCCCATGGCCATGGTAAAGACGGTGCGGGTGTGCAGCCGCTGCAGCAGGAAGCCGGTGATCGGGATCACCACGGCCATGGTCAGCAGAAAGGCGGTGGTCAGCCATTGCGCGGCGTTGGCGGTGATCCCCAGATCGGTCATCAGCCGCGGCAGCGCCACGCCCATGATGGTCTCGTTGAGGATCACGGTGAAGGCCGAGACCAGCAACAGCAGGATCACCAGCCGGTTACGGGCGGCATGGTCTGGGGGCGGCGCGGTGGCCGCGGCGCCGGCGGGCTCGGGAGGGCTTTGCATCGGGAGTACTCTGAAAATTGGGAAGGATCGGCGGCGGCGGACGTGGCGAAACCGCACCGATACCCCGTACCTAGGCCCCCCGCTGCCCGCACGCAAGCCGCCTGCCCAAGCGCTCCGACGCGGCGCGGATCCCCGCCTTCTTCTCTTTCCAAATACGCATGTCGCGGCGTTCCCCACCCCGCGACCTCGCTTGGGGCAGGACCAAGCCGCGGGGAGCGGGACTGTGTTGAATGCCCGCATATATGGAATGTGAGTCTAATAAAGGTGAGGTTTTGAGAATGAAATGACGCCAATTTCCAGATTAGATGGAAAATTTGGAAACCTGCGCCCTCGTCCCGCTGGTAGGGTCGGCACGTCAGCGGTTTGCGCCGCGTTCCCCGTCCAAGATCAATGAGACCTCCCATGCCCATCACCGATCCCGCCGCCCTGTTGTCTTCGTTCCGCGCATCGCTGCCCGAGGTCGCGCAGATGGGGGCCGATCTGGTGGGCAAGGGGGCGATGGTCGAGGGTCCGTTCGGGTCAAAGCCGCTGGTCTACGCCGACTATGTCGCGTCGGGGCGGGCGCTGAAAACGCTCGAGATGTTCATGCTCGAGCAGGTGCTGCCCTATTACGCCAACAGCCATACCGAAGCGTCGTTCTGCGGCGGCTACATGACCCGGCTGCGCAATGAAGCCCGCGCCACCATCGCCGCGCATTGCGGTGCCACGGCCGAGGAGCACGCGGTGGTCTTTGCGGGCAGCGGCGCGACGGCGGGGATCAACCGGCTGGTGCGTCTGCTGGGCGCCGATCAGGGCCGGGTGAAGGTGATCATCGGCCCCTACGAGCACCACTCCAACATCCTGCCGTGGCGCGAGTGCGGCGCCGAGGTGGTCGAACTGCCCGAGGATTCGCGCGGCGGCCCCGATCTGGCGGCGCTGGATGCGGCGCTGGCGGATGCCGCCAGCTACGACCGGGTGATCTGCGCCTTCTCGGCGGCCTCCAACGTCTCGGGGATCATCGCCGATGTGGCGGGTCTCACCGCGCGGGTGAAGGCCGCCGGGGCGCGGATGGTCTGGGACTATGCCGGGGGCGGGCCTTACCTGCCCATGGAGATGCGCCCGCAAGGCGCCGAGATCGACGCGCTGGTGTTCTCGCCGCACAAGTTCCTTGGCGGGCCGGGCGCTTCTGGGGTGTTGGTGCTGCGCCGCGACGCAGTGGTCTCGGAGCGGCCGACGTGGGTCGGCGGCGGCACGGTGCGCTTCGTGTCCTCCGAGGGTCACGATTATTCCGGCGCGCTGGAGGCGCGCGAAGAGGCGGGCACGCCCAACGTCGTGGGCGACATCCGTGCCGCGCTGACGGTGATCGTCAAGGAAGAGATCGGCGCCGCCTATATGGCACAGCGCAACGCCGAGCTGTCGGCCCGCGCCATCGCGGCGTGGCAGGCTGAGCCGGGGATCGAACTGCTCGGCAACACCGAGGCGGCGCGCATCCCGGTGCTGTCGTTCCGCCTGCGCGACCCGCGCGGCGGCTACATCCACCAGCAGTTGGCGACCAAGATGCTGAGCGACCGTTTCGGCATTCAGGCGCGCGGCGGTTGCGCCTGCGCCGGGCCCTACGTGCTGCGCCTGCTGGGCTACGATGCCGAGGCGGCGGCCGAGACCCGTGCGGCGATCCTGTCGGGTCAGGAACTGGAGAAGCCCGGTTTCGTACGGCTCAACCTGTCGGTGTTGATGAGCGACGATGAGGTCGAGTTCATCCTGCAGAGCGTGGCCACGTTGTCGCGCGATGCGGTCGCCTATGTGGATGGCTACGAGGTCGACGAGGGCCGGGCGATCTTTTCGGCCAGCGCGGCCTGAGGTCGAGGCGCTGATGCGCCCGGAATCAAGTCAAAGCCGCCGGGCGAGCGCCGGCCCGTTCCGGCGGGCTGGCGCTTTGCCATCCTCGTACTCCGGTTTGAGGTCGTTCGGATTTGGTCGGGATAAATCGCCAAGCTCAATCGTTGCAGCGCCACCCCACGGGCCAGCGCTCGCCCGGCTCCGAACCGTTTGCCGTCAGGCGTAGTCCAGCGGCAGTTCGGTGCTCGACTTGATCGTCTCCATTGCGAACATCGACGAGACGTCATGGATCTCCACCTTGTCGATCAGCCGCTGGTAGACCCGGTCGTAGGTGGCGATGTCGGGCACCACCACGCGCAGCATGTAGTCGGTCTCGCCTGCCAGTCGAAAGATGTCGACGATCTCGGGAATGCTCTCGGCGGCTTTGACGAAGGCGCGCGCCCATTCGCGGCTGTGCTGGTTGGTGCGGATCGCCATGAACACCGAAACCCCGACGTTCAGCTTTTCCTCGTCGAGCAGCACCACCCGACGTTTGAAGTAGCCGCGTTCCTCGAGCTTGCGGATGCGGCGCCAGCAGGGGGTGGTGGTCAGGCCGATCTCGGCGGCGATCTCGGCCACCGCCATCTCGGAGTTGCGCTGCAGCAGCGAGAGGATTTTGCGGTCGTAGGTGTCTAGCATGGGATTGCGCCTGTCAGGTCGTTTTGCGCAATCCTATCCCAGTAATCGGCGCATTGGTAGCATCAGGCCCGCTGCGGCGGTTCGGCGATCAGCAGATCGCTGTCGGCGAAGGCCGCGCGCAGGTCCGACATGAAGCTGTGCAACAGCCCCGAGTACGGCACGCCCCGGCGGGTGAACATCACCGCCTTGACCTCGCAGGCGGGCAGGAAGGGTTTGCACACCAGCGCGTCGGAGCCATGGGTGGTGGCCGAATAGGGGTCGACCACGGTCACCCCGAGGTGCTGTGCCGCCAGCGCCGTGGCCGTGGCGCAATAGCGCACCTCGATGCGCGGGGAATATGTCGCGCCGACCTGCTCGTAGGCCTTACGCACCAGCTGTCCGAGGTTGGAGGCCATTTCCAGCCCGACCAGCGGTTCCGTCTGCAAATCCAGCGCGGTGATATGCGGCTTGGCGGCCAGCGGGCTGCCCTTGGGCACCAGCGCCACCATATGCGCCCGCTGCAGTACGTCGATGTTCACCGCCGCCTGCCGGTCATGGTCGATGGCGAGGCCGATGTCGGCCTGACCGCTCTGCACCGCGTCCCTGACCTGTTCGAGCCGCCGCACGTCGAAGGCGACCGAGACGTCGGGCCGCGCATCCAGAAACCGGCGCAGCGCGACCGGAGCCACGGAATATCCAAGCGGCGGCGTGGCGATGATCTTCAAACGGCCGGCCATGCCGAGCTTCATGTCGCGGGCCCGCTGCGAGAACCCGCGCATCAGGCTGAACACCGGGCGGATCTCGTCATAGAGCGATTTTGCCTCGGCGGTGGGCTGCAGGCGGCGGCCGGTGCGCTCGAAGAGCGTCAGGCCGAGTTGCGATTCCAGCTGCCGCAGCCCGGCAGAGACGGCGGGCTGCGAGATGCGCAACTGTTCCGCGGCCTCGACCGTGGTGGCGCAGCGCATCATCGCGGCGAAGATCTCGAGCAGGCGCAGCGAGACCTCCGGCAGCCCGTCGACGCTTGTCATTCAGGCGCTCCGACCAGACCAAGCGCCATGGCGGCGGCGGCCTGTACGGGATCGATCACCGCGATGCCGATGTCGCGTTCGAGCTTGGCGCGGATCGGCGCCATACCGGCGCAGCCCAGAACCACCGCGCCCGCGCCTTTCTCGGCCAGTTCGCGGCCAAGACGCACGCACATGCCATAGACCTCCGCGTCGCGCCCCGAAGCCTCGGCCGACACGCCGGGCAGCGCCAGTTCACCGGCAAGGCGGCTTTCGATGCCCATGGCGCGGATCTTTACCCGGTGACGTGCGATCGAGCCGGGCGCGAGCGCGATGATGCCAAAGAGATCGGCGCGCGCCATGGCGGTGAGAATGCCCGCTTCCTGCACGCCGATCACCGGCTGTTTCATCAGGCTACGGGTCAACTCGACGCCCGGGTCCGAGAAACAGGCCGAGACATAGGCGGCGGCATCGGGCCGCGCCTGCGCCGCCTCGGCAAATCCGAGCCCGGCGCGCGCCACGTCTTCGGCGGTCATGATCGTCGCCGGGGAGGCGGGCAGATCGGTGACCTCGAAGGCCGGGCCGCGCGCGGGGGCAAGATGCACGATGGCCTCGCGGATGCCTTGGGTGACGCTGGCCGACGAGTTGGGGTTGATGATGAGGATCGGGCCCATCAGCGCAGCACCGCGCCGAAGTTCTGTGCCGGGTCGAGCTCCTTGGCGGTATAGCCGGGCTTGCCACGCAGATCGACCGGCTGGCGGGCGACAAACTGTCCCTGACCTTCCTTGGCCTTCAGTTCGCCATGCTCGACGATCACCGCGCCGCGGTTCATGACGATCTCGGGCTTGCCGGTGATCTCCATGCCCTCGAACGGGGTGTAATCCATATTGTCGTGCTGGTCGGCCGCGGTGACGGTGACCCGCTCTTCGGGGTTCCAGATGGCGATATCGGCGTCCATGCCCGGCGCGATCCGGCCCTTGGTGGCGCAGCCAAAGGTCTTGGCGGCATTGGTAGACGACAGCGCCACGAACTGTTCCAGCGTGATCCGGCCCTTCACCACCCCTTCGGAGAAGAGGTAAGGCAGGCGCGCGGCGATGCCGGGCATGCCGTTGGCGATCTTGGGGTAGGGGATGTCCGAGCCGTTGACGAATTTGCCGGTCTCGTCAAAGCGATAGGGCGCGTGGTCGGAAGAGACGCTCTCAAAGGTGCCCTGCGCGATGTGGTGCCACAGCGCGTCTTGGGTCTGCGCGTCGCGCAGCGGCGGCGAGCAGATGTATTTCGCGCCTTCCATGCCGGGGCGGTCGAGATCGGAGCGGGTGAGCGCGAGATATTGCGGGCAGGTCTCGGCATAGAGCTTGGCGCCGTTGAATTTCTCGCGGCGGACGATCTCGGCGCCGCCCTCGGTGGAGACATGCACGATGAACAGCGGCGCATCCACCAGCTTGGCCAGTTGGATGGCGCGGTTGATCGCCTCCTGCTCGGCCAATTCGGGGCGCGAGACGGCGTGGTACTTGGGCGCGGTGAGGCCCTTGTCGGCCAGCCGCTTGTTCATCCATTTGACCATGTCGTTGTTCTCGGCATGGACCATGGTGATCGCGCCGTGCTCGCGCGCAACGGTCAGGATGTCGAGCATGCCGCCGTCGCCGAGGTTCATCAGGTCGTAGGTCATGAAGACCTTGAAGGAGGTGATGCCGCGGGCGAAGGCGCGGGGCAGCTGGTCTTCCAGCACCTCGGGTTTCGGGTCGGAGATGATGAGGTGGTAGGAGTAGTCGATCACCGAGCGCGCGGCGCGGGCATCATAGGTGGCGATGACGTCATCGACCGATTGGCCGCGCTGCTGCGCCGCGAAGGGGATGAACGACGAGTTGCCGCCAAAGGCCGCCGAGATCGAGCCCGAGAGGTAGTCGTCGGCGGTCATCACGCCCGAGGAGCTTTCCTGCGCGATATGGGCATGCGCCTCGATGCCGCCGGGCATGACGATGCGCCCGCCTGCGTCGATGCGGCGCTCGCCGCCCGCGAGGGTCTCGGCGACGGCCACGATGCGCCCGTCCTTGATGCCGATGTCGCCCTTGGCCGTGTAGTCGGCGGTGGCAATCATCCCGTCGTGGATCACCGTATCGAATTGCATCTGATCTCTCCTTCCGTGCCGCCGCTCGCGGTCTGTCCGTCTGTCCCCGCAGGGACGAGCGCCGGGACAGGGTCCCGGCGCGGATGTGTTATTCCGGCACTTTGACGCCGGTCTGCTCGGCGATCAGCCCGTAGTGCTCGATGCGGCGGTGCGCCGCGAAGTTGAACACGGTGGACTTGCCGAAGTCGCATTTGGCGAAGTCCGCCTCGTGCACGATCAGCTCGTCGCCTTCGCCTTCCGCCTTTGCCACGACAAAGCCGTCGGGGTCCACGATGATCGAGCCGGCGAACATGTGGTTGCCGTCTTCCATGCCGGATTTGGCCACCGCGACCGCGTAGGTCGAGTTCTGGTAGGCGCCGGCGCAGACCGACAGTTCGTGGTGATACATGCGCCGCTCGATACCCTCTTCCGCCGAAAGGTTGTTCTGCGACGGGGTGTTGTAGCCGATCGTGACCAACTGCACGCCCTGCAGACCGAGCACCCGCCAGCTTTCCGGCCAGCGGCGGTCGTTGCAGATCGCCATGCCCATGATCACGTCTTGGTTCTTGACCACGTTGAAGCCGGTGTCGCCGGGCAGGAAGTAGCGCTTTTCAAGGTGTTGGTGGGTGCGCTCGGGCTCGAACTCGGCGTGGCCGGGCAGGTGGGTCTTGCGGTACTTCAGCACGATCTCGCCCTCGGGGGAGACGATGATCGAGGTGTTGAAATGCTCGCCTTCCGGGGTCAGCTCGCAATAGCCGAAGGTGAAGCCCATGCCATATTCTTTGGCTTTGTCAAACAGCGGCTGCACGGCGGGGTTGGGCATCTGGCTTTCGAACCAATGGTCGAACTCGGCGCGGTCCTCGACGTAGAAACGCGGGAAGAAGGTGGTCAGCGTCATCTCGGGATAGACGAGGTATTTCACGCCCTTCTCGTTGGCCTGATCCATCAGCGCGACCATCCGGGCCACGACCTCTTCGCGGGTCTCGTCCTTCTGGATGCCGCCGATCTGGGCGCCGCCGATAATCATCTTCGTCATGGGTTTTTCCTTTCAGGGACGTTCAGTGCACCGCGAGTCCGCGCTGGTACCGCGAGATCAGGCGGACGAGCGGCCAGAGGATCGCGAGGTAGATCAGCGCAGCGAGGATCAGCGGCGAGGAGTTGTAGGTGACCGAGCGGGCCATATTGGCCGAGTAGAGCAGCTCGGAGAGGGAGACGACCGAGGCCAGCGAAGTCAGCTTCACCACCTCGACGGTGTTTGACAGCAGGTCGGGCAGCACGTTGCGCACGGCTTGCGGCAGGACGACATACACTTGTGTCTGCGCCTGGCTCAGCCCGGTGGCGCGCGCCGCTTCGGTCTGGCCCTTGGGCACCGACTGGATGCCCGCGCGGAACACCTCGGCGAAATAGGCCGAGTTGTTGAGGAAGAAGGCGATGACCACCGCGAAGAACGGGCTCAGTTCCAGCCCGGCGAAGGGCAGGCCCGAGTAAACGAAGATCAGCAGCACCAGCGGCGGGATCGCGCGGAACAGGTCGATGAAGCCCACCGCAGGCCACTTCAGCCAGCGCCGCGGCGACAGCGCGCCAAGCGCCAGCAGCAGCCCGCCGATCAGGCCGAGCCCGATGACCACCGCGCAAAGCTGCAGCGTGATGATCAGCCCCTTGAGCAGCAGCGGCCAAGCCTGCGCCATGATGTCGAGGTTGAAGAAGAGGTCGATGAAATTGCTCATGATGCGCCCCTTACACGGACCAGGCGTAGCGCTTCTCGAGGAGGCGCGAGAGGATAACCACCGGCAGGAAGATCGCCAGATAAGCGAGCGCTGCCATGGTCAGCGGCGTGGCCGAGCCCGAAAAGCTCTGCGCCGAGGAGGAGACGGCGAGGATTTCCTTCACCCCGATCACCGAGCCGAGCGCGGTCATCTTGGTGATCGCCAGCGCACGGTTGACCAGCGGCGGGATGCCAAGGCGGATGGCTTGCGGCAGGGCGATTTCGAACAGCGTTTGCGCAAAGCTCAGGCCGGTGGCCCGGCCAGCTTCCCACTGCCCCTTGGAGACGGCGGTGAGACCGGCCCAGAAAATCTCTTCGGCGAAGGCGGCAAGCACCCCGCCCAGCACCAAGATCAGCACCATGGGCCCCGAGAGGTTGATGCCGAGGCCGGGCAGGCCGAAGTAGACGATCAGGATCACCACCAGCGGCGGCAGGGCGCGGCCGATGTCGGCGAAAGCGACGATCGGCAGGGTCAGATACCACCGGCCCAAGGTGCGCAGGCACGCCAGTGCGAGGCCGAGCAGCAGCCCGACAACCACGATCACCGCGCTGAGCCACAGCGTGGTGACGATGGCCGAGGCGAGGTCCGGCAGGTATTGTGCCATGACCGCGCCGTTGAAGAAGGTCTCTAGGAATCTCATGCGGCGCTCGTCGGGTGCAGGCGGGACAGGAAGGCGCGCAGGCGGTCGGACTTGGGGTTGCCGAAGATCTCTTCGGGCGGGCCGGCTTCGACCACAACGCCGCCATCCATGAAGACGACGCGGTCGGCGGCCTCGCGGGCGAAATCCATCTCGTGGCTGACCACGACCATGGTCATGCCCTCGTCACGCAGCTGTTTCATCACCTTCAGGACCGAGCCCACCAGTTCAGGATCGAGCGCCGAGGTCGGCTCGTCGAACAGCATGACCTTGGGATCGAGCGCCAGCGCGCGGGCAATGGCGACGCGCTGCTGCTGGCCGCCCGACAGTTCGGTCGGCATGGCATCGGCCTTATGCGCCAGCCCGACGTGTTCGAGCATCTCCATGGCGCGGGCCTTGGCCTCGGGCTTGGAGCGTTTCAGCGCCTTGACCTGCGCCAGCATGACGTTGGCCAGCACCGATTTGTGCGGGTAGAGATGGAAGCCCTGAAACACCATGCCGATCTTCAGGCGCATCTTATCGAGCGCCCGGCCCTGACAGTCGGTCACGTGTTCGCCGTCGAGCAGGATGCTGCCCGAGGTCGGCTCTTCGAGCCGGTTGCAGCAGCGCAGCATGGTGGATTTGCCCGACCCGGAGGGGCCGATCACGAAGACCAGTTCGCCCGGCTTCACGCTCAGGTCGATGGAGGTCAGGACCTGCGTCTCGCCAAAGCTTTTCTCGAGTTGATTGACCTCGAGCATCGGTCGTTGGTGGACCTTGGCACTGGAGGTGGGGGTGGCTGCGTGCATAGCTAAACTCTCGATGATCGGGCGGGGCGGCATGCGCCCCGCCCGGCAATGTCAGAAGACGTCTCGGGGATCAGAGGTCGCAGGAGACGTCGTGTTCGGTGTCGTCGTACCCCTCGTAGCCCGGGGTGCCGTAGCCGGGGGTCGGGGTGACGATGGTGCTGCCCTCGGTCGGGGTCACGGCGAACCACTTCTCGGACAGTTCGGCCATGGTGCCGTTGGACTTCAGGCATTCCAGCACGGCGTCGATCTTGTCGCGGGTCTCGGTGTCGTCCTTGCGGAACGGGAAGGCCCAGACCAGACCGGTGCTGATCTCGTAGCTGAGGTCGATGCGCGGGTTCTGCTTGGCAGCCCAGGCCGAAACCGTGGCCCCGGCGAGGTTGGCATCGGCGCGGCCCGTGGCCACAGCCTCGACGGCGTCGGTGTTGGTGCCGTAGGCCACGACCTCCCAGCCGTATTCTTCAGCCTTCTCTTCGAGGTAGCTTTCGTAGTTCGAACCCTTGTTGACCGAGATCGTCTTGCCCTTGAAGTCTTCGAGGCTGGTCAGCTCGGGGCTGCCGGCGGGAACGGTGAAGGCAAAGTTGGTGTCCATGAAACCTTCGGTGAACAGCAGGTTCGCGGCGCGCTCTTCGCTGACGGTGGTGGGCGCGACGAGGAAGTCGTAGGTGCCGGCCTGCAGCGCCGGGATCAGCCCGGAGAACTGGGCGGCCACAACCTCGATCTCGGCGTCCAGCACCTCGCCGATGGCGGCGGCCAGATCGACGTTGAAGCCCTCGATGCCGCCCGAGAGGCTGGGCATGGCGTGCGGTGCGTAGGTGCCGTCAAGCGCGACCTTGTAGTCTTGGGCGAGCGCCGGCATCGCCAGTGCGGTCAGGGCTGCGGAAAAGAGAAAACCGGTACGTTTCATTGGGAGCTCCGTGTTGGTTTAGTGTGTTATTGGTGTCATCCGGGGAGGCGTCGGATGGGTTCAAAAAGACGACGGGCCCCGGGGAGAGCAATAGAAATGAAGATTATACTGATAGTATAATTATAAGATCGGATTATAGATAGTCACCGGCCTGACACATTTCTCTGGACGCCGGCAGAACGCCCGGCTTGCCTTAAGGCCTTGCTACACTGCGCATAATCGCATGCCGCTGCGGAACCCGCAGGCGCTTGGCTGTGGTCGTTTCGCGGAAGCGCCGGGACCGAGGGCGCGCAAGGCCGCCTCTTTACGATGCCTGCAAAATAGGCAATCCAATCGCCATCACGCGTCCGGACCCCCGTCCGGCGCCATCCCGGCAAGCGGAGTATTCCCGATGAAATCCCTCTTCCACCTCGCGATTCACGTCAAAGACCTCGACGAGACGCGCGCCTTCTACGGCGACGTTCTCGGCTGCGAGGAAGGCCGGTCGACCGACACTTGGGTCGATTTCGACTTTTTCGGCCACCAGCTTTCGATGCACCTCGGCGAGCCGTTCCCGGTGACCCGCACCGGCAAGGTCGGCGAGCACATGGTGATGATGCCGCACATGGGCGCGGTGCTGCGCCTCGACGACTGGAAGGCGCTGGCCGCCCGGCTCGAAGAGAAGGGCATCGCGTTCGACATCCCGCCGGTCATCCGCTTCGAGGGCGAGCCGGGCGAGCAGCGTACGATGTTCTTCTTCGATCCGTCGGGCAACCCGATCGAGATCAAGGGCTTCGCTGATTTCGACGGCCTCTTCGCCGCCTGATCGCTGGTCCTGCCCCAATGCAAAGCCCCCGGCCGCAACGCCGGGGGCTTTTTTGCGTTGAGCGGGGCGGCTTGATCCGGACGCTAGAGGTCTTTCAGCAGATCATAGGTGGCGGCGTTGCGGCGCTGGCCGTCGACGCCTGCGCGCAGCAGGCTGCGCTGCGTGGGGCTGAGATCGACGCTGGGTTGCCAGACCTCGGCGCGGCCCAGCCCCTTCACCCGCACGCCATTGGGCAGCACGCTTTCATACGAGAGGTGGTGGTGGCCATGCACGATCAGCCCGGCCCCCATGTCGCCCGCCAGCCGGTCGATGAAAGAAAACCCGTGGCGGTTGCAGCTTGGTGCCTCGTGGCTGACCAGCACGTCGGCGCGCTGCAGCCCAAGCTGAGCCACCGAGGACGGAAAGATCGTGCTGCGGTGACGCCGTGGCAGCCCGCCCTTGTAGAGCGCCGAGGCATGTGACCCGGCGATCATGTCTTCGGGGGAATGCAGCTGCGCCGGCCCGCGACCATCCCAGACCCGGCCCCGCACCACGCCGCCCAGACCGGCGATGGCGGTGCCCATGCCGGTGGCCTGCACGACCTTCCCGTCAAGCAGGTTGCCCGGCATCTCTTCGTGCAGCAGGTCGCAGATGGCGTCGGTTTCCGTGTCGTGGTTGCCCGAGATCGTCCACCAGCGGATGCCCCGCGCGCGCACCTCCTGCAAGGCGCGGCGGGCGGTTTCGACCTGTTCCGGCTCTTTTGCCGCGTCGGCCAGATCGCCAAGGATGATCACCTCCTTGGTTTCCGGCCCGAGCGCTTTCAGCAGCGGCTCCCAGCGGCCATGCGGATCGCCATAGAACAGCACACCTTCGAGCAGCAGCGCCCATTCGGACTGGTTGAGATCATGTTGCATGGCGGCATCCCTCGGCGGCGGTGGTGCAGCTAGACCATTTAGCCGCCGGGATTGCAAACCCAGCCGCGCGCGGGCGACCTCCTAGGGGGGCGCCGGGCGCGAAGCCATGCTCGCCCGACAGTTGCGTCGTGTCGGCTACGTGGCCGGCCCTTGGGTCAGTCGAAGGTGAGAAAGCCGGGGGCGTCCGAGAGGTTGGGGGCTTTGGTCAGCGCGGCGATGTCCGGCCTGCGCGGGGCGAGATCGGAGAGGCCTGCGATCACCGCTTCAAGCTCGGCCGCCACCGCCAGAACGCCCAGATCGTCGTGGCGCTTGCCGATGATCTGCAGGCCGAAGGGCATGCCATTGGCATCGTGGCCGCAAGGGATGGTGATGGAGGGATGGCCGGGGATGGTCGAGGCATAGGCCATGGCGAGCCAGTGGTAATAGCTCTTGGTCGGCACGCCGTCGATCTCGGTGGGATAAAGCTCGTGCCAGTCGCGCGGCGAGATGCAGACAGCCGGTGAGATCAGGTAGTCGGTGGTCTCGAAGAACGCCTGCCAATCGCGGTAGAAGCGCGCCTGCCCGAAGATCGCCTGCGCCACGTCCTCGGCCGAGTAGCTGCGCCCCTCGGCGACATTGTCGCGCACGTTGGGGCCGACCAGTTCGGGCTGCTCGTCGACCAGTTTCGCGTGCACACCAAGGAATTGCACGGCGCGCAGCACCGAGAAGATGCGGTCGGCATCGGTGCAATCGGGGGTGCTTTCCTCGACCTGCCCGAAGAACGGCGAGATCTGCGGAACGACCTTGCGGAAATGGTCGCGGATCAGGGTCTCGGTAGGGGCAAAGCCGAAATCCTCGGTCACCGCGATCTTCAGCGACGACAGGTCGCGGCGCGGCAGATCGGCGAAATCGGCGGCGGCCCACGGCGTCTTGCCGTCGATCACCGGGGTGAACGGATCGTTGCGGTCGGGGCGGGCGAGCACCGAGAGCATCAGCCCGCAATCGGCGACCGAGCGTGCCATTGGCCCGGAGGTCGGGAGCGGGATCAGCCCCGCCGCACGGGTGTTGCCGGGCACCACGCCGGGGCTGGGGCGATAGCCGACGATGCCGCAGAAGGCGGCAGGGTTGCGCAGGCTGCCGCCGGTGTCCGAGCCGGTGGCGAGCGGCGCATAGCCGCAGGCCAGCGCCACCGCAGAGCCGCCCGACGACCCGGCGCAGCTGCGGGTGATGTCGTGCGGGTTGGCGGTCACCCCGTAGACGCGGTTGCGGGTGTTGGCTCCGGCGCTCCATTCGGGGTTGTTGGTCTTGCCCATGGGAAAGCCGCCCGCCGCGCGCATGGCGGCGACGATGGCGTCGTCCTTGGTGGCGATATTGTCCTTGAACGCCTCGGACCCGAAGGTGGTGGGCAGGCCGGTGACGTCGATCATGTCCTTCACACCGAAGGGCAGCCCATGCAGGGCGCCCAACTCCTTGCCGGCGGTGACATCGGCCTCGGCCTGCTTCGCGGCCTTGCGCAGCCCATCGAAGTCGCGCGCGATCAGCGCGTTGACCGCGTGATCTACCGCTTCGACGCGGGCGATGCAGGCCTCGGCCAGTTCCACCGGCGAAAGCTGCTTGCGGGCGATCAGGCGGCGCGCCTCGATGGCACCAAGATCGGCGGGGTTGGTCATCACGGAGTTCCTTTCAGATCGAAGCGCGGGCCAAGCGCGCGGCCCTTGGCGACAAAACCTTGGTACTGGTCTGCGGGGACGAAGGCGCCGCCGGTGGTCCAGATCACATGCACCGCCCGCGCCGGATCGACGCCGGGCATGTGCTGCGCGCAAAAGGCGCGGCCTGCGGCGGTGTTCATCAGCATCTGCGGCCCGCCAAAGCCCGAGGCGGCGGAGGGTTCCAGCCGCAGCCCCTTGGTCTCGGCCAGCGCCAGCCAGCGGAAGAGATCGTTGTCGCCGACGGTAAAGACCCCGGCGAGGCGGCGCTGCATCCGCTCGGCCACCAGTTGCGACATGGTGGCCACGGCCATGCCGTCGGCTTCGGTGCGGTTGCTGAGGCCCAGTTCGTAGACCGAGGTTTCGCGACCCAGCCCTTCGCGCATCTGCACCAGCGCCGAGGGGGCCTGCACCGGCTCTACGAAGAACGGGTGCACATCCGCCCCAAAGACGCCGCGCGCGCCGTGCGCGATGCCACCCGGCGCGCCGCCGATGCCGCAGGGCAGGTACAGGATCAGCGGCCGCTCGGGGCCGATCGCGATGCCCTGCGTGGCCATTTGGTCCTTCAGTTCGGCGGCGGCGGCGCTGTAGCCCTTGAACAGCAGCAGCGAGTCTTCGTCGTCGACAAAATGCGTCAACGGATCGCGGGCGGCGATCTCGCGGGCGGCGGCGACGGCCTGCGAATAGTCCGTCTCATGCTGCACCACCTCGACGCCGAGGCTTTCCAGCCGCGCCACCTTCCACGGTTTGGCGTCATGCGACATATGCACCGTGGCGTTGTAGCCAAGCGCCCGCGCGGCGATGCCGACGCTGAGCCCGAGGTTGCCGGTGGAGCCAACGGCGATGCGGCGCGCGCCGAAGAAGGCGCGGGCCTCGTCGCCGGCAAGCTTCTCGATGTCCTCGCCATCATAGAGAAGCTCTGCACCGCGCGCCTGACTGACCGCGATGCTGAGCACCTCAAAGACGCCGCCACGCGCCTTGACCGAGCCCGCGACGGGCAGCGCGTGGTCGCCCTTGACCAGCAGCGGGCCAAAGCCGGGGGCATCATAGCCAAGCGCGGTGCGCAAATCGGTGATGTCGATCAGGTCCGACCGGATCACGCCGGCGGGCGCCAGTTCCGGCCAGAGCGCCGCCATCAGCGGGGCGAAACGGCCCCATGCCGCCTTGGCCCCCGCGACGTCGGCCATGGCCTGCGGGTCGGTCTGCGGGGCGTAGCTTGGATTGGTCCAAAGCACTGGCTCGGCGGCGCGCAGGCGCTGCAGGAGGGTCTCGTCGCTCATCCCATCAACGCCTTGCGCAGCATGTTCCCGGCCAGCACCAGCACGGTCAGCGCGAACACCAGCCGCAGCCTTGCGGGGCTGAGGCTATGCGCCAGTTTCACCCCGATCGGTACGGTCATCAGCGAGGTGACCATGATCAGCAGCACCGCCGGCAGGTTGACGTAGCCCACGGTGCCCGGCGGCTTGCCGGTGAGGCTCCAGCCGGTCAGCAGAAAGGCGATGAAGCCGGGGATCGAGATCAGCAGCCCGAAGCCCGGCGAGGTGCCCACCGCCCGGTGCGGTGGGACGTTGTAAGCGGTGAGCAGCGGCACGGTGAAACTGCCGCCGCCGATGCCCATGAGCGCCGAGAAAAAGCCGATGATACCGCTGTAGAGCGCGCTGAGCCCGCGACCGGGCAGCGTGTCCGACAGCCGCCAGCTTTTCTTGCCGAGCAGCATGTACAGCCCGAGGCAGACACCGATGATGCCGAACACCAGCTGCAACTGCTGCGAGCGCAGCACCGTGGCCGCGAGCACCCCCAGCACCGAGCCGACGGCGATGAACGGCCCCCATGTCTTGATCAGCTCGATGCTCACCGCGCCGCGCTTGTGGTGCGATGTGACCGAACGCAGCGAGGTGACTATGATCGTGCCGGTGGAGGTGGCAACGCAGATCTGCATCAGCTGATCGGGGGTGTAGCCCAGCCCGGTGAACACATAGAAGAACGCCGGCACAAGGATGATCCCGCCGCCGACGCCAAGCAGCCCCGAGATGACCCCGGCCACCGCTCCGGCGGCGGCAATGACCGCGAAAAGAACGAGGTATTCCATCGGTCAGTCCTTCGGCGCGCCCTGTTCGGCGATGTCAAGAAACAGCCCGGTCATGCCGATCAGCGCCTGCCGCGACAGCGATTTCAGGATGTGCTCATTGGGCGCGTGCTGGCTGCAGCCGGCGTAGGAGTGCGGCACCCAGATGGTGGGCAGGTCCAGCACCTCGGCAAAGCAGTCGTTGGGCAGCGAGCCACCAAGGTTGGGCAGCAGGTGCGGGCGCGCGCCGGTGCTTTGTTCCAGCGACGCCGAGGCGAAGCGCACCCAAGGGTGATCGGGATCGAGCCGGGTCGCGGGGAACGACCCGCTGTCGGCGGAAACGATCTCGACCTGCTCAAATCCCTGCGCGTCGAGATGGCGGCGCAGGGCGGGAATGATATCGTCCACATCGGTGCCGACGACGTAGCGCAGCTGGCAGGTGGCGCGGGCCCATCCGGCGATCGCGTTGACCGGCGCCTCGGGCACGCCCGCGACCATCGCCAGCACCGCAAAGCTGTTCCAGCCAAAGACGCGCTCGGACATGGTCAGGCTTTCCTCGCCCCAGTCGGGGTCGAGCGTGATGCCGGATTTGACCTGCGGCAGCGCCGAGAGCACTTCGCGGATGCGCGGGGTCAGACTGTCGGGGCGCCATTCCGGCACGTTGATCTGGCCCCGGCGGTCGGTGATGCAGGCCAGCGCATGCGCCAGGATGATCGCCGGGTCGGCCAGCAGGCCGCCGAAGTTGCCCGAGTGGTTGGCGCCCTCGCGCAGCTCGACCTTCAGATCGAACAGCGCCCCGCCGCGCGAGCCGGTGAAGATCGTCGGCGCATCGGGCGACAGGCGCGGCCCGTCCGAGGCGATCAGCACGTCGGCGGCGAGCAGGTCTGCATGCTGTTCGCAGAAGGTCTTGAGGCCGGGCGAGCCGTTCTCCTCGCCCATTTCGATCAGCACCTTGGCGTTGAACCCCAGCTTGCCCTGCGTCTCGATCAGCGCGGCCATGGCGCGCAGGTTGATCAGGTGCTGCACCTTGTTGTCCGCCGCGCCGCGCCCATAAAGACGGTCGCCGTCCTCGGTCAGAACGAAGGGTTCCAGCCCGTTGCGCCACTGGCCTTCCTGCGCCCGCACCACATCGCCGTGGCCGTAGGTAAGCACGGTGGGCAGGCTTTCGTTTTCGATGCGCTGGCCGACGAGCAGCGGGCCCGCGCCCTCTTGCGGGTTGTCGAAGATCTGGCAGGCAAAGCCCATCGCCTCCAGCATCGGCTGCATCGCCTCGGTGAGATAGGCCAGCAGATGCGGCGCGCCGCGCGGGTCTTGGCTTTCGGTCGGTCGGGCGACCAGCTCGGCCAGTTCGGTCGGGAAGGCGCCGCTGTCGAAATACTCGGTGATGGCGGCAAGGGCGGTGTCGCGGGGGGACATATTGATCTCTTTCTTGGTCGTCAGTCGGCGGTGACCCCGTCGCCCCAAGGCGAGAAAGTCTCTGTGGTGCCAGAATTCACGCCGTTCGCGCGCAGCACCCCGGCGGGGCAGGCGAAGGCGAAGGGGAAGGGCAGGCGCTGGACCATGGCCAGCGGGTGCTCGGCGGCGAGGGCGTCGGTGACGGGACCGGCAAGGCGCTCGTCGGCCACCACCTGCGCCCCGCCCGACACATCGATGCGCGGCGCCTCGATGGCCTCCTGCATGGACATGCCCTGCTCGATGATATGGCCGGCGATCTGCCCGACGGCGGGCATGATCTTGCGCCCGCCGCTGGCACCGAGGGCAAAGCGCTTGCCCGGCGCTTCGCCGATCACCGGGCAGACGTTCATCAGGCAGCGCTTGCCGGGAGCGAGCGAGTTGGGCCCGCCCGGTGCGGGATCGAACCACATGATGCCGTTGTTGAGCAGCATGCCGGTGGAGGGCGACACCACGCGCGCGCCGAAGATCGACAGCAGCGTCTGGGTCATCGCGACCATGTTGCCGTGGCGGTCGATGATCGAGAAATGCGTGGTGCAGCCGGGGGCCTTGGCCGATTCATGGTCGCCCATCCCCTCGAGCCGCGCGGCATAGGCGGCCTTGAGCGCCTCCGCGCGGGCCAGATGCGCCTTGGGCGCGGCGGCCTCGGCGGCGTCATAGCCCTTGGTCCATTGCGTGACGGCATGGCTGAGGGTCGGTCCAGCGGTGAGGCCGGGCAGGGCAAAGAGCCGCCCGTCGCGATAGGGGATCTCCAGCGGATCGGACCATTGCGGCGCATAGGCCGCGAGATCGTCCATGGTCAGAAAGCCGCCCTTGGCGGTCACATCGCCCGACAGCATCGCGGCGATATCGCCCTTGTAGAAGTCCTCTGCGCCCGCCTGCGCCAGCTGCTCCAGCGTGGCGGCATGGCGCGACTGGTCGAGGCGGATATCCGAAAGCGCCGTCCAGCCAGAGCCCTTGGGCCATTGCCCGTCTTCGAGGAACATGGCGGCGGCGTCGGGATCCTGCGCAAGATCGCGCGCCGAGGAGGCGATGACCAGCGCCGCGTACCAATCCACGTGCAGGCCCTGCTTGGCGAAACCGATGGCGGGGGAGAGCAGGTCTTTCCACGGCATGCGGCCATAGCGCCCATGCGCGGCGGCGATGCCCGCGACGGTGCCGGGCACCGCGACCGACGTGCCGCCGATGACGTTGCGGTCCTCAACGACCGCGTCCCACGGAAAAAGGTCCGAGGCCTTGCCCGCGCCAGACAAAGGATAATGCGCCGGGTCGAGCGTGGCGGAACTGCGCATGCCGTAGTTCAGCGCGTGGGCGCGGCCTTCGTCCTCGCGCCAGATCATCATCGCGCCGCCGCCCATCGGGCCGGACATCCACGGCTCCAGCACACCGATTGCGAAGCTTACGGCCACGGCGGCATCAAGCGCATCGCCACCCGCCTTCAGAACCTCGGCCCCGGCCTTGGCCGCAAGCGCGTGCTGGGCCGCAACAACGCCGCCCGAAGTGGCGGTGACGCCGGGTTTGCGGGTGGTCTGTGACGGAGAGAACGAGCCGCTCATGCCAGACCTCCCATGCCCATGACACCGGTGGCGGGGGGCAGTTTCGACACGTCCGGCACGTCCCAATCCTGTCCGGGCTGCGCCGCGAGCAGTTTTTGCGTGTAGGCATGGCTGGGGCTGCCGAAGACCTGATCGACCGAGCCGCGCTCGACGATCTCGCCCTGCTGCATGACGATGAGATTGTCGCAGACCTGCGCCGCGACGCGCAGGTCATGGGTGATGAAGAGCACGGTCAGCCCCATCTTGTCGCGAATTTCATTGAGCAACTTGAGCACCTCCTTCTGCACCGACACGTCGAGCGCCGAGACCGCCTCGTCGGCGATCAGCACCTTGGGTTCGACCATCAGCGCGCGGGCAATGCAAATGCGTTGACGCTGGCCGCCGGAGAATTGGTTGGGGTAGCGGTTGAGCGCATCGGGATCGAGCCGCACGATTTTCATCAACTCGCGGGCCTTTTCCATCGCCTCGGCGCGGTCGCGGCCAAAGTTCACCGGCCCCTCCACCAGCTGATCGCCGATGGTGCGGCGCGGATTGAGCGAGCCATAGGGATCCTGAAACACGATCTGGATCATCTTGCGGTAGGGATGCAGCGCGCGCTTGGAATAGGCGGCGATGTCGGTGCCCTCGACCCAGACGTGGCCGGCGTCGGGGTCCTCCAGCCGGATCAGGCATTTGACCAGCGTCGACTTGCCCGAGCCCGACTCCCCCACGATGCCCAGCGTCTCGCCGCGGCGCACGGCGAAGCCGACGTCCTTGCAGGCGTGCACGATGCGGCCGGGGCGGAACATGTTGCCCTTCACGTGGTAGGTCTTTTCCAGCCCCTGCACCTTCAGCATTTCGACCCGCCCTTCGAGGCTGGGTTGCTCCGCGCGCTCGCGGCGCGGCACGGCGTCGATCAACAGGCGGGTGTAGGGGTGCTGCGGGCGGTTGAGGACCTCCTCGGCGCTGCCCTGCTCGACGATGCGCCCGTGTTGCATGACCACCACCCGGTCGGCGATCTCGGCCACCACGTCGAAGTCATGGGTGACGAACATGATGCCCGCCGAGTGCATTTCGCGCAGCTCTTTCAGCAGGTGCAGGATCTGCGCCTGTGTCGACAGGTCGAGCGCGGTGGTCGGCTCGTCGGCGATCAGCAACGCCGGGTCGAGCGCCAGCGCCATGGCGATCACGATGCGCTGCCGCTGCCCGCCCGAAAGCTGGTGCGGGTAGCTGGAGTAGATGCGCGCGGGATCGGGCAGTTGCACCTCATCCAGCAGCTTGATCGTGCGGGCCTTGCGCTCGGCGGCGGGCAGGCTGGTGTGCTGCTCGAACATTTCCTCGATCTGGTTGCCGACCGTGTAGCAGGGGTTCAGCGCCGACATCGGTTCCTGAAAGATCATCGCCATGCGGCGTCCGCGCAGTTTCGAATGCTCGGAGGGGGGCAGCTTCAGCAGGTCGCGCCCCTCGAACATCACCTCGCCCGACGAGGGCACCAGCGCTTTCGGCAGCAGCCCCATGGTGGTGAAGGAGGTGATCGACTTGCCCGAGCCGGACTCGCCGACGATGCAGACGATCTCCTTGGGCATGATCTCGAGGCTCAGCCCCTCGACCGCATGGGGCCGGTCGCCGCCTTTGGGCAGATCGACGGTGAGGTTGCGGATGGACAGGATGGGATCGGTCATCAGTTTCTGCCTTCGGGTGCGGTGACGTCGCGGATGCCGTCGCCGAGCATGTTGATCGACAGGACGAGGAAGAACAGCGCCACGCCGGGAATGGTGATGAGCCACGGCTCGAAGAGCAGCATTTCCTTGCCCTCCGAGATCATCAGCCCCCACGACGGGGTGGGCGGCTGCACGCCAAGGCCAAGGAACGACAGCGCCGCCTCGAGGATGATGGCATGGGCCATCTCCAGCGTGAAGATGACGATCAGGTGGTTCATCACGTTGGGCAGGATGTCCTTCCACAGCACCCGCGGCAGCGACGCCCCCAGCACCTCGGCGGCCGCGACATACTCGAGCTTGCGCACCTGCATGGTGGCGGCGCGCAGCACCACTGCGAAGCGGTCCCAGAGTAGCAGCCCCAGCACCGAGACCACCACCATCAGCGAGCCGCCGAAGAGCGCGACCACCGCCAGCGCCACCAGCACCACCGGCATGGCAAGGCGCACGTTGATCAGGAAGGTCACTGCCATGTCGACGCGGCCTCCGAAGTAGCCCGCGAGGATGCCCAGCACCGAGCCGATCAGCGCCGAGATGGTGGCGGCCAGCAACCCGATCATCAGCGAGATGCGCGCGCCATAGGCCAGCCGGGCCCAGAAGTCGCGGCCCAAGGCATCGGTGCCGAGCCAATGCGCCTCGTCGCCGCCCATGAAGAGGGGCGGTTTCATGCGCGCCAGAAGGTCCTGATCATAGGGGCTATAGCTGGTGAGCAGCGGCGCGCAGAGCGCGACGAAGATGATGATGCCCATCACCAGCGCGCCGAAGATCAGCCCGCGGTGACGCAGGGCGCGGCGCGCCATCGCCTGACGGGGCGAGAGCGGGGCGTCCTTGGGGGCGGCGTTGGAGGGGGTCATGGCGGGGCGTTCGGATGCGGTCGTGTCGGTCATGTCGAGGCGCCTTCGGTCAGCCCACGCGCAGGCGCGGGTCCATCCACGCGTTCAGCACGTCGGCGAGGAAGGTGAAGAGGATGTAGAACATGGAAAAGACGAGGATCAGCGCCTGCATCACCGGCAGGTCGTTGCGGCTGATGCTTTCCCAAGCGAGATAGCCCGCGCCGTGCAGGGCAAAGATCGACTCCACGACGATCGAGCCGCCGAGCATGAAGCCCATCTGCACAGCGGCGAGGCTGATCACCGGGATGATGGCGTTGCGCAGCGCGTGTTTGAACAGCACCTTGCGCGGCGCGAGACCCTTGGCGCGGGCGGTGCGGATGTAGTCGGCGGAAAGCACTTCGATCATTCCCGCGCGGGTCAGGCGCATGATCGCAGGCGTGGCGTAATAGCCCAGCACCACCGTGGGCAGGATGAAGTGTTTCCAGCCGTCCGAGCCCGAAGCGGGCACGAGCCCGAGATTGATCGAGAACACCACGATCAGGATCAGCCCGAACCAGAACGACGGGATCGCCTGACCCACCACCGAGATGAAGAGCGCCGCGCGGTCGATCAGCGAATTGGGCCGCACCGCCGCCGCCACGCCCATCGGGATGGCAAGGATCAGCGCAAACGAGATGGCCAGCAGGCCAAGCGTCATGGTCACGCCCAGCCGGTCGCCGATGATCTGCGTCGTTGGCAGGTCGAAATACCAAGAGCGCCCCAGATCGCCGCCCGCCGCCGACACCAGCCAGTCGGCGTATTGCACCAGCACCGGGCGGTCGAAGCCGTAGCGTTCGGTGATCGCGGCGATGTCTTCGGCGGCGGCGTTTTCACCGGCGATCGAGATTGCCGGATCGCCCGCCATGAACAGCAGGCTGAAGCTGATCGCCGAGACGGTCAGCGCAACCAGCACGGCAAGGCCGAGACGTTTGAGGATATAGAGTAGCATGGGGCGTTCCTATGGTCGGGTCTCGCCCGGTCCCCGCCAGCGGGGGCCGGGCAGGGCCAGTGCTTACTTCCAGCCGAAGCTGAAGAAGCGGACGATCTCGTCATCGGTCGGGGTGAACGCCATCTCGTCGCTCATCACGTAGTTGACGTTGTAGGTCCACAGCGGCACCCAATAGGCCTCGCGGGTGATCTTGCTCAGCGCGTTGGAGTAGAGCGCCTGCCGCTCTTCCTTGTCGTTGGTGCTGTCGGCGGCCTCGATCCAGTCGATCACCTGCTGATCGCGCGCGTCGTCCTGCGGCCCGCCGGTGAAGAACTCCGAGGTGATCGCCGAGGCATCGGCCACCGAGTTCGAGCCCCACGTCAGGAAGGCCATCGGCACCTCGCCCTTGCGATGCTTCTCGCGCAGGGCCGAGTATTGCATGAAGTTCAGATTGGCGTTGATGCCGACCTCGCCGAGAAAGCCCATGATCGCTTCGGCGTAGGGCCGGTTGCGGTAGGCGTAGAAGTCGATGTCGAAGCCGTCGGGATAGCCCGCTTCGGCCAGCAGTTCCTTGGCCTTCTCGGGGTCGTAGTCATAGCCCTCGACGCTCTGATCGCAGGCGAATTGCGCGGGCGAGCAGGCGGTGTCGATCACTTCCGACGAGCCCTTGACCAGCGCGTCGACGATCGCCTGACGGTCGATGGCGTGATAGACCGCCTCGCGCACCTTCTGATCGGTCATCGGCGACTCGCCCGAGCGTCCGCCGGCATCCATGGTGATGTAGCCGACGCGCATCGCGGGGGCGTTGACCACCTGATACTCGCCCATCGCGTCGAGCTTTTCAGCCTGATCGGCGGGCATGTTCCACAGAAAATCTAGCGTGCCGTTAAAGAACTCGGCGATCTGCGTGTTGGTGTCGGGCACAGTGCGGATGTCGACCTTGGCGACCCCGGCCTTGCCCTTCGGCCCGCCGAAGTACTCTTCGAAGCGCTCGAGCACGAAGTGCTTGCCCGGCTCCAGTTCGGTGATCTTGAAGGGGCCTGTGCCAACGGGTTCGAGCCCCATGCCGGTGGGGCCAACCTCGGTGTAATACTCGTCAGGATACATGGCGACGGGACCGGCGAGGAATTCCTCGGCCGCCGGGAAGGGCGCCTTGAGGATGATCCGCACGGTGTAATCGTCGATCTTTTCAGCGTGGTCCATCCAGCCGACGTTGGCCATGTTCTTCACGCCGTTCTCGGGGTCGGTCACGTAGTTGACGGTGAACACCACGTCATCGGCATTGAACGGCTCGCCGTTGTGGAAGGTCACGCCCTCGCGCAGCTTCAGTTCCAGCGTAACGTCATCGATCCACGTCCACTCGGTGGCGAGGTTGCCCTTGTATTCGCCGGTGTCGGGATCGCGATACAGCAGACCGTCCCAGACCGAGTGGTTGAGCAAAAGGCCCTCGCGCGCGGTGTTGAAGTAAACGTCTGCGGTTTCGAGTTCCTTGTTGAAGGCCATGTTCACCGTGTCGCTCGCCTTATCCGCGAAAGCGGGGGCAGAGAGACTTGCGCAAAGCGCGCTTCCGGCGAGAAGTTTACACATTTTCATGGTGTTGTCCTCACTGTTGGCGTTTTCGTTATTTGTATTCTTATAACTATTTCTGTATACAATCTGGGCAGACTGCATATCGTCAATGGTTTTTCGCGATGACCGACACTTCCAGAACCGCTACCCGGATTTGCTCAATTATCGAGCAGCGGATCGCGTCGGGTGCGTATCACGACGGCGACAAGCTGAGTGAAGTGGCTCTGGCCCAGCAGCTCGAGGTGTCGCGCACGCCGCTACGAGAGGCGTTTCAAGCGCTCGAAGCGATCGGTCTGGTGGAGTTGATCCCGCGCCGCGGGGCCTTCGTGCGGCGGCCCTCGATGACCCGGCTCGTCGAGATGTTCGAGGTGATGGCCGGGCTCGAGGCGTGGTGCGTGCGGCTGGCCACGCAGCGCATCACACCGGCGCAGCGGCTCTATCTGCGGCAGGCGGCGCAGGATTGCGAGGCGGCGCTGCGCGAAGGCGCGGCGGATCGCTATTACGAGGCCAACAACCGGCTGCACGGGATGATCTACGAGGCTTCGGGCAATCAGGTGCTGGCCGAAGAGACGCAGCGTATGGACCGACGGCTGCGGCCCTTCCGGCGGCGGCAGCTTGACGTCACCGGGCGGCTGGCGAAATCCATGCAGGAACATGCGGACATTCTGGATGCCATGGAGCGTGGCGAAGCCGACACGGCGGCAGATCTGATGTGCCAGCACATCAACACGCTGGGCAGCACCTATGATATCTATCTCGCCTCGCTTGGAGAGGGCGCGGACGACCGGCGCTGAGCGACGGCGCGCGGCTCATTGCGCCGGTTGCAGGTAGTCCAGCAATTGGTCGCGGATGTCGCGCAGGTTTTGCTCGAAGGCAAAGTCATTGCGCGCCGGCCCGCCGAAGAACACCCCGTCGATAGCGACAGAGGTCAGCCGGGCGGTGCGTTCGGCATCGACCTTGCGAAACCGGCCGTCGGCCATGCCCTCGAGGATCACCTGCTTCAGTGTTTCGCGCTCGCGCGCGTAGAACTCGTCGATGATTGCCAGCGCCTCGGCATCACGGCTTTCCTGTTCGCCGAAGTCGCTCATCAGCTTGACCATGCGCATAAGGCGCGGCGCCGCGTCGATGGTGGCGTCGATCCACACATCGGCGGCGCCAAGCGGCGCGCCGACATCTTTGGGCAGATCGTCGAACATCACCAGAAAGTCGTCTACCGCGTGGCGCAGCGTGGCGTGCACCAGCCCTTCCTTATTATCGAAGTAGTGATAGAGCAGCGCCATGTTCACGCCGCAGGCCGCTGCGATCTGCCGCATGGTGATCGAGGCGAAGTGTTGATTCGCGCACAGCTGCAGCATCTCATCGAGGATCTGCGTGCGGCGCTCGGCCGGATCGAGCCGTTTTCTGGGGGCGGTCCGTGCCATGGGGACTCTCCGTTCACGCTGCGCCGTCTTAGCGAACTCATCAGCCGATTAATAGCGCATTATTTATACATATTAAAAACTTGATTTTAGCTATTCAACGTTCGTTTAGTTAGGGCATCGAACATCTCTTTCCCTCCCGGAGACATTCCATGCGTTTTTCCAGACTGGTACTTCTGCTTGCTTCTGCGGCTTCTGTCGCCTTCACCGCGCCGGCTCAGGCGCAGGAAAAGGAGACATTCAAGGTCGGCTATGTTGTCTACGTCGGCTTCATGCCGCTGGCGTGGATGCGCACCGAAGGGCTGATGGACGCGTGGGGCGAGAAGTACGGCGTCGACGTCGAGCTTATCCAGATCAATGACTATGTCGGCTCGATCAACCAGTTCATCGCCGGCGACCTTGATGCCGTGGCGGTGGCGGGCATGGACGCGCTGACCATGCCTGCAGCGGGCGGGGTGGATACCTCGATTTTCCTGATCACCGATTATTCCGACGGCAACGACATGCTGATCTCGCGCAGCGCGGAGTCGGTCGAAGAGCTGCTCGATGACGAGGTTTGGCTGCTGCAGTACTCGGTGTCGCACTACCTGCTGAACCGCGCGCTGGCCGAGGCCGGGATCACCGAGCCGTGGCGGGTGAAGAGCGTCAACATCTCGGATGCCGAGATCGGTGCCGCCTATGTCACCCAGCCCGAGATGGCGCATGTGGCGACGTGGAATCCGATCGCCACCGAAATGCTGAACCAAGTGCCCGAGAGCAACGTGCTGTTCGACAGTTCGGACATCCCCGGTGAGATCATGGATGTGTTCATCGCCCGCACCGAGACGCTGGAAGAGCACCCCGAGTTCGCCAAGGCGCTGACCGGCGCGTGGTATGAGGCGATGGAAACCATGGCCGCCGAAACCGGCGACGACCAGCCGATGGCCGAGGTCATGGCGTCGGCCATGGGTACGGATGTGGCGGGCCTGTCGGTGCAGGTGGATCAGACGCATTTCTTCACCACGCCGGGCGATGCGGCCGCGTTCCTTGCGGCCGACAGCAGCCGCGAGATCATGGACAAGGTGCGCACCTTCAGCTTCGAGCAGGGGCTCTTCGGGCAGGGCGCCTCCAGCGTCGACGCCATCGGCATCGAGGTCGGCGGCACGGTGCTTGGGGACGGGGGCAATGTGAAACTGCGCTTCGATCCGAGCTTCTCGGAGATGGCCGCCGCGGGCGAGCTGTAAGCGGCGACCCGAGACGTTTCCATGCGCCGAGCCATCAACCGGCTTCCGTCCCGCAGGAGCAAAATCCTGCTGGGCGCGATGCCCTTCATTCTGGTGATCGCGATCTACGCGATCACCTCCGAGGCGCGGCACGCCGCCGATGCCTCCGACAAGCTGATGCCGGGCCTCGAGGCCTTTCGCACCGCCATGTCCCGCCTGATCTTTCAGATCGACATGGCGACCGGCAAGAAACTCTTCTGGGCCGACACTTGGGCCTCGCTGTCGCGACTGGGGATCGGCCTTGGCCTCTCGGCGGCGATCGGGCTGGTGGTCGGCGTGCTGGTGGGCTTCATCCCCTACCTGCGCGCCCTCTTCGAGCCCTTCTTCGCCGCGCTCTCGCTGGTGCCGCCGCTGGCGGTGCTGCCGATCCTCTTTATCCTTTTCGGCCTCGGCGAACTGTCGAAGACCGTGCTCATCGTCTTTGGCATCGCGCCCTTCATCATCCGCGATGTGATGCTGCGGGTGTCGGAAATCCCGCGCGAACAGATCGTAAAGGCGCAGACCCTGGGTGCCTCGACATGGCAGATGATCCTCGGGCTGGTGCTGCCGCAGGTGCTGCCGCGGCTGATCAGTTCGGTGCGGCTGTCGCTGGGGGCGGCGTGGCTTTTTGTCATCGCCGCCGAGGCGATCACCGCCGAGGCCGGGCTGGGATACCGCATCTTCCTCGTCCGTCGTTACCTCGCGATGGACGTGATCCTGCCTTACGTCGTGTGGATCACCTTCCTTGCCTTCGCCTTGGATTATGCCCTGCGCCTCGCACATGACGCGATCCCCTGGACGCGCTTCCGGGAGGGCGGCTGATGGCCATCATCACCTTCGACAACGTCTCCAAGAGCTACGGCGAGACCGTCGTGCTCGAGAACATCAACCTGTTCATCGATGACAACGAGTTTCTTGCGGTGGTGGGGCCTTCGGGGGCCGGGAAGTCGACGTTCCTGCGCATGCTGCTGAGCCAAGAAGCCCCGAGCGGCGGGCAGATCCTCATCGACGGCGCGCCCATCGCGCCGGAGCCCATGCCCGACCGGGGCATCGTCTTTCAGCGCTACTCGGTGTTCCCGCACCGCACGGTGATCGGCAACGTGATGACCGGCCCCGAATGGCAGGCGGCAGCTTTGCTCGGGCGGCTCTTCGGCAGCGCCCGCGCCGAACTGCGCGACCGGGCGCAGGCGATGCTCGATCGCGTCGGGCTGGGCGGTCATGCGGCGCTTTATCCGGCGCAGCTGTCGGGCGGACAGCAGCAGCGGCTTGCCATCGCGCAGGCGCTGATGACCAAGCCCAAGGTGCTGCTGCTCGACGAGCCGTTCGGCGCGCTGGATCCCGGCACCCGCAAGGCCATGCACCAACTGGTGCTGGAATTGTGGGACGAGCACCAGATGACCGTGGTGATGGTCACCCATGATCTGTCCGAGGCCTTCCACCTCGGCACGCGGGTCATCGCCGTGGACAAGCGCCGTCACGATCCGCACGCGCCGCACCGCTACGGCTCGATCATCACCTCCGACTTCGAGGCCAAGCCGCGGCTGGCCCGCAGCCTGCGCCGCGCCGAGCGCGCGGCGGGCTGAGCCCCTTCCTCCCGATCTTAGCCAGCACATGTCTGGCGCATTTCCAAGGACGACCGACAGATGACCGACAAACGCTTTCACCTCGCATGGTTCATGAACTTCACCCCCGACGAGTGGCGCGCGCCCTTCGGGCAGGGCGGCTACCCGTGGGACGGGCAGTTCTACGTCGAGATGGCACAGACGCTGGAACGGGCCTGCTTCGATTACATCATGATCGAGGACAAGCTGATGGTGCCCGAAACCTTCGGCGGCGACCGCAAGTTCTCGCTGGCCAACGGCATGATGGCCCCCAAGCACGATCCGGCGCCGCTGGCGGTGGCGATGGGCATGGCGACGCGCAACCTCGGGGTGGTCGCCACCATGTCGACCATGGCCTATCCGCCGTTCCTTCTGGCCCGCCTCAGCTCGACCATCGACAGCCTGACCAAAGGGCGGTTCGGCTGGAACGTGGTCACCTCCGCCGAGGATCTGGCCGCGCAGAACTTCGGCATGGATGTGCTGCCCCCGCGCGAGCAGCGCTACGCCATGGCCGACGAATACATGGACGTTGTGGGCCAGCTCTTTGACAGCTGGGACGCCGATGCGGTGGTGCTGGACCGCGAGAATGGCGTCTATGCCGACAGCAACAAGGTGCGCAGCATCGACTTCGAGGGCGAGTTCTTCAAGGTGCGCGGCCCGCTCAACACCGTGCCCTCGCCGCAGAAGCGCCCGGTCTACGTGCAGGCCGGGGCCTCGCCGCGGGGGCGCGACTTTGCCGCGCAGCATGCCGACAGCATCATCTCGGTGGCCAATGGCGTCGACGGGATGAAGGCCTTCCGCGATGACATCCGCGCCCGCGCCGAGAAGATCGGCCGCAACCCCGACGACATCAAGGTGCTGTTCTGCGTCACCCCCACGCTTGGCGAGACCGAGGAAGACGCCCGCGCCAAATACGAGCGCGGCACCACTGCGGACCATTTCGTCAACGACGTGCTGGCTTCGATCTCGGCGATCACCGAAATCGACTTCTCGCAGTACGACCTCGACAAGCCGCTGCCCGAGAAGCTGGTGACCAACGGCGAAAGCGGCACGCTCGACAAATTCCAGCAATGGGGCAGCGGCAAGACCCTGCGCGAACTGGCGGCAGCCGAGGGCGGCGGGCTGGTCTCGTCGATGGAGCTGATCGGCACCCCGGCGCAGGTGGCCGACAAGATGGGCGAGGCGATGGCCGAAGTGGGCGGCGACGGTTTCCTGATCACCACGCCGGTGCTGCGGGTGAGCCGTCATTACCTTGTCGAGATCGCCGACGGGCTGGTGCCGGAACTGCAGCGTCGCGGCCTCGTGCGGACCGAGTACAAACACCAGCTGCTGCGCGACAACCTCAAAGAGTTCTGAGGACTTTCGCGAAAATGCGCGGGCCTCGTCGCGGGGCCCGCGCGGCAACAAGGAAAGGCCGATCATGACCAGCCCCGCCCAACCGCCCGCACCCTCGCCGGTTCTGATGGCCGAGATGACATGGCCCGAATATGCCGCCGCGCTGGAGCGCAACCCGGTGGTCTTTCTGCCCACCGGCGCGCTTGAACAGCACGGCCCGCATCTGCCGATGGGCGTGGACCACATGCTGCCGCTGGCCATCGCCGAAGAGATCGCCCGCGATCTCGGCGGCGTGGTCGCCGCACCCGTCTGCTATGGCTACAAGTCGATGACCCGCTCGGCGGGCGGCCCATTCTTTCCCGGCTCCACCGGGCTCGACGCGGCAACGCTTTCGGGCATCGTGCGCGACATCATCCGCGAGTTGGTGCGCCACGGCGTGCGGCGGATCTGCGTGCTCGATGGCAACTACGAGAACCTGTGGTTTCTCACCGAAGGCATCGATCTGGCGATGCGCGACGCGGCGGGACAGGACTTGCGCGTCATGTGCCTGCAGCATTGGGATTTTCTCACCGAAGACACGCTGGCGCAGGTCTTCCCCGAGGGCTATCCGGGGATCGAGTTGGAACATGCGGCGGTGCTCGAGACCTCGCTGATGATGCATTACTACCCGCATCTTGTCCGCACCGAACTGATCCCCGACAACAAGGCCGCCTTTGCCCCGCCCTATGACGCATGGCCGCCGCACCGCGAGTGGGTGGCGCCCGAGGGCAACCTCGTCTCTGCCGCAGGGGCCACGCCCGCGAAGGGGGCGCTGATGGCGGCGCAGTACCGGCATGACATCGGCGCGGCGGTGCGCGGCGAGTTCGGGCTCGGCGGATGAGCCGGGCGGGCCGGGCCAGTTTCGATTTCACCGAGCAGACCGTGCTGGTGACCGGCGCTAGCCGTGGCATCGGGCAGGGCGTTGCAGCCGCCTTCGCGGCGGCCGGCGCGACGCTTTGGATGCTGGCCGAGGATGCGGGGATCGAGGCCGCGGCCAAGGCGCTTTCCGCGACGCCGCTGCGCTGCGATATCAGGTCGTCCGAGGCTGTGGCCAAGACGTTGGCGCCGCTGGAGAGGATCGACGTGCTGGTCAACAACGCCGGGATCGAGCGGCCCACGTGGCTTGGTGATCCGGGGGCGGGGGCGATGGCCGCCGACGTGCTGCACACCAATGTCATGGGCACCGAGCATGTCACCCGCGCGGCGCTGCCGAAGATGGGGCAGGGCGGGCGCATCCTGCTGACCTCCTCGATCTGGGGCAAGACGGCGGTGGCTGGGTTTTCCGCCTATGCCGCGTCGAAACACGCGATGCTCGGCCTGATGCGCAGCTGGGCTAGAGAGCTTGGCCCGCGCGGCATCACGGTGAACGCGGTCTGCCCCGGCTGGATCGGCACCGAGTCCGCGCTGGCCTCGGCCTCCGAGATGGCGCGGGTCGAGGGCCGCAGCCAAGACGCGGTGATGGCGGATATTCTGGCGGCGAAGGCGATACCCGGCCTCATGCTGCCGCAGGACATAGCCGCGCTTTATCTCTTCCTCGCCAGCACCGGCGGGGCCTCGATCAGCGGGCAGGCGATCTGCATCGACCGTGGCGAGACCTTGGCATGAGCGGGGTGCTGTCCGGAGAGGTGGTGCTGGTGACCGGTGGCAGTCGGGGCATTGGTCGTGCCATGGCGCTGGCGCTGCGCGCGGCGGGGGCGAAGGTTGCCGTTTGCCATCCGGGCGATCCGGCGGCGGCGGATCTGCCGGAGGATATCCTGCAGCTGCGCGCCGATGTGACCTCGGAGGCCGAGGTTCGCGAGATGTTCGACAGCCTGCAAACGCGGCTGGGTGCGGTGACGCGGCTGTTCGCCAACGCCGGAATTCTGGACGAGTGCCCGCTGCGCGACACCTCTGCCGAGGCCTTCGACCGAGTGATCGGCGTGAACCTGCGCGGGGCCTTCCTGACCGCACGCGAGGCGGTGCGGCAGATGCCGGCCGGGCGGATCGTCTTCACCGCTTCCGATCTGGGCTACCTCGGGGCGGCGAACACCGTGGCCTATGCCGCCTCCAAAGGCGGGATCATCGCAATGACCCGCAGCCTCGCCCGCGAACTGGGGCCGGATATCTTGGTCAACGCCATCGCCCCCGGTCCGGTGACGACCGAGATGACCGCCGGCATGACACCCGAGGCCATCGCCCGCGATCTGGCAACGCCGCTTGGCCGCTTCGGCACGCCCGAGGAGATCGCCGCCATGGCGGTGTTTCTCGCGGGGCCGGGCGCGGGCTTCATCACCGGGCAGGTCTATGGCGTCAACGGTGGCTCGGCGATGTACTGAGGCGGCGGCTCAGCCAGCGGCCTCGGTCACATTCACCTTTTGCTGCAACAGCATCGCCGGGGCCTGCGACTCCATGAAGGCGATGTCGTAAGCGTCTCGCCCCACGGCGATCAGCGCCAGCGCATCGGGGCGGCACATGCCGCTGGCATCCACCGGGTGCCATCGCCCGTCCAGCCAGACCTCCCCCAGCGCGTGAAAATCCGGCGGCGAGACGCAGGCGCCATAGGCGGCGACCATCCGCGCCGGGATTTGTGCCGCGCGCACCATGGCGCAGAAAAGATGCGCGTAGTCACGACACACCCCCTGCCGCGCGGCGAAGGTTTCCAGCACATGCGTGTCGGCATCGGAACTGCCGGGCACATAGTCCAGCTCGGCCTCGATCCAGTCGCGGATCGCCAGCACTTTCGCGCCGCCCTGCAGGTGCCCAAAGCGGCGGCCAACGAAGGCGACGAACTTATCCGACAGGCAATAGCGCGAGGGGCGGATGAACGGCGCGACCTCGGCGGTCAGCGCGTGCAAGGGAGCGGCTTGCAGGGTCTCGAGCGGCAGGTCGGGGCGCGTCACCTCCACTTCGGCGGTGTAACTCAGGCGCATTTCCTCGCCGGGCACCTCGACCCAGAGCCGACTGCCGATCCCTTCATCCCCTGCGATGCGGGTGACGCGGGCATCGCCAAGATCAAGATTGGCATGCCGCACGATCTGACCGGCGGTCTCGGCGGCCTCAAGCACAAGCGTGACCGTGTTCGGCTGGGGAAATTGGTAGTGCATTCGTACGTCGATCAACAAGCGCATGCGTTACCCCCGGGTTTGAGCGGTCTGCCCAAAAACAAGATGGCCCGCGGGAGCGCATTGTCACGCAATCACCGGGAAATCACCGTGCAAAGACGCGAAACTCCGCGCGCGCTGCGTCGATTCCGGGCTGAAGCGCTGAAAAAATCACGGACGGGTGGGGGGTGGTTGGGGTGAAGATGCATATTCGAGTGGCATTTTCACCCTTACCGAGAATTCTTTGTCGGGCCCTACCATAACCTGAAGTTCAGGCTACGCACGCCACGCGCGCTCGAGCCGCCGTTTTCCGAAAGGGTCAGCCAGCGCGCCGCGGTGCGGTGACGTCGAGCATGTGATCGACGAATTTGCGGGCGATCAGCGTTTGCGGCTTCAGCGGGTTCTGAAGCAGGTATATCGGCACCGAGAGTTCCTCGGCCAGCGGGCGGACAACGGCGCCGGCGGCGTCGAACAGCTTGGCGGATTCCTCGTCGACGATGCCGATGCCATGGCCGTCGGCGACCATCCGACACAGCATTGCACCGATCGCCACATCGATCTGACTGCGGATGCTATAGCCTGCCATCAGCATCGCGGCCTCGAATTTCTTGCGGATCTCGTCGGCCGCGCTCAGCGACAGCAGGCGCTGGTCGTGCAGGTGCTCGAGCCGAATGGCCGGCTCGGCACATAGGCGGTGGCCTTCGGGCAGGATGCAGACCGACTGCAGATCGAACAGCCGCGTCTTCTCGACCATCCTGTCCTCGCTGCGCGCCTGCGAGATGCCGATATCGAGCTCACCGCGGCCCACGCGCTGCACCGTTTCGGGCGAACTGAGCGAGCGGAAGGACAGCGAAAGATCGGGGTACTCGCGCAGGAAACCGGAAATCGTCTGCGGCATCCACGCGATCGAGAGCGCCGGAATGCTGCTGATTTCGAGCCGCGCGTGCTGCAGCCGCACGAGGCTTTGCGCGAAGCCTTCCAAATGCCCGAAACTCTCGGTCAGCCGCGCCGCCTCAAGGTAGAAAGAGCGCCCTTCATCGGTTGGCTGCAGGCCTTTCGCGCCACGCAGGAACAGCCGCACGCCCAACTCTGTCTCTAAGAGTTTCAAAGACTTGCTGACCGCGGGCTGGGATAGGTCCAGCCGCTCGGCGGCGGCGGTGACCGACCCGGCTTCGAGGGCGGTGACGAAGATCTCGCACTGTCGGTAATTCATCCTAAAGCCATAACCCAAAGATATATGCATGCGTCAAACATAATTTGACAGAAAAGATTACGCTTGGGCAAGCTGAGCCTACTTCATGGCCGGAGGGGGCCGCAGAACGCTCCCCGCCAGTTTCCGGAATCGCTGACTTTCCGCACCACCCCCGAAGCCCTCCCGCTTCGGGGAACAGCAACCTACAGCCAACAGGGACTGACATGACACGTATCCTCCCCTCTCTGCTCTCCCGCGCCAGCCTGCGGTCGGCGACCGCCTCGCTGTTGATGGCCACCGCGCTGCCGTTGGCCGCGCTGGCCGCGCCGGAAGGCGAACTGCGCATCGCCGTCGGCGCCGACGCCAACACCTTCCACCCGCACGTGAACTCCCTGCCCGTGGGCAACGCGGTCGATGGGCTGGTCTTCCAGCAGCTGTTCCGCATCGACGCCGACAACAAGGTGGTGCCGGCACTGGCCACGGAATGGGACTGGTCCGAGGACGGCATGACCTTCTCCGTCACCTTCGAGACCGGCCACACGTTCAGCAACGGCAAGCCACTTGACGCCGAGGCGGTGGCGGCGTCCTTCAACCAGTTGCTCGATCCCGACAGCGGCTCGATCTACGCCGGGCTTTATGCCTCGCTGGGCGAGGCCGAGGCGCAGGGCGAGGACACTGTCGTCTTCCACATGGCCGAAAAGAACGGCCACGTGTTGATGCTGCTGGCCAACACCGCCGCCAGCATCATCGACACCGAAGCCAATGCCGAGATGGGCGCCGAATACGGGTTCTACCCGGTCGGCTCGGGCCCCTACATGGTCGAGGAATACATCGGCGGCGAGCGCTTCAGCCTCGTGCCGAACCCCGACTACGAGGGCCCGCGCCCGGCGACGCTGGAAAAGATCACCTTCATGGCGGTGCCCGAGGACGGCTCGCGCATGGCGCTGCTGGAAACCGGCGAGGTGGACATCGTCGACCGCGTTCCGGCGGAATCCATCGACAGGATCAACGCGCTCGACAGCGCAGAGGTGATCCTGCCCGACAGCATGTTCTCGATCTCCATGGAGATGGTTCTGGACGGCCCGCTCGAAGACAAGCGGGTGCGCGAGGCGCTCAATATCTCGCTGGATCGCGATGGCATGGTGCAGGGTATCCTCGGCGGTCTCGGAACCCCCTCCGAAGGGCAGGTCGGCCCGGGCACCGAGGACGCGCTGCGCGTGACCTTCGAGCCCAAGCCCTATGACGTGGAGCGCGCCAAGGCGCTGCTCGAAGAGGCGGGCTACGGGCCGGGCGGCACCCCGCTTGAGCTGACGGTGAACTGCCCCAACGGGCGCTACATCAAGGACGCGCAGGTCTGTCAGGCGCTGGTCGGCCAGTGGCAGGCGATCGGCATCGACGCGCAGGCCCGCGTTCTGGACCTGCCCAGCTGGTCCGCCGCGCACCGCGTGCCGCTGGACGAGCGCACCTATGACATGTCGATGATCGGCCGCGCCACCGCGGGCATCGACTTCACCCTCTACCGCCTGTTCCACACCGGGGTCAGCGCCAACACCACCGGCTTCAGCGACGCGCGCGTCGACGGCCTGCTGGCCGAGGGCCGGGCGACCACCGACATCGACGAGCAAAAGGAGATCTACGCCGAGGTGCAGGAAATCATCTGGGACGAGATGCCCTTCGTCTTCCTGTGGTACCAGAAGCAGGCCATCGGCATCTCTGACAAGGTCGAAGGCTTCACCATCCGGCCTGACGAGACCATGCTGTTCGACGACGTGCGCGTCTCGGTCGACGGCTGATCGGGGACGGCCATGTTTGTTCTCAAGAGACTACTTGTCGCAATCCCGACCCTCTTTGCGGTCAGCCTGCTGGCCTTCTGGTTCGTGGCGCTGATCCCCGGAGACCCGGCGGCGCAGCTTGCGGGCAACATGGCCACCGACGAGGAGATCGCCGATATCCGGCATCACCTCGGGCTCGACCGCCCGCCGTTCGAACGCTACGCGCTGTTTCTGCGCGGCGTGGTCGATCCCGAGGTGGCGACCTCCTATCGCACCAGCCGCCCGGTGGTTCAGGAAATCTCCGAGCGGCTTCCCAAGACGCTGATCATCGCCGTCGGCGGGTTGGTCATCGGCCTTGCCTTCGGGGTGATCACCGGAGTGATCTGCGCGCTGCGGCAGGGCGGGTGGTTCGACGCCACCGTCACCGTGCTGACGCTGGCGGGCATCTCGATGCCGATCTACTGGCTGGGGCTTTTGTGCATCTGGCTGTTCGCCGTGACGCTGGGCTGGCTGCCAGCGGCGGGAGCGGCGACACCCGCGCATTACGTGCTGCCGGTGCTGGTGGTGGCAACGCGGCCCGCCGCGCTGTTCAGCCGGCTGGTCACCGCCAACCTGCTGGAGGTGATGGGCAAGGATTACCTCGACACGGCCCGTTCCAAGGGGCTGGCCGAACGCACGGTGATCCTGCGCCACGCGCTGCGCAACTCTCTGGTCGCCGCGGTCAGCGTCGCCGGGGTGCAATTCGGCGGCATGCTGGGCGGCTCGGTGGTGACCGAGACGGTGTTCGGCGTGCCCGGACTGGGGCGGCTGCTGGTCAGCGCGGTCGGCAGTTCCGACTACCCGGTGATCCAATACTGCGTGCTGCTCTTTGCGGTGTTCTTCGTCCTCATCAACCTCGCGACCGACCTGCTCGGTCAGTGGCTCGATCCGCGGACCCGCGACTACGCGGCCGCCTGACAGGCAGACCTTATGGCTATGACTTCAACAACCGACGACATTCCCGGTGGCGCGCAGCCAGACGCGCGGCCCGGCCTGCTGCGGCAGACCCTGCTGCATCCAAGGCTGAAAACCCTGCGCCGCATCGCCAGTTCGCCCAAGGGCGCCATCGGCCTCGCGCTGGTGACGGTGCTGACCTTCCTTGCCTTCTTCGGGCCGTGGCTGGCCCCGCTCGATCCTTACACCCAAGACTTCATGGCGACGCTGCAGCCGCCGTCGGCGGCGCATTGGTTCGGCACCGATCAGCTGGGCCGCGACGTGTTCAGCCGCATCCTCGTCGGCGCGCGCTCGTCGCTGGGCATCGGCGTCGGCGGCGTGGCGGTGGCCTTCGTGATCGGCGTGCCGCTGGGGCTGGCGGCTGCCTATGTGCGTGGCACCTTCGATCAGCTCCTGATGCGCGGCGTCGACATCATGCTGTCCTTCCCCGACATCGTCTTTGCCCTCGCCGTCGTGGCGATCCTCGGGCCGAGCACGTGGAACGTCATCCTTGCGGTGGGCATCGTGTCGATCCCGGTGTTCATCCGCACCACCCGCGCCGTGGCAATGAGCACCCTGTCGGAACCCTTCGTCGAGGGCAGCGTTTCGCTCGGCTGCTCGCCCCTGCGGGTGATGGCGCGGCACGTACTGCCCAATATGGGCGGCATCCTCGTGACCCTGTGCAGCCTGCTGTTTGCCTCGACGCTGCTCAACGCCTCGGGCCTCAGCTTCCTCGGGCTCGGCACCCAGCCGCCGGAACCCGAATGGGGCACCATGCTGGGCGAGAGCCGCTCCTATATCCGCAGCCACCCCTATATGGCGACCTTCCCCGGTCTCTTCCTTGCGCTCTCGGCGCTGGGGTTCAACCTGCTGGGTGAGGAGCTGCGCAACATCTACGACCCAACCGCCGCCAAGCGCCGCAAGGGGCAGGGGATGCTGGCCCGGTTGATCTCGGGCGGCAAGGCGCTGCCCACCGGGCCGCGTGAAAGCGCGGCAGAGGCCAAGGCGCGGATGGAGGTGCCCGGCGGTGCCGCCGCGCTTGGGCGCGATCTGGAGATCTCCTATCTCACCGAGCGCGGCCAGCTTCCGGCGGTGCGCGGGGTGGATTTCGCCTTGCGCCGGGGCCGCACGCTGGCGGTGGTCGGCGAGTCCGGCTCGGGCAAGAGCACGCTGCTGCGTGCCGTCGGCACCCTGCTGCCGCGCGGGCAGGCGGTGGTCTCTGGCGGCGCGCTGGAGATCGCCGGAAAATCCGCCGCGCATCTGTCAGGCAAGGAAGTGCAGGAGATGCGCCGCCGCCATATCGGCATGGTTTTTCAGGATGCCGCCAGCGCGCTCAACCCGGTGATGACCATCGGTGCACAACTGGCCGAGGCGCTGACCTCGGGCACCAGCCTCAGCGCCGCAGAGGTGCGTGCGCGGTCCATCGAGCTGCTCAAGGCGGTGCAGATCGCCGATCCAGAAAGCCGCCTCTCGGCCTATCCGCACCAGTTCTCGGGCGGGATGAAACAGCGCATCGTGATCGCCATCGCACTGGCGCAGGAGCCCGAGATCCTGCTGGCCGATGAGCCCACCTCGGCGCTCGACGTGACGATCCAGCAGCAGATCCTGACGCTGCTGCGCAAGATGCAGAAAGAGCGCGACATGGCGATGATGCTGGTCACCCATGATCTGGGTCTGGTGGCGCGCTATGCCGACGATGTGGCGGTGATCTACGCCGGGCGCATCGTCGAGGTCGGGCCGGTGGACGAGGTGTTCCGCAACGCCCGCCACCCCTACACCCGCGCCTTGCGCAACTCGACGCCGAAGCTGCGGCATGACGGCTCGACCCGGCTGCTTCCGGCGATCTCGGGCGAGCCGCCGATGCTGGGGCGTCTGCCCGAGGGGTGCAGCTTTGCGCCGCGCTGCGCCCGCGCCAAGGGCCGCAAACCCTGCATGACCGACGCCCCGGCTCTGCAGCGCTGTGGCGGGGCCGAGGTGGCCTGCCACTTCCCGCAAGAAGAGGAGGCCCAGAATGCCCAAGGATGAGATGCCCAAGGACATGCAGAAGGAGGGTCTGACCGCCTCGGACGTCGTGCTGGACGTGCGCAACCTCAGCGTCGATTTTCCGGTGAACAAATCCTTCTTCCGCACCGGCGCGACGCAGGTTGTGCGCGCGGTGCAGAACGTCAGCTTCTCGGTGCCGCGCGGCGGCTGCTACGCCATCGTCGGCGAGTCCGGCTCGGGCAAGAGCACGCTGGCGCGGGCGATCGTCGGGTTGGTGAAGATGACCGCGGGCGAGGTGACGCTGGGCGGGCAGCAGCTCTCCGGCCTCACCCCGCGCGAGCGGCGGCAGCTGCGGCGCCGGGTGCAACTCGTGCTGCAGGACCCGCGCGCCTCGATCGACCCGCGGATGCGCGTCTATGACGTGCTGCGCGAGGCGCTGGTGGTGCATGGCCTCAAGGGTGGCAAGGACGATCAGCGCGCCCGTATCGAGCGGGTGATCCGGCAGGTCGGGCTCAGCGTCGCGCATCTCGGACGCTTTGCCAACGAACTGTCGGGCGGGCAGCGCCAGCGCGTCGCCATCGCCCGCGCGATCATCCTCGAGCCCGAGATCCTCGTGCTCGACGAGCCGGTGAGCGCGTTGGATGTGTCGATTCAGGCGCAGATCATCAACCTGCTGGTCGACCTGCAGGAACGGCTCGGGCTGACCTATGTGATCATCACCCATGATCTGGCGCTGGTCAGCCATTTCGCCGATGCCACCGGGGTCATGTACCTTGGCCGCTTTGTCGAGCAGGGCCCGGCCCGGCAGATCTGCGACAGCCCGCGCCACCCCTATTCCGAAAGCCTGCTGTCGGTGGTGGCGGGCGAGGATCCTGAGGTGGAGCGCAATCGCGAGGTGGTGCTGCTCGAGGGCAATATCCCCAGCCCGCTCGACCTGCCGCCGGGCTGCGCCTTCCACACCCGCTGTCCGCACGCGCGCCGCGTCGCCGAAGGGCTTGATCCGGCCTCGCGGCAGCAGGTCGCGGGGCGCAGTGTGCCGCGGCTCTGCGCCGAGGTGGTTCCAAGGGCGGACACCGGCCCTTCGGGCTGTCTTTGCCACTACCCGCTTGCCGGGACGCAGCGGGCCCCGACTGACATTTGACCAAAACACCCCGGCGCAGGCCGGGAAAGGAGACCAAGATGCCCACGACCCAACGCCGCATGAAGATCGGCATCAACATGGTGCAGAACGGCGCCCATAACTCGGGCTGGCGCCACCCCGATGCCAACGCCGGTATCGCCAATGATTTCAAAGGCTACGCCAAGATCATCAAACAGGCCGAGGCGCAGAAGGTCGACTTCATGTTCCTTGCTGACGGTGCCGCGGTCCGCATCCCGCACAAGGATGCCGAGGAACTGAGCCGCCACGGCCATATTGACCGGTTCGAGCCGATCACCCTGCTGGCTGCCATGTCGGCGGTGACCGAGAGCATCGGCCTGATCTGCACCGCCTCGACCACCTACAACGAGCCCTATGCGCTGGCCCGCAAGTTCGCCTCGCTGGACCATATCTCGGAGGGGCGCGCGGGCTGGAACGTGGTCACCGGCTGGAGCGAGGAAGAGGCGCTGAACTTCAGCCGCGACGCGCTGATGGAACACTCCGAGCGCTATGAGCGCGCCAATGAGTTCTTCGATGTGGTCACCGGCCTGTGGAACAGCTGGGACGACGACGCTTTCGTGCGCGACAAGGACGAGGGCCGCTATTTCCGCCCCGAGGGCATGCATCTGCTCAACCACAGCGGCAAGCATTATCAGGTGCGCGGGCCGCTCAACCTTGAACGCTCGCCGCAGGGCTATCCGGTGATCGCGCAGGCGGGCGGCTCGGGGCCGGGGCGCGAACTGGGCGCGCGCATCGCCGACATCATCTACACCGGGCAGAAGGATAAGGAGATCGCCAAGGAGTTCTACGCCGACATGAAGGCGCGGGTCGCGGCTGCGGGCCGCGATCCGGCGCAGGTGATGATTATGCCGGGTATCATGCCGATCATCGGCGCCACCGAAGAAGAGGCGCAGGCCAAGCTTGATGACCTGAAGGCGCTGGTGCATCCGGACGTCGGCCTGCAACTCATCTCGAAGATGTTCGGTGACCTCAGCGCTTATGATCCCGACGATCTGGTGCCGCTGCCGCTGCCGGAGTCCAACGGCGTGAAAAGCGCCATCGAGCAATGGGAGCGCCGCCTGCGCGCCACCCCGATGACCATCCGGCAGGTTTATGAGGAGATCTCGATCTCTTCGGGGCACAACGTCTGCTGCGGCACGGTCGAGCAGATCGCCGACGTGATGCAGGATTGGTTCGAAGATGGCGCTTGCGACGGCTGGAACCTGATGGCCCCCTATATGCCCGGCGGGGCCGAAGACTTCCTCAATCTTCTGGTGCCCGAACTGCGCCGCCGCGGGCTGGCGCAGAGCGATTACCAAGGCGAGACGCTGCGCGCCCGGCTGGGGCTGGAGGCCAAGCCGAACCCGCTGGCAGGCCGTGGCTCGGAAAGTTCGGAGTCTGAAGAAGCGATCGCCGTTTCGCACTGAGCACGGCAGATGGATTGAGGGTCGCCTTGGGGGCTGCTCCCGTCCCCGGCGCCGAGAGGGCGGGCCTCCGGGCCCGCTCTTTTTGTATCTACGGACTGCCGCCACGCGCGCAATTGTCAGCTGACAAAAAAGCCCCCCGGCACCGGTCCGGGGGGCAGTTGGGAAGATCCCGTCGCGGCGCTCAGGCCATGGTCGTCTCGCGCTCGCGCGCTGCGGTGTAGCGGTTCACATGCGCCGGCAGGCCAAGGTTTTCACGCAAGGTGCGGCCTTCGTATTCGGTGCGGAACAGCCCGCGCCGCTGCAGTTCCGGCACCAGCAGGTCGGCCACATCTGCCGCGCCGCCGGGCAGATGCGGCACGGTCAGGTTAAAGCCATCGCAGGCGCCCTTGTGGAACCAGTCCTCCATGATGTCGGCGATATCGGCGGCGGTGCCGACATAGTTGCTCGACGCCTGACCGGCCTGTTCGAGATAGAGATCGCGGATCGTCTTGCCCTCTTGCCGGGCGCTGGCGATCAGCCGTTCGGCCCAGCCACTGAGGCTTTCATTGTCGCTGCGGGGCTTGAAATCTGCCGGGATCGGCGCGTCCAGCGGCAGACCGGAGAGATCGCCGAAGGTGTCGGCAAGGAACGACAGGCCAACCACCGGCTCGATCAGATCCTGCATCATTTCGAACTTCTCCTGCGCCTCCTCGCGGCTGCGCCCGATGTAGGTGCGGAAGCCGGGCATCACCCGCAGCGCATCGGCGGGGCGACCGAATTTGGCGAGCCGCTCGCGCATGTCGGCATAATACTCCAGCGCCTCTTCGACGCTGCGCGCGGCGGTATAGATCACCTCGGCATGTTTGGCGCCGATGTCGCGCCCGGCGGGCGAATTGCCCGCCTGCACCACGATCGGCCGGCCCTGCTCGGAGGGGCGCGCGTTCAGCGGGCCGCGCACCCGGAAGTGTTTCCCTTCATGGTTGAGCCGGTGCATCTTGGTCTCGTCAAAGAACAGGCCCGAGGCCTTGTCGAGCGGGAAGGCGTCCTCTTCCCAACTGTCCCAAAGGCCGGTCACCACCTCGACGAACTCGGCGGCGCGCTCATAGCGTTCGGTGTAGTCGCGCACCTGTTCGAGGCCGAAGTTCTTCGCCTCTTCGTTCGACCACGACGCCACCACGTTCCAGCCCGCGCGGCCATGGCTCATCAGGTCGATGCCGGCGAAACGGCGGGCAAGGTTGTAGGGCTCGTTATAGGCGGTGGAGGCGGTGCTCACGAGGCCCAGATGCGTGGTCACCGCCGAGATCGAGGCCAGCAGCACCGTCGGTTCGATGTCTGTGATGTAATGCCCGAGCCGGGCCAGCGAGCCCTTGGGCGTGTCCTTGGCGCGGACCCCCGCGCCGTCGGCAAAGAAGATCATGTCGATCTTGCCGCGCTCGGCGTGTTTGGCGACGGTGTGGAAATGCTCGATCTCGCTGGCGCCATTGGCCGGCACATCGGGGTGGCGCCACGCGGAGGGGTGATAGCCGACGCCGCGCATCGACAGGCCGAGCCGCATCTTTTTGTCAGTCATCTCTTGGATCCGTTTCTTGCGGGGATGTGTCCAGGGCTGTGCCGTGGGCGAAGGCCCCGGGCGCGTCATGGCGCCCAAGGCAGGTCGCTGCGGGCCGGTGTCAGTAGACGTAGCCGGCCTTGGTCATGAACTCGCGCGCGATCTCGAGGTCGTATTCGATGGGTTCGAGCAGCTCCTTGGCGTATTCCGGCGCGGTGAAGGGCATCGGCACGGTGCCCGCCGCGCCAAAGCCGCTGGCGATCTCCTGCACGATCTGTTCGCGCGGCATCGCGTGGCTGAAGGCCTGACGCACATAGGCCGCGGCTTCGGCGGCGCGCGACGGGTCTTCGCGGCCAAGCGGCGTGTCGACGCCGGTGCCGAAGACCGGGTGCTGCAGGTTGTAGCACACGTGCTGCCACTTGTAGCTGTCGTAGGTCTGCACCTTGCCCCAGGACGGATCGATGGTGTCGACCAGCGAGCCGATATCGTACATCGGGTCATGCGCATCGATCTCGCCGGCGCGCAGCGCCGAGAGCACCGCGTCCGAGCCCTGAATGTTGACCACGTAGAAGCTCTCGACGTTGCCCGGCGTCTCTTTCCAATAGTCCGCGTTCTTGGCGTAGACGAAGGTGTTGCGCATCTGGTCCTGTCCCTGACAGACCCACGGGCCGGTGCCGACGCCGCCCTGCGCGGTGTAGGTCGAGCCGTCCGACAGCGTCACCTCGTAGCTGCCGTTCCAGGTGTTGAACGGGTGGGCGCGCAGATCGGCGGGGGCGATGCCCTCCAGCACGTGTTTCGGCATCACTTGCATGGCGTTCATCACCCAATGCTCGAACTGCACGGTGAACTCGGGCAGATCGACGGTGATCTCAAGCGGGCCGGTGGCGCGGAACGCGTCGGGAGAGCCGAAGATCTCGGTGAACGGCGCGTTGAACGGCGAGGCATACTCGGGGTTCATGATCATCTGCCAAGTGAACACCACGTCCTCGGCGGTGAACGGCTCGCCGCTGTGCCACGTGACGCCGTCGCGCAGGGTGATCACCCATTGCTTGCCGTCTTCGGACATGGTGTGCCCGGTGGCCAGCGCCGGAACGATCTCTTTGCTTTCCCAGTCCTTGTACTCGTAAAGCCGGTTGTAAACCGGACCAAAGACGTTGGCGTCGGAATAGCCGCCGGTGTACATCGGCGTGAGGTTCTGCGGCGGCTGCCACGAGGCGAAGGCGGCCGAGGCGTCGGGCCCCGCATCCTCGATCGTCCAGTTCTCGGGGTCGGGAAAGAACACCGGGTTGAAGGTGGTGCCGGAAAAGCCCGAGAGCTTGGGGTTCGTGGCGATGACATCCTCGGGGTAGAACAGGATGGTCATCGGCTGGATGTCGTACCAGCGCTTCTGGAAGCGGGTGATCGCCTCCATGCGCGGCCCTTCCTCGCGCGCCGCGGCGTAATCGGCCAGCGAGGCGTCGATCTCTTCGTCATCCACGTAGTAGTAGTTTTGCCCGGCCGGCGGGAAGGCCGAGGACGAAAACAGGTTGTTCGGCATCGGGGTGATCGAGTTGTAGTAGTAGCGCTCGAGATAGGCGTCCCAGCCGCCTTCGGCGTGGCTCTTGCCCTCACCGTTGGTGCGCCGCGGTGTAATCACCGACCACGGGACGTAGCTCGATTGCACGTCGACCCCCAGCTTCGAGATCTGCTGCGCCGCCAGCGTGCCCCAGATCATCCGCGCGGGCTGGTTGTTGGGGATCATCATATACATCCGGAAGAACGGCGCGGCGGCGCGGCCCAAGCCCGGCGCCGTGCCCGCCATCGCGGCTGCGGCGGCGCCGGTGGTCTTGAGAAAGTTCCTGCGTGTCTGGTTGGCTTGCATGTCGGTTCTGGTCCCTGTTGCTGAGGTGTGGTCGTGGCTTAGCTGTCGGCGCCGAGCGGTTCGGCCGGGGCCGGTTCGTCCAGCGGGTGGTGGCAGGCGAGCGCGTGACCCTTCTGGGTGGTCATCGGCGGTTCATGCGCCGCGCAGACCGCGCTGGCGCGCGGGCAGCGGGTGTGGAAACGGCAGGCGGCGGGCATGTTCATCGCGCTGGGGATCTCTCCGCGCAGCGTGTTGCGGGCGGCGGGGCGGTCGGGATCGGGCACCGGGATCGCACTGAGCAGGGCGCGCGTGTAGGGATGGCGCGGACCCTCGAAGAGCGTGTCGACATCGGCGATCTCGACGATCTTGCCCAGATACATCACCGCGACGCGGGTGCTGAGGAAGCGCACCGAACTGAGGTCGTGCGAGATGAACAGATAGGTCAGCCCCAGTTCGGCCTGCAGCCGTGCCAGCAGGTTGAGGATCTGCGCCCGCACCGAAACGTCGAGCGACGACACCGGCTCGTCGAGGATCAGCAGTTCGGGGTCCACCGCAAGCGCGCGGGCGATGCCGACGCGCTGGCGCTGACCGCCCGAGAACTCATGCGGGTAGCGGTCGGCGTGATGCGGCTCCAGCCCCACGAGTTCCAGCAGTTCCAGCACCCGCGGGCGCCATGCCGCGGGTGGCAGCAGCGCGTGCACGCGCAGCGGCTCGGACAGCGTTTGCGCGATGGTCCAGCGCGGGTTGAGCGACATATAGGGGTCCTGAAAGACGTATTGCACGCGTCGGCGCATGGCCAGTTCGGCCTTGCGGTCATCGCCGCCCAGCGTCGCCAGCAGGTCTTGCCCGCCGAGCCTCACCTCGCCGCCGCTGGCACCGATGAGATGCAGGATCGAGCGCGCGGTGGTCGACTTGCCGCAGCCGGACTCGCCCACAAGGCCGAGGGTCTGGCCGCGCGCCACGGAAAAGGAGATCTCGTCGACGGCGCGGATCACCCCGGTCTGGCGGCTGCGGAACAACCCGCGTTTGGTCACCGGGTAGAGTTTCTGCAGGCCGCGCACGGTCAGCAGGTCGGGATCGGGCACGGGGAAGGGTGCGGTCATGCGGCGTCCTCCTCGATCAGCGAGCCGCGGCGCAGGCAGCTGACGGCGTGGCCGGGGCCGCTGGCGGTCATCTTTGGCAGGTGGCGGCGGCAGTCCTCCTGCGCTTCGCCGCAGCGCGGGTTGAACTGGCAGCCGCTGGGCCGCTCCGCCGGGTTCGGGGGCTTGCCGCCGATGGCAGGCAGGCTTTGCGTGCCGGGGGCGTAGCGCTGGTCGATGCGCGGTGTGCTGTCCAGCAAAGCGCGGGTGTAGGGATGCTGCGGGTCGCGAAACACCGTGCGCGCCGCGCCGCTTTCGCAGATGCGCCCCGAGTACATCACCGAGATCCGGTCGGCCATGCGCGCCACCACGCCCATGTCATGGGTGACCAGCAGGATGGAGGTGTGAAAGCGCTCTTTGATCTCGTCGAGCAGGTCGAGGATCTGCGCCTGAATGGTCACGTCGAGGTTGGTTGTGGGCTCGTCGGCAAGGATCAGCGCCGGATCGCAGAGCAGCGCCCGGGCGATGCAGACGCGTTGCTTCATGCCGCCCGACAGCTCGTGCGGGAACTGGTTCAGGCGGCTGGTGGCGTCGGTGATGCCGACCTGTCGCAGCAGGTAGCCGACGCGCTCGCGGGTCTCGAGCTTGCCCGCGCCGGTGTGCCAGGCGTAGATCTCGCCCAGCTGCGCGCCGATGCTGAGGATCGGATTGAGCGAATGCGCCGGATTCTGGAACACCATCGCCATGCGCCTGCCGCGCACGCGGCCCATGGCCTTGGCCGATTTGGCGGTCAGATCCTCGCCCTCGAACATCACTGTCCCGCCGGTGACCTGCGCGCCCGCCGGGGGCAGGCCCATGAGCGCCAGCGAGGTCACGGACTTTCCCGAGCCGCTTTCGCCGACAAGGCACAGCGTTTCCTGACGTCCCACCGCCAGATCGACGCCCATCACCGCCGGCACAGCGCTGGCGCCCTTGCCGAAGCTGACGCTCAGCCCGCGCACGTCGAGCAGCGGTGCCGCGGCAGTCGCCGGGGCGTTGGACAGGGGATCATTTGACGCGGGGATTGAAAGCATCGGACAGCCCATCTGCAAGAAGGTTGAAGCCAAGAACCGTGATGAAGATCGCCGCGCTCGGGGCGATGGACGCCCAAGGCGAGACCTTGAGGTTCTCGTAGTTGAAATAGAGAAGCTGGCCCCAGCTGATCGCCTCGGGATCGCCGAAGCCAAGGAAGCTGACCATCGCTTCGGACAGGATGGCCGAGCCGATCCCCAGCGCGATGATCACCACCAGCGAGGGCATGGCGTTGGGCAGGATGTGCCGCATCAGGATGTCGCCGCGGGTGGCGCCGATACAGCGCGCGGCCTCGACGAACTCCATGCTCTTGAGGCGCATGAATTCGGCGCGGGCGATGCGCGCGATGGGCGGCCAGCCGAACAGGCCAAGCAGCACGACGATGGTGCCGAGGTTGAGATAGGGGATCTCTTCGAACGGCGTGCCGACGACGATCACCCCGAAGAGCCGCACCACGGCGAGGATGACCACGAAGACCGGCAGCACCAGAAAGAACTCGGTGATGCGCATCATCACCTCGTCGGCCCATCCGCCGACATAGCCGCTGATGCCGCAGATCAGCAGCCCCAGCACCGAGGCCACCAGCATCGTGCCGAGCCCCACCGCCAGTGCGGTCGGCGCGCCATAGACCACGCGGGTGAAGACGTCATAGCCCATGCGGTCGGTGCCGAAGGGATGCGCGAGGCTGGGCGCGGCGCGCGAGCCGAAGTTGAGCATCGCCGACTGGTCGTCGGCGGCGTAGGGCGCGATCAGCGGCGAGAGGATCGCCACCAGCACCACGAGGCTGACCAGCACGAGGCCGAGCATGCCGCTGCGGTTGCGGCGGAAGCGGGACCAGCCCTGCGCCCACATGCCGCGCGGCTTGTCGTGGCGGGCCGCCGCGGTGCCCGCGGTCGGGGTGATCGGATCAATCGAGGCCATGGGGTCAGTCCAGTCTGATGCGGGGATCGATGAGCACGTAGGCGATGTCGGTGAGCAGCGTGGCCAGCACGAGCATCACCGAGATCGCCATGGTGACGCCGAGGATCACCGGGTAATCGAGCTGCTGGATCGCGTTGATGTAGAGGTATCCGACGCCGGGCCACGTGAAGACGGTCTCTGTCACCGGGGCGGTGCCCAGCATCAGCCCGAACAGGATCGACAGGTAGGTCAGCACCGGGATCAGCGCGTTGCGCAGCGCGTGGCCGTAGATGATCCGACCCTCGGGCAGACCGCTGGCGCGGGCGGCGGTGACGAAGTCATGGCGCAGGATGTCGACGAGGTTGGACCGCATCAGCAGCGTCAGCGCGGCGGTGTTGAAGAAGGTCAGCATCGCCACCGGCAGCACCATGTGCCACAGCGCGTCCAGCATGTGATTGCCCCACAGCGGCGCGCGCATCGAATAGGCGCCGTAAGAGGGGAAAATTCCCAGCCAGTAAGAGAAGATCAGGATCAGCAGGATGCCGACGAAGAAGCCCGGCAGCGACTGGCCCAGCATGGCGCTGGCCATCACTCCGAAATCGACCTTGCTGTATTGCCGCACCGCCGCCGTCACCGCCATGACGGTGGCGATCACCAGCGCGATGAGGATGCCGGGCACTTGGATCTTGAGCGTTTCCACGCCCCAGACCGTCATCATCTCCCAGACTGGCTGGTTGTAGATGATCGAGGTGCCGAAATCGCCCTGAAGCAGGTTCCCGGCCCAGATCAGGTAGCGGGTCACCGCCGGTTTATCGAGGCCGTAGTAGGCGGTCATCTGGTCGATGGCCTGCTGGCTGATGCCCGGGCGTTCGGCGAGGAGGATCTCGATCGGATTGCCCACGGCGTTGACCAGCGCGAAAACGATGACGCTGACACCAAAGAGCAGCAGCACCGAGAAGATGAGGCGGCGTATGATGAACTGGGTGACCTGCAAGCCAAGCTCTCCCGTTGCCGCAAGGCGGGGATCAGCGCGCCTGCAGCCTAATGATTTCAATAAGTTCTGATGGGCTCAGGATGAGATGCCGCACCCCGCAGGGTCAAATTCCAAATTATAGGTGTGCATCGAACTCAGGTTATGGGGCAGGGCGTTGCCATAACCGGATGCCCTGCTGTGAGGCGGCATCAAGGGGCCGCGCAGGATGACCCGGGGCGCTATGTGGGCGCCGCGAGGCACGCCCGCGCGACGCCGCAGCGTCTCGTGCAAATGCCACGTAGGGCGGGGCATGCTGTGGTGTGAGGGTAGGAGGCGGCGAGAACCGCGATCGCATTGGCCTTCTAGCGTAGCGGACCCGCATCTGCTGCCGGTGCTCTGCGCGCGCTTCGACATCCAAGCCCGGCTTAGGATTGGGTCAGGGGGCGACGTGCCCGACGCTGGGATGTTGATCTACATATGGGAGCACTTGGAGCGCCGCGCGGGGGCTGGCGGATCAGCGCATCTCTGCGGCGGTCGCTGCAGTGCTGCCCGGCGGCGGGGCCAACGCCGGGCCGAGGCTTTCGGGGTGGGCCAGTGCCAGCTCGATGAAGCGCTGCACCTGACCGGTGCGCGGGCGGTGCCGTGGCAGCAGAAGACGCACTTCCGAACTGACCGTCGGTGAAAACGGACGGCAGGTCACCAGTTGCGAAAACGCGCCCAGATACAGCGGATTGAGCAGCGCCACGCCCAGCCCTCGTGCCACCATGGCGCAGATGCTGGGGGCCATCGAGGCCTCGGTGATGATGTCGCGCTGCACGCCCGCGCCGGTGAAAAGCTCATCGACCTGCGCCCGCAGGTCCGAGGTCGGGGTGAAATTGATAAAGCGCTCCCCCTCGAGATCCGCCGGGCCGAGCGCCGCTTTCTTTGCCAACCGGTGGCCGGGCGGCATGACGCAGACATAAGGACGGCTGTCGAGCGCGATATGGTCGATCTCGGGGTCGTCGATGGGATGCGACGACACGCCGATGTCCAGCCCGCCAGAGATCAGCATGTCGACGATCTTGGGGGTGCTGCGCGCGTGCAGGGCGACTCGCGCGGCGCTGTTGCTGTTTTGATATTCCATCACGAGGTCTTGGATAAAGCCGGTCGACAGCGCCGGCATGACGCCGATCGACAGCAGCGTGCCCTTCATGTTGCGGATATCCGAGGCGGCGCTCTCCAGCCGGTCGAGCCCGCGATAGAGCCTGTTGATCTCTTCGAACAGCAAAAGCGCATCGCCGGTGGGCCGCACCCGTCCGGGGCTGCGCTCGAACAGCGCAAGGCCGGTGTCATATTCGAGGTTCTGCAGCATCTTGCTGATCGCGGGCTGCGAGACGCAGAGACGCGAGGCCGCGCGGCTGACCGTGCCGGTTTCAATAACGGCCTTGAAAGCTTCGATATTTCGGACGTTGAGCATCTGCGGCCCGTATGGTTCGTGATGGGGTGTCGTGCGGCGCAGGCCGGGTCGGATATGTTGGCCGGCCGCTAAGCTGAGTGAAGAATAAATCTTCCGCAGCGCCGACCCTTATGTCCGGTCTTTTGCAAAATTTTGCGCGGGCGTCTGCGCTGTGCTCGCAGAACCGGCGTTTGCCTATGGTCTGCGCCGCGTTTTCAGCAGGCCGCGAAAGCGGCAGCGGCATATGCGCAAGATCCCGGTGAAAAGTCCGGCCAGCCGCGGTTTCCGGCGGGTGCAGTGATCCGTGTCAAATGCCTGGGCTTGGAGGCGCGTTAGACTGGCCCCAAAGGAGACTCGCGCGCCATGTCTCAGAAAGCGCCGAAACGCGGTGGTTTGCCGCCGCCTGTGCTTGCCAGCCTTTACGTCGGGCTGGTTGCCGTGCCGATGGTCGCGGCACTGCTGTCCGAGCCCGGTCACTGGCAGGGCGCGATGCGGCTGGCCACGGCCTGCGGCATCGCCGCGGCGGTGATGGTGCTGGCGCAGATGCTGACCAGCGGTCGGTTCGAGGCGATCTCGGGCCGGATTGGCATCGATGTTACCATGGCGTTCCACAAGTGGGCGGCGCCGCTGGCGTTGCTGTTGGCGCTGGTGCATGTGCTGGCGCTGATCGGGCTGCCCGATCCGGACCGGCCGGGGCGGTTGGCGCGCCGGCTCGAGTTTGTGCTGACGGCGCCGGGGTTCTGGGATGGGCGGATCGCGTTGGCTTTGCTGACGCTGGTGGTGCTGCTGGCGTTGCTGCGCGACCGGCTGCCCATGCGCTACCAGATCTGGCGCGCGGGGCATGCGCTGGGGGCGCTGGGGCTGGTGGTGGCGCTACTGTGGCATGTCCTCGGCGACGGGCCGGGAGGCGCGGCAATGGCGGCGCTCTGGCTGGGGCTGACACTGGCGGCCTGTGTGCCTGCGCTCTCGGTCTATGCCGGGCGTCTCGTTCGGCCCGAGGCACAGCGCTGGACGGTCGCGGAAAACCGGTCGATCGCCGAAAAGCTGTGGCTGCTGCGGCTGTCGCCGCCGCCGGGCCGGTCGCTGGCGTTTCAGCCGGGGCAGTTCGCGTGGGTCGCCTTCGGAGCCAAGCGTTTGCCCCTGCACGACCACCCGTTTTCTATCGCCTCGCCGCCGGGCGAGGCGGAGGTGCGCCTCGTGGTGCAGGAGGCCGGGGATTTCACCCAAGGCATCGGGGCGATCGCCGTGGGCACCGAGGTGTCGCTGGATGCGCCGCATGGCAGTTTCGTGCCGCGTGGCGAGGGGCCGTTGATCCTCGTGGCGGGCGGCGTCGGCATCGCGCCGATCCTGTCGATCCTCGGGGCGCTGGCGCAAGCGGGCAACCACCGTCCCGTGCGCTTTCTCTATGCTGCGCGGTCCGCCGCGGCGATGGTGCCAGCAGAGCTTTACCGCCCGGCCTGCGAGACGCTCGGTGTCGCGCCGATGCTGATTTCGGACACGCCTGAAGATCACCCCGGCATGCTGCAAGGCCCGATGAGCGCCGCACTTCTGGAGCGTGCGATGGAGGGGCTGGAGCCCTCTGCCTGCGAGGTGATGATTTGTGGGCCGGGGCCGATGATGACCTTGATTGCCGACAGCGCGCTTGCGATGGGCGTGCCGCTTGATCGGATCGACTACGAGAGGTTCCGCTACGGAGCGGGGGCGACCTCGGTCAAGGACCGGCTGAGGCTGACGGTGTTCGCGGCGACCCTCGGGGCGGTGCTGGGGCTGGTGCTGCTTTACTGGCTGGCGTGATCCGCGAGCCACTCGACCAGCGCCGCGCGGGTCTCTGCGTCGGACGGCGCGTGGTGCATCAGAATAAAACGGTCCAGACGGTCCTTTCCGGTAGTGTCGTCGGGCTTGGGCAAAGCGTAGGCGATGCTGTCGGTGCTGCGGTGGCATTTGGCGCAGGCGTCGGACCACGCCTGCCCGCCGGGCGAGTGGTCCTCGGCGCCGCAGGGACCGACCAATGCGACGCAGAACAATCCGGCGATCAGCGGGACATGGCGGCGTGGGGTGGCTGGCAGGCGCATGGCGATGGTCTCCGGAACAGCTCGGCCCCATGATGCCGTTACGCTGGCCACCGGGCAAGCCGCGACAGGGGCGGGGCGTGGTTGCGGCGGGGGGCAAAATGCGGGGCGTCCGCGTCTTTCAAAGCGCGCCTTCGGTAAGATGACTTCAAGAGCCTTGCGCTCCTTAGCCATGGCACAAAGGCGATAAATATATACCTTCAGATTTATTGTGCCGGACACCGGAGACATTGCATGAAGACGATTGTTGCTTTTCTACTCGGCCTTCTGGCCGGGACAGCCCTGACCGCGACGACGGCGCGGGCCGAAGACATGGCCCCCTACTGGATCAGAGGCGCGCAGGTCTCGCCCGATGGCGAGAGCATCGCCTTTGCCTACCGCGGTCAGATCTGGATCGTGTCCAGCGAAGGCGGAGAGGCCGCGCCGCTGACCGAGCGGCAGTTCCGCAGCAACTCGCCGGTCTGGTCGCCGGACAGCGCCCGCATCGCCTTTGCGTCCGACCGTTTCAATGTCGCCGATGTCTTTGTCATCTCCGCGCAAGGCGGCCCCATACGTCGTCTGACGTATCATTCGGGCGCCGAACTTCCGCTGACCTTTTCTGCCGATGGCACGGAGGTTCTGTTCTCTGCCGCCCGGCTGGGAGAGCCGGAGGCGGATCATCTGGCAGGGATCGGCCAAGCTGTCGGCGTGGTGATGCTGGTTCCGGTAGACGGAGGCCGCCCGCGACTGGTGATGCCGCTTCCGACCGGTCAGGCCGACATCAGCCCCGATGGCCGCAGCCTGGCCTATGTCGATCGGAAATCCCCCGAAACGCCATGGCGCAAGGGCGAGATATCGGACGCGACCGGCGATCTGTGGCTCTACGATCTGCAGGCGGGCAGCCACCGCCGGCTGACCCAATACCGCGGGAGCGACCGCAGCCCGGCGTTTTCCGCCGACGGCTCTGAGTTGTTCTGGGCGACCGAGATGCCGGACGCGGGGCTTGGCGATCCGGACGCAGAGCCCGAGAGCTTCAACATCTGGCGTATGCCGCTGGCGGGCGAGGACGCTCCGACACGTGTCACCTCGCATCAGGATCTGCCCGTGCGCTTTGTCTCTGCCGCCGAGGATGGCACGCTGTTCTATACCTTTGACACGCAGGTCTGGCGGCTCGATCCGGACGCGGATGCCCCGGTGCAGGTGCCGATCCGCATCCGGCAGGGGACGTTGTTGACCGGCGAGGTCTACGGCGACCTAGGCGCGCAGATCTCCGAGGTGGCGGTGTCCCCCGATGGGGCGGAGCTGGCGCTGGTCGCGCGGGGCGATGTCTTTGTGAGTGATGTCCACCGCGACAGGAGAGGTTCGCCGCATCACCGCCACCCCGCAGGCCGAGCGTTCGGTCAGCTATGCGCCCGACGGTCGCAGCCTGCTCTACGCTGCCGAACGGAGCGGCGACTGGGACATCTACCAGACCGCGCTGGTGCGCGACGAGAATGAGGGCTTCCTGTCGGCGCTTGATCTGGATGAGCGGCTTTTGATCGACACCGAAAGCGATGCGCTGCAGCCCGCGTACGCCCCAGACGGCGCGCGTATCGCTTACCGCGACGACCGGAACGCCATCCGCATCTGGGACACGAGCCGCGGCGAAAGCACCGAGATCCTGCCCGACAGCGCGACCTATTTCTACAGCGAGACCGAGTTCGATTTCGAGTGGTCGCCCGACGGGCGGTTCATCCTAACGACCACCGGCTTTGCCTCGGCCAATACCGAGGTGGAGATGATCGAGACCGCGCCGCCGCATCAGCGGCATAATATTTCGGACTCGGGGTTTGGTGACAGGCAGGCGGGGTTCAGCCCGGAAGGCTCGGTGGTGTTTTGGGCGACGGACCGATTCTCGCAGCGCAATCTCGACGAGCAGGGCGGCAGAAAAGACGTGGTGGCCGCCTATCTCACGCCCGAGGGCTACCTGCAGCGCGATCTGGGAAAGGCGGCGCCAGCGGCAGACGGGCAGGCCGACGCCGGACAGGACGCGGCAGCAGCGCTTACGCCGGACTTCGCAGGTCTCGCCCATCGCAGGGTCCGCGTGACCGGAGCGCCGGTTCTGCCGGTGCTTGCCGAGATGACCCCCGACAACGCCAGGATGCTGCTGGTGACGGTGCAACCCGAGAGCGGCGTGCTGTCCGGCACGGCGATCGACATGGCCTCGGGGCTGCCACGGCAGATCTTGGCGCAATCGGTGGCGGGGCTTGCGGATGTGGCGATAAGCCCTGATCGCAGCACGCTGTTTCTGGTCTACGAGGATCGACTTGAGCGGGTCGACGTTGCCTCGGGCGCGATGACCCCGGTGCCTTTCGCGCTGCAGGCCGGTTTCGAGCCGGTCGCCGAGATGGAATACCTGTTCGAGCATCATTGGCGCTTTGTGCAGTCGAAATTCTATGACGCCGGGATGCATGGGGTCGACTGGCCCGCGATGCGTGAGGCTTACGCCAAATACCTTCCGCATATCTCCCACTGGGAGGATTTTGCCGAACTGATGGGGGAGCTTCTGGGCGAGCTCAATGCCTCGCATTTCGGGGCTCGTTTCGAGGCCGACAATCAAGCTTGGGACAGGACTGCCGAGCTTGGGCTCTTCTATGACACCGCGCATGATGGCCCGGGCGTGCGTATCGTCGCAACGCTGCCCGGCGGTCCGGCGGCGCTGGTCGGGGGGCCGCTGGAGGCGGGCGCGGTCATCCTTGCGGTCGATGGCGAGGAGATCGGCGCAGATCAAGACATCGTGCCCTATCTCAATCGCCGGGGTGGCGATCTTCTGCGCCTGACCGTCCGGCCTGCGGAGGGCGGAGAGGTGACAGACGTCACTTTGCGCGCGGCCGCGCCCGGCACCAACGCCGAGCTTGCCTACCAGCAGTGGGTGACGCGCCGCCGCGCCATGGTCGAAGACCTGTCCGGCGGTCGCCTTGGCTATACCCACGTGCGCCGGATGAACGATGCTTCGTTCCGGCAGGTCTACTCCGACCTCATGGGGCGGGCGCGTGACAAGCAGGGCGCGATCGTCGACCAGCGTTTCAATTTCGGCGGCTTCCTGCATGACCAGCTTACGGCGTTTCTCACCGGCAGCCGGCACTCCGGCCTCGTGACGCGCAGCGGTGTCGATCTTGGCACCACGCCCTACACCCGGTGGGCCAAGCCCACGGCGCTGGTGATGAACACTTGGGATTACTCGGACGCCTCGGTCTTTCCCTATTACTATGTGCGTGAGGAACTTGGCCCCTCGGTCGGTGATCGCGTGCCGGGCACCGGCACCGCCGTGGTGCGCCCGCCCTTGCTGGAGCCGCGGCTGGTGCTGGGCGTGCCGCAACTGGGCTTCCGGACCGCCGAGGGAGAGTTCTTTGAGAACCGCGAGATCGTGCCGGACGAGGTGGTTGGGATGACCCCGGATGACATCGAAGCCGGGCGCGACCCGCAGCTTGAAGCCGCGGTCGCGGCCCTGCTTCGGCAGATCGGGCAATGAGAACGCCAAGGGGTGAGACACCCAGCCGATGGAGGGCTGCCACGAAGACCGTGCCTTTGCTTTTTCCCCTGTGCCTCGCCGCACATGCCGTGCTGGCCGAAGACCCGCTTGTGCAGCCGGTGATCGACGGCTGCGGCGCGGCGCTTGCCGAGCGTGAGGGGATCGCACGCGCGACCCTGCAAGTGGTGGATACAAGCTATTCCGAGGCGGGCACCATGGTCTATCTGCAGGGCCCGCAGGGCGGGGTCTGGGAGTGCTTTGGCTACAGGGACGGCGCTATCGAGACGCTGACCCCCGCCAGCCCTGAGGCGAGTGAGGCAGCGTTTGCCCGCGCCGCCGACAAAGCCGCGCTTGCGCCGCAGCGGATCACCTTCGCCCCCGGCACCCGCGGCGCAAGGCTCACCGGCGCGCTTGGGGCCGGGGGCGCAAAGCAATTCGTTCTGGCGGCGCGGGCAGGGCAGACGCTTGATGTGCACCTCACGCCGGCGCGCGGCCCGATGTACTACATCCTGCGCAGCCCGGATGGATCGATTTTGCTGGGCGGAACGGATGCAACGGTTCCATTCAGCGGCACGCTGCCATCGACCGGGGACTACGTCGTGGAGGTTGTCAGCAAGCTTGGCAGTCCGCAGACCTTCACTCTGGATCTGGAAATCGACTGAGCCAGGGCTCAGAGCCGAAGCGGGCGGCTCTGGTCGCGCTGTTCCGGCACTTCGCGGGCGGCTATGCCGAGCGCCGTTCGTGGCGCAGAGCCATCGATGGATGCACCGGCTTCGGCGGACGGCAGCGCGGCGCCGACGCCGCCCGGCGAAGAGCATGCGAATGGTGTATAGTGGGGCTGCGCGCATCCGATGCAGGCGTGTAACGGTTTGACAGGGATCAACGCACCGCGCCGCCAAAACACGCAGGCTTCCGAGATGAGGAGGACCTCCAATGGCCGACAAGCAACAGCCGCCGGACCCAACACCACCGCCTCCGCTGCCCGAACAATGGCTGCGCGCCGCCATCGTGCTGGTTGCGATCTTCATCACGCTCGCGCTGGTCTTCGACGAGGACAGCCAGACCCCGGCGGCCGAGACGAGATCCTACAGCGCGGTGAAAGAGTTGATCCAGAGCGGTCAGGTCACTTCGGCGACGCTCTCCGATCACGCGATCACCGTGTCGGTGCCCGATACGGCGGGTGGCACCGCACGTTATCGCGCGATCACCCCGGCGCAGAGCGATCCTTCGCTTCTGCCGATGCTGGAAAGCCAGCAGGTCGCGATCTCCGCCGAGGCCCCGAGCGACAGTTCGATCTGGATGTTTCTGCTGCCATGGATTGTGATCCTCGGCGTCTATTTCTGGCTGCAGCGGCGGATGATCGGGCAGATGGGCGGCGGTATGGGCGCGGGCGGCGCGGCGGGGCTGTTCAAGGGGCGGTTCTCGACCCCCGCCGAGACCCACACCCAAGTCACGTTTGCCGATGTCGCCGGACAGGAACAGGCCAAGCGCGAAGTTGCCGAACTGGTCGACTTCCTGCGCGAGCCGGACCGCTACCAGAGCGTCGGCGCCGAAGTGCCGCATGGCGTGCTGCTGATGGGCCCGCCGGGCACCGGCAAGACGCTCATGGCCAAGGCCCTTGCCGGAGAGGCGGGGGTGCCCTTCTTCTCGACCTCGGGCTCGGAATTCATCGAGGTCTTTGTCGGGGTTGGCGCGGGCCGCGTGCGCAAGATGTTCGAAGCGGCACGCAAGGCCGCGCCCGCGGTGATCTTCATCGACGAGCTAGACAGCATCGGGCGCACCCGCGGCACCGGGCTTGGCGGCGGTCATGACGAGCGCGAACAGACGCTGAACCAGATCCTCGCCGAACTGGACGGCTTCGAGGGCAAGGAGGCGGTGGTGGTGCTGGCCGCCACCAACAGGCCAGATGTGCTGGACCCCGCGCTGCTGCGCCCCGGCCGCTTCGACCGCCATGTCACGCTCAACCTGCCGGACCGCGCGGGCCGGCTGGCGATCCTGACGCTGCACTCGGCAGAGCTTCCGCTGGACGCGCCGGGCGACCTTTCAGAGATCGCCGCGGGCACGCCCGGCTTTTCGGGCGCCGATCTCAAAAACCTGCTGAACGAGGGCGCGATCAACGCCGCGCGGCGGCGCGCGCAGAGCATCAGCACCGCGGATCTGCAGGAGGCCCGCGACAAGGTGATGATGGGCACCGTGCGCAACCTCGCCATCGGCCCGGGCGAGCGTCACCGCCTTGCGGTGCACGAAGCCGGGCATGCCGCTGCCGCCTTCTACTCGCCCGGCGCCGACCCGCTTTACAAGGTGACGATTATCCCGCGCGGGCAGGCCCTTGGCGGCACGCATATGCTGGAGGGTGAAGAGCATCACACGCTGCCCGAAGAGTATCTGCGCACGCATCTGGTGATCATGCTCGCGGGCCGCGCCGCCGAACGCCGGTTCACCGGCTCGGTGAGTTCGGGGGCCGATGACGACATCCGTCGCGCCACGCGCATCGCGCGCTCGATGGTGACCCGCTGGGGCATGACCGAGGCGCTGGGGCCGGTGGACCTTCGAACCTCTGACGACAGCCCCTTCCTTGGGCAGAGCTTCGCCCAGCCCAGAGAGCATTCCGACGCCACTGCCGCGCATGCGGATGCGGCGGTGATCAAGCTGCTCAAGGAGGCCGAGCAGGCCGCAGGCAGCCTCATCGAAGAGCATGAGACGGAAATCCTCGATCTGGTTCGGCAGTTGGAGCAGGACGAAACCCTGGACAGCGAGCAGATATCGAAGCTTCTCAGCGGCTCGGGCAATGTGCACCAGATGGCGCGCCCGGTCGAACAGCCGGGCAAGGGCAGCGAAGGCCGGACGCGCTGAGGTCTGCGTCCTTGGAGGCAGAGATGCCTGAGCACAGCTGCGGTCTTGCAAGGTGGCTGTATGTTGGACCGGCTGCCGCTGCAAATGTCTCGGCGCCCGAAGCGCATGGGCAGGCGCATGAGGAAGCGCAGCACGCCCGGTCCAGAGCTGAGACATCTTGCCTGCGTGATGGCTCTTGCCCGGTGCCTATCGCGAAACGCTATAGGGTGGTGAGGGGATTCCAATTTGATCCTGCGCCACGCTGCGGTCATTGATTTGGGCGAGGAGGATTTTCCATGAATCAACATCTGACCGGCGCCGTGGCGACCACTGCGGCCTCTGCCGCCGACACGCTGCTTGCGCAGCTGCAGGCGGCGGGCATCGACTTTCTCTTTGCCAACGGCGGAACGGATTTTCCTCCAATCGTCGAGGCCTACTGCAAGGCCGAGGCCGAAGAGCGCGCGCTGCCCAAGCCCGTCGTCGTGCCGCATGAGAACACCGCTGTGGCGATGGCGCATGGGGTCTACCTTGCGACGGGCCGGATGCAGGCAGTCATGGTTCACGTCAACGTGGGCACCGCCAACACGATCAACGCCGTGCTCGACGCCAGCCGCGAACAGGTGCCTATGCTGCTCATGGCCGGGCGCTCGCCGTTTTCCGAAAAGGGCCATCTGGGCACCCGCACCCGCTATATCCATTGGGCGCAGGAGATGTTCGATCAGGCCGGGATGATCCGCGAGGCGGTGAAATGGGATTATGAGCTGCACCTCGCCGACCAGATGCGCGACGTGGTGAACCGGGCCATGGAGGTTGCCGAGTCCTCGCCCAAGGGGCCGGTTTATCTGACCCTGCCGCGCGACGTGCTGGCCGCCGAAGACAGCCGCAGCGAGGAGACCATCGCGCCGCGCCCGCCGGTGGTCGCGCCCACCGTGCCGCGCGAGACGCTCGAACAGATCGCTGGCATGCTGCGCGAAGCCGAGCGACCGCTGATCGTCACTGCCAATGCCGGGCACGATGGCCGCGCCTTCCATGCGCTGTCGGAACTGGCCGAGCGCTATGCCGTGCCGGTCACCAGTTACCACCAGCGCTTTGTGTCGATCTCCTCGGAACACCCCTTCGAAGCCGGGCATGATCCCATGCCGTGGGTGCGCGAGGCGGACTTCATCCTCGTTCTGGATTGCGACGTGCCATGGGTGCCGCAGCTGGCCGAGCCGCCCGCGACCGCCAAGATCGTGCACGTCGGCGAAGACCCGGTCTTCGCACGCTATCCAATGCGCAGCTTCCGCTCTGACATGTCGATCGCCGGGCGCCCGGCGGATGTGCTGGAAGGGCTGCTCGACATTCTCGGCCCCTCGCTGCCCGCCGCAGAGGCGCGCCGTGACGGGCTTAAGGCGAGCATCGCCGAGGCAAGGGCTGCGACCCGCGCCAAGGGCGAGCCGCAGGAAACGCTGACACCCGAATACATCAGCCGGGTGATCGGCGAAATCGCTCCAGCCGAGGCTGCCATCGTCAACGAGTACCCCTTGCGGGTCGAACATTGCGTCCGGACCGAGCCGGGCAGTTACTTCGGCCTCTCGCCGGCGGGTGGCCTCGGCTGGGGGCTTGGTGCGGCGCTGGGGATCAAGCTGGCACAGTCCGAGCGCGACGTGATCTGCACCATGGGCGACGGCGCCTATATCTTCACCAACCCCACCGCGAGCCACTGGGTGGCGCAGGCTCAGGGGCTGCCGGTGCTGACCATCATCTTCAACAACGCGCTGCACGGGGCGGTGCGCAATTCGACCCTCGCGATGTACCCCGAGGGACACTCGTCGCGCGGCGGCGGGCGGATGCTGGCCGACCTCAGCCCGACACCGGCCTTCGAAAGCCTTGCCGGGGCCGAGGGGCTGGGCCTGCGCGTCGAGACCGTGGCAGAGCTGCGCCCGGCGCTCGAAGAGGCTCTGGCTGCGACCCGCGCAGGGCGTCAGGCGCTGGTTAATATTCTCTGCGACTACTGACGGAGGCGAGCATGGCCAAATCCGCATGGGGCCCCGGCTCCCGCAGCGGTCGCGCGGCACAGATGACCTATGCCGCGCCGACCTATGAATTCCTCGAGGACCGCGCCCGGCGGCGCGTTCCCAAGTTCGCCTTCGATTTCGTGCAGGGTGGTACCGGCGCCGACTGGGGCGTCGAGGTCAACCGCCGCGCGCTCGACGCTATCGAGATCGTCCCGCGCTACGGCGATCTGCGCAAGGCCGACACCAAGGCAAGTCTGTTCGGGCGCGACTACAGTGCCCCCATCGGCATCGCCCCCACGGGCATGGACGCGCTGATCTGGCCGGGGGCGACCATGTCGCTGGCGCGGGCCGCCAAGGAGGGAGAGATCCCCTATATCACCGGCACGCTGGCCAATTCCACGCTGGAGGAGGTGGCCGAAGTGGCTGGCGGCAATACATGGCTGCAGCTTTACGGCTTCCCGCGCGATGATCACCGCGTGACCTTCGACATGATCGCCCGCGCCAAGGCGGCGGGGGTGACGGCGATCGTCGCCACGCTCGACGCGCCGGTGCGCGCCAAGCGCCCGCGCGATCTGCACAACCGGCTCGTCGTGCCGTTTCGCCCGACGCCGCGCACCGTCTGGGAGGTGGCCACCTCGCCGGCGTGGACCTCGGCGCTGCTGCGCCATGGCGCGCCGAAATTCGCCAACATCGACCGATATGTCGACGGCAAGCCGAGCCTCGATCGGGTGGCGGGCTTTGTCCAAAAGGAACTGATCGGCAGCTTCTCTTGGGAGGAGATCGCCCGCATGCGCAAGGCGTGGGACGGCGCGCTGATCGTCAAGGGCGTGCTGCATCCCGATGATGCCGCCGCGGCGGTGAACGCCGGGGCGGACGGCATCCTCGTGTCGAACCATGGCGGGCGGCAGTCGGATGCGGCGCCCAGTCCCGCCGACGTGCTGCCGCGGATCCGCGACCGGGTGGACGGCAAGGCGACGCTGATGTTCGACAGCGGTGTACGTTCGGGGCTCGACGTGGCGCGGGCGTTGTCGCTGGGGGCCGAGGCGGCTTTCTGCGGTCGCGCCTTCCTATACGCGCTGGCAGCGCTGGGAGACGACGGCGGCAGCCATTTCGCCGGGCTGATCCGCGAGGAGTTCGCCGTCACCATGGCGCAGTCCGGAGCGTGGAGCGTTGCCGATCTGCCCAATGTCACAATCCGGCATCGCGATGCCTATGCAGCCTGATCCCGGCGCGCACCGCTTCTGGCGCTTCTCGCTTGGCCGCTATGGCCGGGCGGAGGTGCCGACGCTGTGTCTCGCGATCCAAGAAGAGACCGGCGCGGATGTGAACTTGCTGCTCTTCGGGCTCTGGCTGGGATCCGAGGGGCGGCGCATCAGCGCAGACGAGGCGGCGCGCTTTGCCGAGGCGGTCGCCGAGTGGCACACCGAGGTCGTGCGCCTACTGCGGGCGGTGCGCCGGCGGCTCAAGGGCTGGCAGGTCTGCCCGGACGGGCCGCGCGAAACTCTGCGTGCCGGCATCCAGAAATGGGAGATCGAGGCGGAACGGCTCGAGCAGGACATGCTCTTCGCGCTGTTCGAGGACCGGGTTTCCACGCACCCTGAAAGCTACACCGCCGATCCGGACCCCGCCGCCGCGATGGCTGCCAACCTCGACAGCTTTGCAGCGCTGGCGCCTCGAGGCGCCGGAGAGGCCAAGGCGCGCGCCGCGCTGGTGGAGCGCTGCCTCTGATGGCGCCGCTCAGGCGTCGTCTTTCCAGCGTTTCACTGTACCGGTCTCAATGTCGAACATATCCATCACCCGGCCCAGCGTGTGGTCGACCATCGCGTCCAGCGTTTCGGGGCGGGCGTAGAAGGCTGGCACCGGCGGCGCGATGATCGCGCCGATCTCGGCCAGCGTGGTCAGGGTGCGCAGGTGGCCCAGATGCAGCGGCGTCTCGCGCACCATCAGCACGAGGCGGCGGCGCTCCTTCAGAACCACGTCGGCGGCGCGGGTCAGCAGTGTCGAGGTGACGCCATTGGCGATCTCGGAGGCCGAGCGCACCGAGCAGGGCGCGACGACCATGCCAAGCGTGTGGAACGAGCCGCTGGAGATCGAGGCGCCGATATCTTCTTGCTTGTACCAGCGGTCGGCCAGCGCGCGGATGTCGGCGATCTTCCAGTCGGTCTCATGCGCGACGGTGATCTCGGCGGAGCGCGACATGACCAGATGCGACTCGACCGGCAGATCGCGCAGCATCTGCAGCAGCCGTATCCCGTAAATGACGCCGGACGCACCGGAAATGCCGACAATCAGCCGGTTGTTCTTGGCCATGACATAGTCCTCCCGGGGCGCAGAGTGCCAATCGGGAACCCCTCCGGACAAGATCGTTGGCCTGATAGGGGGTATCGTGCTGCGCTATGCGTTGGGGGCTTCATCCTCAAGAGAGACAGATACGTCATAGGAGAAGTCGATCATCCGCTCGCGCAGTTCGTCGATCAGCAACTCCGCAGCCCGCGACAGCGGCCGGTCGGGCGCGGTGATGCACACCAGCCGGCGCGGAATCGTCGGGGTGATCGGATAGGCCTTCAACTGCCCGGCACGCAGCGCGCGACTGACCGCCAGCGGCGGCAGCAGGGTGAAGAAATCTGAATGGGCGATGAAATCCTCAATCGGTTTGAGGTCGTCGAACTCCATCCGCGGCTCGAGCGTGACCCCCGAGGCCATGGCGGCGCGATCCATGATCGCGCGCAAACCGTGGCGTGCCGAGGGGATCACCAGTTTGAGCGCGTTGAGGGCGTTGATCTCGACCGGCGTGGTCAGCGGCAACGGGGTGCTGGCAGCAGCGATAAGCGCAAGGTCTTCGCAGATAATGTCGGTCATATGCGCGCGGCGGGCTTGGGTCGGCACGTTGATCACGATGAGGTCGAGCTGCCCCGAGCGCAGCATCTCGTTCAACTCGTCGGTATAGCCCCCGGTCGCGCGCACGTGCACGTCCGGGTACTTCTGGTGGAAGCCGAGCAGCGTGTCGACCAGCGCGTTGTTGGCCACCGAAGTCACCACGCCCAGCGTGACCGTGCCCCGCACCTGCCCATCGTCGTCTTCGAGTTTCTGGCAGGCGGCGCGCAGGTCGCGCAGCACGTCGCTGAACATCCGATAGGCCTCGTCGCCCTGTTGCGTGGGCACCATGCCCTTCGGCGTACGGACAAAGAGCTGGCGTCCGAGTTCTTCCTCGAGTTTGGAAATCTGCTGGCTCAGCGCCGGTTGCACCACGTTGAGACGCTGCGAGGCACGGGTGACCGATCCCTCTTCATAGACCACCGTAAAATATTGCAGCTGCCGCAGTTCCATCGTTGCGCTCCTCCCTGTTTCTGCCATTGGACTCCTTTGGCATAGTGATGCGCTATACCTCCAATCATTCGATATTAATAGAATGTATCGGTCCACCTTCGTAGCGTGCCTCTCAACGGGAGGATCAGAATGAACGCTTACGACGACAAGCGCGGTGTACACGCCGCCGCGGCCACGCAAACCCGCCGCGACATGGACCTGCGCGATTGGCTGATCCGCCTTCATGCAAGCGACCGGCTGGCCACCGCCAAGCCCGGCATGCCGCTACGCTTCGGTGTCGCCGGGCTGGCCAACCGCCTCGACGGCAGCAAGGCGTTGGTCGCGCCCTCGCCTGAGGGCGCAGAGGGCGGCACGGTGATCTCGGGCCTGCTGTCGCGCCGCGAATGGATGGCCGAGGCGCTGGGGATCGCCCCCGAGGATCTGTTGTCCGAATTTCAGGCCGCCGCCGCAAAGCCGCTGCCCTGGCGCGAAGTTGCCCGCGGGCGGTGCCAAGACGTCACCTACGAGGGCGACGCCGTCGACCTGACCAAGCTGCTGCCGATCCCAACCCACAACGAGCACGACAGCGGGGCCTATATCACTGCGGGTCTGATGATCTGCCGCGATCCGCGCACCGGCATCCAGAACGTCTCGATCCACCGGCTGCAGGTTTCCGGCCCGCGCGAACTTGGCGCCCTGCTGCTGCCGCGCCATACGCTGAGCTACTACGCCGCTGCCGAGGAGGCGGGCGAGGATCTGGAGGTTGCCGTGGTTGTCGGCGCGTCGCCCGCCTGTCTTCTGGCCTCACAGGCGATCGTGCCGATCGACGTGGACGAACTGGAGATCGCCGGGGCGCTTGGCGGCGCACCGCTGGACGTGGTGCGCTGTATCAGCAAGAACGTCTTCGTGCCGGCGCAGAGCGAGATTGTCATCGAGGGTCGGTTGCTCGCCAACACCATGCGCCCGGAGGGGCCGTTTGGCGAGTTCCCGCAGTATTATGGCCCGCGGGCCGACCGCCACGTGATCGAGATCGACGCGGTGACCACGCGACGTCAGCCGCTGTTCCACACCATCGTCGGCGGCGGGCTTGAGCACCTTATCCTTGGCGGCATCCCGCGCGAGGCGACGATCCTCAACACCATGCAAGGCATGTTCCCGAGCGTCACAAATGTGCACCTCGCGCCCGGCGGCACCTGCCGGTATCACCTCTATGTCCAGTTGGCGCCGCGTCAGCCGGGTGAAGCAAAGAACGTCATCATGGCTGCGTTTGCTGCCCATTATGACATCAAGCATGTGGTCGTGGTGAACGAGGACGTCGATATCTACAACGCTGAGATGGTCGAATGGGCGGTCGCCACGCGCTTTCAGGCCGACCGCGATCTGGTGGTGATCGGCGGCACGCAGGGGTCCAAGCTCGACCCCTCCACCGACGAGGGCTACGGCGCGAAGATGGGGCTGGATGCCACCGTACCGCTCGACGCACCGGAGTTCAGTTTCAAGCGCATCAGCGTGCCGGGTGAGGCAGACATTGACCTCGACGCGGTGCTCGACGACAGCGTGCCCGAATGGGACGTCTGCGATGACTGATCTGCTCTCTCCAGAGCGGGAGGACCGGCTCGCCACCGCGCCGCGCGGTGCGCTGCGGCTGGCCGGGATCACCGCTTTCGCGGTGTCGGTGCCGCTGCCAGCCCATGCGCAGGTGACGCTTGGCGTCGGGCGCACGATCAAGCGCGACGCGGTTGTGGTGCGGGTGCGCAGCGCCGACGGTCTCACCGGCTGGGGCGAGGCGCACCACGGCCGCGCGCCGACCGCCATCGCGGCGATGATCAATGATACGCTGGCCGAGGTTTTGGTGGGGATGGACGGCGGCGACGTGGTCGCGCTCAACCGCCAAATGGCCCGGGCGTTGCAGCTCACTCAGGGCAGCGCCGGGGCCGCCGCGCTTGCGATCTCGGGCATTGATATGGCGCTCTGGGATCTGCGAGCGCGCGCCGTCGGCTGGCCGCTGTGCCGCTTGCTCGGCGGGGCGCCTAAGCCAGTGGCTGCCTACGCTGGCGGGGTGGCGCTGGGGTGGGGTGCCCCCGAGGCGCTGGCCGAGGAGGCCCGCGGGCTTGTGGCTCGGGGATACCGTGCCATCAAGCAGCGCATCGGCGACAGTCCACAGCGTGACCTCGCCCGGCTGCGCGCGCTGCGAGAGGCCCTCGGTCCCGAGATCACGATCCTCAGCGACGCCAACTCGCTTTACAGCCCGCGCGACGTGCGGCAGGTCATGCCGCATCTATCGGACTTGGATATCCGCTGGCTGGAAGAACCGTTCATGCCGCAGGAGAGCCGCCGCTACGCCGATGCCGCGCGCTACGCGACCGTGCCGCTTGCAGCCGGAGAAAACCTGTTCACCCGTCAGGAGTTCGCGCAACTCATCGCCGCGGGCGCGGTGACCGAGGTCCAGCCCGATCTGTCGAAGGCCGGGGGCATCACCGAAGGGCTGCGCATTGCCGGCATGGCGCTGGCGAATGGCCTCGACGTCCACCCGCACGCTTCGATGACGGCACTCAATGCCGCCGCGACGCTGCATTTCCTGTCGGCCATCGAGGGGGGCGGCTGGCTGGAGGCAGACGTCTCGCGCTTCAATCCGCTGCGCGACGCGCTGGTAAGCAGCGCGCCGCAGATCGGTGCCGACGGCTGCATGCGCGCCACCGAGGCGCCGGGCCTTGGCGTCGAGGTCGACGAAGACTTCATCAGGGAACATCCACCAATTCCCGGCTCGGCCTATCGCCGGAACTGAGCCGGAAGCCGTGTTCGGACCGGCCAATGTCCGAAAGTCAAAAAGGGAGGAAACCATGAAACTCAATCGTAGATCGCTCATCGCCGGCGGTGCGGCCGTAATGGCCGGAAGCCTCAGCGGCTTCCCGTTGCGGGCCCAGTCCCCGGTCAGCCTGAAGATGGCGTCGTTCAACGTGGGCGGCAGCTGGTACATCTACGCCACCGCCATTGCCGAACTGGCGCAGGAAAGCTTGCCTGAAGGCTCGCGCGTCGAAGTGCTGCCGTACCAAGGCGGTGTCGGCAACCCGATCCTCGTCAACCGCGGCGAGGCGGACATGGGCCTGAGCTTCTCGGCGCTGTCCAACTGGGCGTACAACGGCAAGGTCGTGTTCAACGAGGCGGCCCCGGATATCCGTGCGCTGTTCGGCGGTCTCAACCGCCCGCACCGGCTTGGCATCGTCGTGCGCAAGGATGCGGGCATCGAGTCGCTGGCCGATCTCGGAACCAAAAAGGCCCGTCTGGTCACAGTGCAGCGCGGCGGCGCCGGCGAGGCGCTGGCCCGCATGGCGCTGGAAGCCTACGGGCTCGACTACGAGGCCGTGCAGGGGGCCGGGGGCCGGGTCTCCAACGTCGACCTGCCGGTGGCCATCCAGCAGATGCGCGACGGTCAGGCCGACGTGTTCATCCATAACATCGGCTACCGCCAGCCCGACGTCATGGAACTGGCGCTTGGCGGCAAGGTCAAGTTCATCGCCCTCGGCGACGAGCAGATGCAGCAGCTGGCGGACCAGTACGGTCTGCAGCCGGGGCTCGCGGTCGAGGCGGGCGAGTTCGAAGGCGTCTCCGAGGATGTGCCGTCTGTCGGCTATCCCACCGGCGTGATCGCCAACGCCAACATGCCCGACGATGTGGCCTATGCCATCGTCAAGGGTGTCTGCGAGAACCCCGACCGCATCCGCGAGGCGCATGCCTCGTTGGCCACCTTCGATCCGTCCAAGGCGGGCGAGACGCTGCGTAACGGCGGCGTGCCCCTGCACCCGGGCGCCAAGCGCTACTTCGACGAAGCTGGCTTGGGCAACTGACCCCCACTCACTGACCCAAAGCACCAGCGCTGCGCGGCCCCAAGGAGGACGGGGGCCGCGCAGCGGACGACAGAATTCTTGGGAGGAGCACCATGAGACGCCAATTCCTGAAGGGTATGCTCGCGGCAGGCACAGCGCCGCTGCTGTCGAGCGCCGTGCCGGCCCCGCTGTGGGCGCAGGGCGTCGCCGACCCGGTGCAGCTGCGCATGGCCAGTTTCAACGTCGGATCAAGCTGGTACGTCTACGCCGTTGCCATCGCTGACGCGGTGCGGCAGGCGTTTCCCGAAGGCTCTGGTCTTGAGGTGCTTGCCTATCAGGGCGGCATCGGCAATCCGCATATCGTGCACAACGGCGATGCCGACCTCGCGCTGAGCTTCGCCGCGCTGTCGAACTGGGCGCAATCGGGGCGTCTCGGCTTTCCCGAGCCGATGAGCGACCTGCGCGGACTGGTCGGAAACCTTGCCGCGCCGCACCGTCTGGCGATTGTCGCGCGCCGCGATGCCGACCTGTCCAGCCTGTCGCAGATCGCCGACGGCAAAGCTGTGCGGCTGGTCACCACGGCGCGCGGCTCGGCGGGTGAATTGCTCGCACGGTTGGCGCTGGAGGCCTACGGGCTCGACTATGCCGCCGTGGAGGAGGCGGGCGGGCGTGTCACCCATATCGACCTGCCGGTGGCCATCCAGCAGGTGCGCGACGGACAGGCCGATCTTCTCATTCACAACGTTGGCTTCAAGCACCCCGCAGTGCTGGAACTCTCGCTTGGCGGGGCGATCACCTTCCTCGAGATGGGCGCCGAGCAGCGCGCGTCGATCGCCGAGACCTACGGGCTCAGCGACGGGCTTTCGATCGATCCCGGAGAGTACGAAGGGGTCGACACCGCGATCCCGTCGGTCGGCTATCCGACGTCGGTCATCGTCTCGGACCGGATGTCTGAAGAGGTCGCCTACTCGCTGACGCAGGCGATCTGCGAGGGCGCCGACACGCTGCGCTCTGCCCATCCCGGACTTGCCGCCTTCGATCCCGCGCAGGCAGCCGCGCCAGCCGGCAACGGTGGGCTGACGCTGCACGCCGGCGCCGAACGCTACTACCGCGAGAGCGGGCTTCTCTGAGCCCGCCCCTCGCATCATTCGCAAATGAGGGCCGCCCGCCAGGGCTGCCGGAGGAACCTCAATGGACAAGGCATTGAATACGGCCACGCGGGCCATCGCCCTCGCGATCACCGCGCTGCAACTCTACAGCGTGGTGCTCGAGCCGCTGCCACTGCATATGCACTACATCCTGATCCTGGGCGCGGTCTGCCTGCTGGTCTTCGGGCGCAACGCCGAACCGCGCGACAGCCGCCGGCTGGCGATCGATCTGGCCTGGGTGGCGGTGACATTGGCTTGGATGGTCTATCTAACAGCCAACCACGAGCGCTACATCACGCGCATCGCCTTCGTCGACCGCCCGACGCAACTGGACGTGGTCGCCGGGATGGCGCTGCTGGCGACCTTGCTTGAGGCGACGCGGCGCGTCGCCGGCTGGGGGCTGTTCGTCATCGCGGGCATCTTCGTCGCATACGGGTTCCTCGGGCAGTATCTGCCCAATGCCATCGGCCATTCGGGCATGACCATGTCGCGCTTCGTCGACATCGAGGTGCTGTCCAACAACGGCATCTTTGGCATCCCGATGGGCGCGGTGGTGTCCTACATCTTCTACTTCATCCTGTTCGCCACCTTCCTTGAACTGTCGGGCGGCGGGCAGCTGTTCATCGACCTTGCTTTCGCGCTCACCGGGCGCACCCGTGGCGGCCCGGCCAAGAGCGCGGTCATCGCCTCGGGGCTTATGGGCTCGATCAACGGCTCGGCGGTGGCCAATGTGGTCGGCACCGGCACCTTCACCATCCCGCTGATGCGCCGTTGCGGCTACAAGCCGCACTTCTCGGCGGCGGTCGAGGCGGCCTCGTCCACCGGTGGCCAGCTGATGCCGCCGATCATGGGCGCGGCGGCCTTCGTGATGGTCGAACTGACCGGGCTCGATTACGTGACGATCCTTGCGGGCGCGGCGATCCCGGCGCTGCTGTACTACCTGTCGATCCTCTTTGCCGTCGACCTGACCGCCAAGAAGGACGGTCTGCGCGGCATACCCAAGGCCGAGTTGCCCGACATCCGCAAGGGCATCTTCAAGCGCCTGCACCTGCTGGCCCCGCTGGTGGTGCTGGTCGGCATGATGGTCAACGGCTCCTCGCTGATGATGTCGGCCATCTACGCCTTCGTCGCTGCGATCCTCGCGAGCCTTGTGACCAAGGAAACCCGCATCGGCCCGATCTCCATGATCAAGGGGCTGGAGCAGGCGGCCTATGCGATCATCGTGGTCGCCATCCCCTGCGCCACCGCCGGGCTGATCATCGGGATCATCGTGCAGACCGGGATCGGGCTGAAGTTCACCGGCTTCGTCCTGTCGCTGGCGGATGGCTCGATGCTGCTGTCGCTGATGGCGGTGATGGTCGCCTGCATCATCCTCGGCATGGGGATGCCCACCGTCTCGGCCTACATCATGGTCGCGATCCTGATGGCGCCGGCGCTGTCGCAGCTTGGCATCTACGTGCTGTCGATCCACCTGTTCATCCTCTACTTCGCGCTGCTCAGCTTCGTGACGCCCCCCGTCGCGCTGGCCTCCTATGCCGCCGCAGCCTTGGCCAGAACCGACAGTACCAAGACCGGGCTGACCGCGTTCAAGCTGACGCTGCCCGGCTTCATCGTGCCCTTCGCCTTCGTCTATAACCCGGCGCTGGTCATGCATGGCGCGTGGTACGAGATCGCGCTCGTCGCCGCCTCGTCGATGCTTGGTGTCTTCTCGCTCGCCGGGTCGGTCGTGGGCATGCACCTGCGCCGCAGCACCCAGCCAGAACGCCTCGTCGCCTTCGCTGCCGCGATCATGCTGATCGTACCGTACCTCGTCTCAGACCTGATCGGCCTCGCGGTCTTCGCAGGACTGATGTTCGTGCAATCGCGGCGTCCCGAGGATGTCGCGGCGGACAGCCGCGGGGCCGAGCAGACTGACACATTCGCCAAGGAAGGACCGCAAGTTGCCGAATGATCTGAGCCATCCCCGCTACGCCGCCACGCACAGCATCGCCGGGGCGCCCTGCGATGCAGGCAGCGAGGCCCTGTCGGTGAACCCGGCCACCGGCGAGATCGTCGGGCGCTTCCCCGCCGGCGGTCGGGCCGAGGCCGAGGCGGCGATCGCCGCCGCGCGCCGGGCCTTCGATACTACGCTGTGGGCGCAGTCGCCGCGGCAGCGCCAGATGGTGCTGCTCCGCTGGGCCGATGCGCTGGAGCGTGACACCCAAGCGCTGGCCGAGCTGCTGACCCTGACCAACGGCAAGCCGCTGGCGCAGGCGAAGGGCGAGATCGGCGCTGCGGTTTCCGAGATTCGCTATTACGCTGGTCTCACCCGCCACAACCCCGGCCACGCGCTGGAAGTGGCACCGGGCGAGATCTCGGTAATGATGCGCGAGCCGTCGGGCGTTGCCTCGCTGATCATCCCGTGGAACGCGCCGGCGGTGCTGCTGATCCGCTCGCTGGCACCGGCGCTGGCGGTTGGATGCTCCACGATCACCAAGCCCGCGCCGCAGACGGCGCTGTTCACTGCGCGCTGCATGGCGCCGCTGATCGCCGACCCCGACGTGCCCGCCGGGACTGTGAACCTGCTGTTTGAAACCGGCCACGAGATCGCCGAGCTGATGACCACCCACGAAGACGTGGACGTGGTCAGCTTCACCGGCTCCAACCTCGTGGGCCAGCGGATCATGGCCGCCGCCGCGCCGACGATGAAGAAGCTCTCGCTGGAACTGGGCGGCAAGTCCTGCTGTCTGGTCATGGAAGATGCCGACGTCGATGCGATTGCCCCGAAACTGGCCGGTGCCGCGCTGATCATCTCGGGCCAGCAATGCACCGCCGCGCGCCGGGTTCTGGTGCACGAGCGCCATTACGAGGCGATGAAGGTCGCGCTGTCGCAGGCGCTGGCCGCCGCAAAGATCGGCAATGGCCTCGACGCCGGTGTCACCATGGGGCCGCTGATCGACGCTGTCTCGCGGGATAAGGTCTGGACGGAGATCGAGGCCAGCTTCGATGCCGCCGACGAGGTCGTGCTGCGCGGCGCAAAGGGAAAGGGGCCCGAAGGCAGCGCCTTCATGACGCCCTCGCTGATCGCCCATGGCGACGACAATGCGGCCTTCTGTCAGGATGAGATTTTCGGCCCGCTACTGGTGCTCGAGCCGTTCGGATCTGAGGCCGAGGCGGTCGCCAAGGCGAACAACACGGTCTACGGGCTGTCGGCCTCGGTCTGGACCCGCCAGACCGACACCGCTTGGCGGCTGGCGCGGGCGCTGCGCAACGGCACCGTCTGGATCAACGACCACAACAAGCTCTTTGCCGAGGCCGAGACCGGTGGCTATCGCCGCTCGGGGCTGGGGCGCCTGCACGGCTATGACGCGCTGCTCGACTTTTGTGAACTCAAGCATGTCTATCAGGACGTGGGCGTGATCGGGGCCGCGTGAACATGACGGTAAGACCTGACAGTTTCCGCTCTCCCGAGCGCGTCGAGGATGCGGCGCTGCTCACCGGGCGCGCGCAGTTCATCGATGATCTGCCCGAACCCGGCAATTGCCTGCACCTCGCGATCCTGCGCGCCTCGGAGGCGCACGCGCTGATCACCGAGCTTGACACCGAGGCGGCCCGCGCGCTGCCCGGCGTGGTGGCGGTGCTGACGGGTGCGGACGTGTCGGCGGTCACCAAGCCGCTGATGGTTGGGGTCCGCCTGCCGATGGAGTGCTGGCCGATCGCGCAGGACCGGGTGCGCTACGTCGGCGAGCCGGTGGCCTTGGTGGTGGCGCGCTCGCGCTACATCGCCGAGGACGCGCTGGCGCTGATCGACGTGCAATACGACAAGCTGCCCGCCGTGGTCTCGCCACGCGCCGCGCTCGACGGCGAGACGGTGCTGCACGAAAGTGTCGGCAGCAACCTCGTCTCGGAGCGCAGCTATCGCTACGGCGACCCTGAGGCCGCGTTTGCCGACGCCGCGCACAGGGTCGAGATCTCGGTGCGCTACCCGCGCAATGCGGTCACCCCCATTGAATGCTATGGGTTGATCGCCGCCTATGATCCTTTCGAAGAGGCCTATGACGTCACCGCGAACTTTCAGGGGCCGTTCTCGATCCACTCGGTGATTTCGAGGGCGCTGAAGGTGCCCGGGAATCGCCTGCGGCTGCGCACGCCGCCGTCTTCGGGGGGCAGCTACGGGGTGAAACAGGGGATCTTCCCCTATATCGTTCTTGCCTCCGTTGCTGCCCGCGTCGCCGGGGCCCCGGTGAAATGGGCGGAGGACCGGCTGGAGCATCTGACGGCCTCGGTCTCGGCCACCAACCGGGAGACCACGCTTGCCGCGGCGGTGGATGCGGACGGGCGGGTGACGGCGCTCGACTGGGACCAACTGGAAGATGTGGGCGCCTATATCCGCGCACCCGAGCCGGCGACGCTCTATCGCATGCATGGCAATATGTGCGGCGCCTACGCGATCCAGAACCTTGCCATCCGCAACCGCGTGGTGGTGACCAACAAGACCCCGACGGGGCTGGTGCGCGGCTTTGGTGGTCCGCAGGTCTACTTCGCGCTGGAGCGGCTCATGCGGAAGATCGCTTTGACGCTGGGGCTGGATCCGCTGGAGGTGATCGAGCGCAACCTGATCCCCGCCGATGCCTTTCCCTACCGCACGGCCTCGGGCGCGCTTTATGATAGCGGCGACTACCAGCGGGCGCTGGAGATCGGGCGCACTGATGCCCGGCTTGCAGACCTGCTTCAGCGCCGCGACGCAGCGCGCGCCGAAGGACGGCTCTATGGCGTGGGCTATGCCGTGGCGGTCGAGCCGTCGGTGTCGAACATGGGCTATGTCTCGACCGTGCTGTCCGCCGAGGAACGGGCGAAATCCGGGCCGAAGAACGGCGCGCAGGCGACCGCGACCGTGGCGCTGGACCCGCTGGGATCGGTCAGCGTGCACGTCGCTTCGGCGCCGCAGGGGCAGGGGCACCGCACCGTGCTCGCTGGCGTCGTGGCCGAGGTGTTGGGCCTGCCTGCCGACGCGGTGCGCGTGCACACCGACCTCGATACCGGCAAGGATGCTTGGTCGATCGCCTCGGGCAACTACGCCTCGCGCTTTGCGGCTGCCGTCGCCGGGACCGGCCAACTCGCCGCCACGCGCATGCGCGACCGGCTCGCCGCCATCGCCGCCCCGATGCTGGGTGTCGCGCCAGACGACGTCTGCTTCGCCGAGGGTATGGTAAGCGCCGAGGGGGCGAAACCGATCCCCTTCGCCCGGCTTGCCGCGACCAGCCACTGGGCACCGGGCACCGTGCCCGAGGGGTCCGGCCAAGCGCTGCGGGAGACCGTCTACTGGACCCCGCCGCAGTTGCAGGCGCCGGATGAGGCCGACCGGGTGAACAGCTCGCTGTGCCATGGTTTCATCTTCGATTTCTGCGGCGTCGAGATCGACCGGCTCACCGGCGCGCTGCGCATCGACCGCTATGTCACGGTACACGACTGCGGGCGCATCTTGCACCAAGGCATGGTCGACGGGCAGATCCGCGGTGGTTATGCCAATGCCATCGGCGCCGCGCTCTATGAGGAATATGCCTACGACGAGGGTGGGGCGTTTCTCACCGGCACCTTCGCCGACTACCTCGTGCCCACCGCGACCGAGGTGCCCGCGCCGGAGATCCACCACCTCGAGACCCCGTCGCCCTTCACGCCGCTCGGCGCCAAGGGTGTGGGCGAGGGCAACTGCATGTCGACGCCGGTCTGTCTGGCCAATGCCGCCTCGGATGCGCTGGGGGCCGAGATCGACACGCTGCCGATGACCCCGGCGCGGCTGCGGGCGTATTTCGCGGCGCCCGAACCGGAGGCACCGGAGGGCGTGAAACCCGTCGCGGCGCCCGGCGGACGTGGCCTCACCGGCGCGGGCGAGGTTGTAATCGACGCGCTGCGTCAGACCGTCTGGGACACACTGCTCGATCCCGACACGCTGGAGCGCATCGTGCCCGGCTGTCACGCGGTGAAGAAAGTCAGCGACACGCATTTCCGCGCCGATGTCACGCTGGGCGTAGGTCCGGTGAAAGGGCGCTACACGGTCGACGTGAAGCTGTCGGATCTCGTCGAGCCTGCAAGTGCAACGCTCACCGGCGGCGCGCGCGGCGCGCTCGGCTCGGGCGAGGGGGCTGGCCGGGTGGTGCTGGAAGAGACCGCCGAGGGCGGCACCCGTATGCGCTACGAGTACGAGGCGCAGGTCGGCGGCAAGGTCGCGGCGGTGGGTGGGCGGATGCTCGACGGTGCCGCGAAGGTGGTCATCGGCCAGTTCTTCCGCGCGCTCGGTGCGCAGACCGGCGGCGGCGGAAAGCCGCGGTTGCTTGACCGGCTCATGTTCTGGAGGCGCTCATGAAACCCGCACCTTTCGACTACATCCGCGCCGAGAGCCGCGAAGAGGCGTTGGCGGCACTGGCCGAGCATGGTGAAGCGGCGCGCATCCTCGCGGGCGGGCAGTCGCTGCTGCCGATGCTCAACATGCGGCTGGCGACCCCGTCGGTGATCATCGACACCGCCCGGCTGAGCCGCAGCGCGCAAATCCACGCGCAGGGGGACACTGTCGAGATCGAGGCCGGGATCAGTCAGGCGCGCTTGCTGGGCTGGGACGGGCTGGCCGACGCGCTGCCGCTCTTGGCCAAGGCGCTGCCGTGGGTCGGCCACGCCCAGACCCGGGCGCGCGGCACGGTCTGTGGCTCGGTCGCCCATGCCGACCCCTCCGCCGAGATCCCGCTGTGCCTTGCGGTGCTGGGCGGGGAGATCACGCTCGCCACCCGGCGCAAGTCTCGCCGGGTGCGCAGCGCCGACTTTCACATCGGCATGATGATGACAGACCGTCGCGACGACGAGCTTCTGACCTCGCTGCGCCTGCCCCGCGCAAAACCCGGCGAGGGCTTCGGTTTCGCCGAATACGGTCGGCGACACGGCGATTTCGCTGTTGTGGCCTGCGCTGCCAAGGTCGCCGCCAGCGGCATCACATTCGGGGTCGGCGGCGTCGGTGACACGCCCGTGGTGATGCAGTGGGACGCGCTCGACGGCAGCGCCCTCGACGATGCGCTCAACGCCTGCGCTTGGGGGCTTGGCGCCCGCGACGATGTGCATGCGGACGCGCGCATGCGTCGCGATCTGGTGCGGGGGCTCGGGCGCCGGGTGATCGAGGCCGCCCGCCGGGAGGCCGAAACCAAGGAGATGCCTGCATGAACTGTCTGCACAAGGACGACACAACGCTCATCCGCCTGACGCTGAACGGTCGCGAGGTCGAAGGGCGGGCCAGCCCGCGCCTGCTGCTGAGCGACTTTCTGCGTCACGAGCTTGGCGCGACCGGCACCCATGTTGGCTGCGAACACGGCGTTTGCGGGGCCTGCACGGTGCGGGTCGATGGTGCGATGGCACGGTCGTGCCTGATGCTCGCCATGCAGGCCGAGGGCGCACAGGTCGACACCGTCGAAGGGCTGGCGCCCGAGCCGGATCGGCTGTCGGTGTTGCAGGCGGCGTTCCGCCGTCACCACGCACTACAATGCGGCTTCTGCACCGCCGGGATCCTGATGTCGCTCGACACGCTGCTGCGCGACGAGCCCGAGGCCGACCGCGACCGTATCGAAGGGGTCGTGGGCGGCCATCTCTGCCGGTGCACCGGCTACGCCCCGATCATTGCCGCCGCGTTGGACGCGGCGGAGGAACTCAGAGGAGGAGTCCATGTTTGATCTCGCGACCAGTTTTCAGGCCAGCGTCGAGCGTGACGCCGCGCGCATCGCAATCGTCGATGGCGACACCCGCCTGAGCTACGCCGACTGGGCGGGCCGGATCGGCGCTTTGGCCAGCTGGCTGGCGGCACAGGGTGTCGGGCGCGGCGACCATGTGGTCACCGCGCTGCAAAATACCTGGGAGGCGGCGACGCTGCACTGGGCCTGCCAGTTTACCGGCGCCATCGTCACTCCGGTCAACTGGCGCGCCACCGGCGAAGAGCTTGGCTACGTTCTGAGCGACAGCGCGGCCAAGCTGCTGCTCAGCGAGCCGGTCTCGCATTCGGCGGCGCAGGACGCTGACGACGCCGTCGGCATCCCCTGCGTCGACATCGAGGCGCTGGAGATTGCCCGTATGCCCGCCGAGCCGCTGCCGGTCCCCGCAGCCGGACCGGAGGATTTCTCGTTGATGCTCTACACCTCGGGCACCACCGGTAGGCCAAAGGGCGTGCCGCGCCGGCACCGCGCTGAGCGCGCCGCGGCGGTGGCGCATGTGGCGCAGAACACTTACCGCCACGGCGAGGTCACGCTCGGCGTCATGCCGCTCTATCACACGATGGGCGTGCGCTCGCTGCTGGCGATGAGCCTGATCGGCGGCACCTTCATCTGTCTGCGCCGCTTTGACGTGGCCGAGGCGTTGCGGCTGATCGCCACCGAGGGGGTGAGTTGCCTCTATCTGGTGCCGACGCTCTATCACGCCATGCTGGAGTCTCCCGAGTTGCCGAAGACCGACATCAGTTCGGTGCGGCTGCTCGGTTTCGCCGGGGCGTCGATGTCGGACGGGCTGCTGAAGCGGCTGGATCAGACCTTTCAGCCGGACCTTTTCGTCAACCACTACGGCTCATCCGAGGTCTATACCTTCACTATCCACCAGAACGCGCCGTCGAAGCCCGGCTCGGCGGGCCGCGCTGCGCTCAACCAGCGCATTCGTATCGTCGACCCGAGCGCCAAGGATCCCGAAGCGCTCTGCGCGCCGGGCGAAGAGGGCGAGATTATTGCCGATCTGGCTGGCGACGAGGCCTTCGAAGGCTATTGGCGGCGCCCGGACGGTGATGCCAAGTCGCTGCACCACGGCTGGTACTTCACCGGAGACATGGGCCGTTTCGACGCCGACGGCGATCTCTACGTCACCGGGCGCACCGACGATATGATCATCACCGGCGGCGAGAACGTCTCGCCGGTCGAGGTCGAGAGCTATCTGTCGCTGCTCGACGGCATCGGCGATGTCGCTGTGGTCGGTCTTCCCGATGAGCGTTGGGGCCAGATTGTCGCCGCGTTCGTCGAGCCGACGCCGGGCATGACCACCGAAAAGATAGAGGCGCATGCCCGCGCCGGGCTGCCGAGCCACAAGCGTCCGCGGCGCATCGTCTTTGTCACCGAACTTCCGAAATCTCCCGTCGGCAAGCTGCTGCGCCGCATGCTTGTCGCCGGGGACTATACCAAGGCCGAGACCTGCCCCGAGCGCCAGGCTAGCTGACCTAATTCAAAGGAGAAGACCCATGAACCAGCATTTCAACGACCTGTCGGGCAAGACCTTTGACGGGTTCACCGTCGAGGTGGACGAGGCACGCCAGCGCGGCGACATCATCCTCGACCGCGGCGACTACAACACCATCTCGATGGGTCAGCGCGACGAGCTGCGCGCGGCCTTCGAAGCGCTCGATGCTGACCCGCGCGTTCGCGTCATCGTGCTGCGCGCGATCGGTGAGCATTTCTCCTCGGGCGGCTATATCCGCGGCTTCCTCGAGGCGAGCCCCGAGCATGTCTCCAAGCTTGCCGACAACATCGCCGCGCCGGCGCGCTGCGAGAAGCCGGTGATCGTCGCCAACCGCGGCTATACCTTCGGGGTCGGCTTCGAGATTTCGCTGGCCTGCGATTTCCGCCTGGTGACGCCGACCACCCGCTACGCGCTGCCCGAGCAGAAACTCGGCCAGATTCCCGGCTCCGGCGGTTCGGCCCGGCTGCAGAAAATCGTCGGCATCACCCGGACGAAGGACATCGTGATGCGCTCGCGCCGGATCTCCGGCGAGCAGGCCTATGACTGGGGCATCGCGACCGAGATCCACCCCGACGACCAACTTGAGGTGGCGACCGACAAGCTGGCCGAAGAACTGCTGGCCTTCTCGCCGATGGCGCAGCGTACGGCAAAGAAGATGCTGAACCAGACCGAAGAATGCCACCTGCAGACCGCGATCGAGATCGAGGGCTACAATTACTCGCGCCTGCGCCAGTCGGACGATTTCCGCGAAGGCGTGCTGGCCTTCCACGAGAAGCGCGCACCGAAATTCGGCGGCAGCTGAGGCGGCACGGCCTGCGCCCCGTCTTGGCATGGTCAGGACGGGGGGCGGGCGCACCTTGCCCTTGGGGACGGCCGAGCCCACCAGCACCGGCAGATGCGTGTCTTGGCCGATGGTGCGGATTTCGTCCGTGCCTTGGCCTCGAAGTGCAATTGGTGCCCTGACAGGGGAACGCGGAAGCCAGCGACGGCGAGAAATGCAGATCAGCGGCGACAAAAAGAGCTGCTGGTCGGCACGCCCTAAGCCATCAACGCCAAGGAGCGTTATAGGTCGCCGAACGGCATTCCCTGCCAGATGTCGCCGAACGGCACGATGACCGCGGTGGACATGAGGACGCAGGAGGTCGCCCGCCGGTCGCGGCTCGGGCACGAGATCTGGCTCCCAGCCGTCCTCCGTCTGCACGCACGGCCCCACGGAGATGCCAAACACCGACGTCGACTGCTGAGATGCGACCTCGCGCGCGGGGCGTTTTGGTGCTCAGCAGGGGCTGCGCAGGCGTTCCAGGTGCCCGGCGCGCACGGCCTCGGGGTGGATGACACCGAGTTGCGCCGGGACGATGACCAGTCCAAGGATACGGGCTATGGCGAAACGATGTCGCCCGCCACCTGCCCGCAGGGGCTCTCCGTCCCGGGCGATATGAAAGAAAATTCCGCCGTGCTCCCGCCGGAAATATCCAGACAGTTCGCGGCGCGTGCGCAGCCGGCCGGTCCGCTGGGCCTCTTCGAAGACCCGGTCGAAGGTTTCGTACCGTGCCATGATGTCCTGCGTCGTCCGCAACCCCTCGGAGACGCCCTTCTTCGCGATAATGGCGAGGTGGTAGTCCACGACACCTGTTTCCGCCCAGCTCATCCCGCGCAGGAAGCGGTCTTGCAGCACGCGCATGGCCCGGGTTTCGGGGAGCGGCTTGCGCGACAGGTCCCAGTCGCCCCCGCGGACCAATCCGCTGTGGCGGCGTTGGAAAACCGGCGCAGATGCGCTGTTGCTGGCCGCATAGACATGCCGCACATCGCCCGGAGAAACAAAGATGCACTCGTCGCTGAGAGGTGCGCCGGGTCCAAAGCGCCGACGGTTCCAAAGATCCCTCAAGGCCTTTTGTGGAACCCGTGCCGCAAGTGTACGTCGAAGGTTCCTGGGGTGCAGGGTCGGGTGGTCGCGCAGGGTCATTGCGGGGTCTTCAACTTTCGGGCGGAGGAAGTTTGGCTTACTCAGAATTGAGCACCATATGTCCTCGCTCCAGCGCCAACAAGGGGAAGACCACACCTCCCTCGACGCTCTCGAGACAATCCGCTGCGACCGGTAGCATCCATCAGCCTCGGGACATCAGTCTATTCGGGCGGGCGCGGGGGAAGCCGCGCCCGCCGCCGCGATCAGAACAGGAACTCGTCGGTGTAAACGTACTCCAGGAAGTCCACCCGCAGCGGCTCGCCGCCGCTTGGGGTGCCGGACAGTTCGACGCGATCCCCGGTTTCGAGTTCAAGGCCAAGGATCTGCCGCTCGGCAAAGGATGAGGCCTCGACCAAAGCACTGCCCGCATCGGCATCCCAGACGAAGCTGTCGACAATCTCGCCGTTGACCAGAATATCGAGGCTCGACTGTCCGTCGGATTCGTCGAAGTAGCCCAGTGTGAAGTCATAGACCCCCGACGCCGCAGTGAAGTCGAAGCCGGCCACATGTGAACCACCGCCCGAGGCCTGTATCATCTGGTCGCCGGAGCCGTGACCGTTGTTAAACACTGAGAACCCGGCGAGATCCATTGCTTCGGCTTCGACGCGCACCGGGGTGAACGACGGCGCCGGGCCTTCCGGCGGGGTGACCGGGGTGGCGCCGCCAACTTCGGCCAGCGAGAAGCTGCGGAAGTCGAGGATGTAGCCATTGCTGGCCAGGGCGCCGTCGAAGGTGAAGCGCAGGGTCTGCTCTCCGGCCGCGAGGGCGATCTCGGTGGTTGGCGTCTCGGCGAAGGTGGTGCCGCCGAAGCCGGTGTCGGGCCCGTTGCTGTCGGGCAGGTCGAAGCTGGCCAAGGTGGCACCGCCGCCAAGCGAGACGGCGATGGAGTTGCCGCCGATCGGGGTCTTGGCGTTGAGGCCGAGCGCATAGGTGCCGGCCTCGGCGACGTTGATCGTGTATTCCACCCATTCGCCCGGCGTGACGTAGCCGATGTCATTGGTGGCGCCGACCAGTTCGACGTCGGTGTCGCCGCGCAGCGGATGCGGCGCGTCGCGGCCCGGATCATCGTTCCACGACACCCCCTGTCCGCCGCTGTCGAAGTTGGCTGCGGCGACGGTCAGGCTGCCGTCGAGCAGCGGCGCGTCGGGTCCGGGGAAGGGCGCCTGTTCGGGGCCGGTCACCGGCACGTCGGCAACGCTGAGGGTGAAGCTGCTGCTGGTCGCCAGCCCGTCCGGGTCGGTGGCGGTGACCGTCACCGTGTAGTCGGTGTCGGCGTCCACCTGCGGCGCGGTGCCGGTGATCTGGCCGGTGGGCGAGATCGACAGCCCCGCGGGCAGGCCGGTTGCGGTGAAGCTCAGCGTGTCGAGGTCGGGATCGCTGAACGCCGCGGCGACATCGAGCGAGATCGCCCCGCCTTCCTCGGCCTCGGCATCGGCGAGCGGTCCTGCCACCGGCGCGGCGTTGGTCTCCACCTGCTCCAGCGAGAAGCTGCGGAAGTCGAGGATATAGCCATTGCTGGCCAGGGCGCCGTCGAAGGTGAAGCGCAGGGTCTGCTCTCCGGCCGCGAGGGCGATCTCGGTGGTTGGCGTCTCGGCGAAGGTGGTGCCGCCGAAGCCGGTGTCGGGCCCGTTGCTGTCGGGCAGGTCGAAGCTGGCCAAGGTGGCACCGCCGCCAAGCGAGACGGCGATGGAGTTGCCGCCGATCGGGGTCTTGGCGTTGAGGCCGAGCGCATAGGTACCGGCCTCGGCGACGTTGATCGTGTACTCCACACATTCGCCCGGCGTGACATAGCCGATGTCATTGGTGGCGCCGACCAGTTCGACGTCGGTGTCGCCGCGTAGCGGGTGCGGCGCGTCGCGGC
>NZ_JBSWYX010000016.1:0-102349 GCF_056161345.1 Salipiger sp. ABF4_146 | reverse complement strand
CTGATTGCTTGGCCATGATCCCCTCCACCCGTTACGGACAGTGAATCACGATGATCATCAATCAGCCAGTGGTTTCCGGAGGTGTCCAGGTTACGCCCTGTCGATCAAGCACCGCAAACGGATCGAAGAGGCTTTCGGCTGGGCCAAGACCGTCGGCGGCATGGCTCAGACCGTCTATCGCGGCCTCGAAAGGGTGCGCTCCCGCTTCATCCTTACGATGGCCGCAAACAACCTCGCGCGACGGCCCCGGCTGTTGGCCGCATAATGACGAGAGACCGCGTCAGACACGCGCGCCTTCTGCGCCGAAACACCCGAAGCCAAACCTGACCAGTTCTGCCGAAAGGAAACCGTTCCACCTCGCCGACTTCTTCAGCGGCCTGTTAGGCGATGGGCGCCTGACGGATAAAGCTGCTAGCGCCGCTAGGAAGAAGCACCCGCCGCGCGAGACCGAGCTGAATTCGAACCCGGAGTGCGCACATGAGAACGCTCGCGGCCCAACGGCCCTTAAAAAGGCCAACGGCGCCGCAGTGAAAGCGTGCCGTTGCGCTGACAACAAGCTATTCGCCGCCTTGCGGCACACCCGTCGGCTTGGCCATCGCTGGATCGATGCACACGTCCCCCGCCGCACAAGCGGCGGGGGACTGTGGGTCAGGAACCCGCGGCGTCCATCGCTGCGATCACCCGGTCGGGGGTGGCGGGCATGTCGTAGACCCGCGCGCCGCAAGCGTTGCGCACCGCATTGAGCACCGCCGCTCCGGCGCCCGAGATGCCCAGTTCGCCGATGCCCTTGGTCTGGATCGGGTTCGCCATGTCATCCCGCTCTTCAAGGAACACCACCTTGAGCTCTCCGGGCACATCCGCATGCGCAGGCACGTGGTAGTTGGCGAGGTCGCGTGTTGCCAGATGGCCGGTCCGCGGATCGTGCGACAGCTCCTCGGTCAGCGCCGAGCCGAGCCCCCAGATCATCCCGCCAAGCGCTTGCGAACGCGCGGTTTTCTCGTTGAGGATGCGGCCCATGGCCATCACGCCGAGCATGCGGCGCACGCGTACCTCGCCGGTGTAGGCATGCACCGCCACCTCGGCGAAATGCGCCCCGAAGCCCGAGGAGAAGTGGCTCTCGGAGGTGCCCCCGGCCTCGACGCTGGCTTCCTCGACGAGCTCTGCGTCGACCAGTTCGGAAAGCGGCACCTCGCGGTTGCCGCCGCGGGCGATGCCGTCCTGCAGGGTGAGCTCGGACAGGCTGCACCCCATGCGGTCGGCGAGTGTCTGGCGGATCGCCTTCGCCGCGAGGAAGGTCGCCGAGCCGGCGGAGTTAGCCCCGAAGGAGCCGCCGGACCCGGACGCGCCGGGGAAGCTGGTGTCGCCAAGGCGCACCTCGACCTGCGCGATCGGAAGGCCGAGCATCTCTGCGGTGATCTGGCCGAGGGTGGCGTAGCTGCCGGTGCCAATGTCGGTCATGTCGGTCTCGACCACCGCGCCGTCGCCGGTCAGGCGCACCCGCGCAGCGGACTTGATCAGCATGTTCGACCGCGCCGCCGAAGCCATCCCCATGCCGACGTACCAATCGCCCTCTCGGCGCTCGCCCATCGGCTTGCGATCGGCCCAGCCAAACCGCTCGGCGCCGTCGCGCAGGCAATCTGCGAGGCGCGTGGCACTGAACGGCTGGTCGGTCATCGGGTTCTTGTCGGGCAGGTTTTTCAGGCGCAACTCCACCGGGCAGGTGCCCAGATCTTCGGCCAGTTCGTCCATGGCCTGCTCGAGCGCCAGCATCCCCACCGCCTCGCCCGGCGCACGGACGGAGCCGGTCGGGGTGCGGCTGATCCGGGCCAGCGTCTGGGTGAAGCTCAGACCTTCGGCACCGTAGAGGAACTGCGAGGCCTGACTCACCGGCTCGGCGAAGCCTTCATCGCGGATGTTCGACACGCGGTCGTCATGCGAGAGCGCGCGCAGCCGGCCGTCCTTGTCCGCGCCGAGGCGCAGGCGCTGGCTGGTTTCGGTCCGGCGCAGCACGCTGTCAAAGACGTTCTGCCGGGTCATCACCACGCGCACCGGACGCCCCAGCTCGCGCGCGGCCAGGGCCGCCGCCACCGCCTCGGGGCCAATCCCCAGCTTGGAGCCGAAGCCGCCACCGATGTAGGGCGAGAGAATGCGCACCTGCTCGGCGTCGATCCCCAGCGAGTCCGCCAGTTCCTTCTTGTTGAAGCGCAGCATCTGCAGCGCGCCGCGGAGGGTGAGCGCATCGCCGTCCCATTCCGCCACCGCCGCGTGCGGCTCCATCGCCGCCGCCGCGTGGGGCGCGGTGGTATAGGTGCGATCCAGCGTGACCTTGGAGGCCGCGAAGGCCGCCTCGAAATCGCCCGCCGTTTCCGGATCGCCCTGCTCGTGCGTCTCGCTGCGGGCCGGATCGGTGATCACACCGTCCTCGGCCTCGTAGTTCACCGTCAGCCGCTGCGCCGCGTCGCGCGCGGCCTCAAAGCTCTCGGCCACCACCAGCGCGATTGGCTGGCCATGATAATGCACCTCGTCGTCCGGCTGCACCGGCGCGGCCCCCGCCATGCCCTGCGCGGGATTGCGGATCATCTTCGGGCCGTGGAACACGCCAAGCACGCCCGGCATGCCCGACACCGAAGACTCGTCGATCGAGGTGATACGCCCCTGCGAGATGGTCGCGCGCACCAGCACCCCGTGCGCCGCGTGTGGGGGCAGCCCGTCAGCGGCGTAGGCGGCGCGGCCCGACACCTTCTTGGGGCCCTCGGGCCTGTCGAGCGGGGCGCCGACGATCCCCTGCCCTGTTTCGTCCAAAAGGCGCGGCTGCGCCTCGTCCATGCGGAATGTCTTGGTCATGCCGGGATCCTCGCGGTCTCGACGCCGGGCGCGGACGCGGCAAGGCCGGTGGCCTCGCGCAGCGCGGCGATCAGGGTGCGCCGCAGCAGCGGCTTCTTGAACTCGGTTTCAGGATGGCAACGCGCCTGCTGCAGCAGCCTGTCCGCGGCCTGTCCGAAGGCCTCATCGGATGGGACCACGCCAACAAGCGCCTCTTCGACCTGCGGGTCACTCCAAGGCCGCGGCGCCACGCCGCCGAAGGCGCAGGACACCGAAGCGATGCGGTCGCCTTCCATAGCGACGGCCGCTGCGACAGAGACCAGCGCGAACGCATAGGACGCGCGATCCCGTACCTTCTTGTAGACCTGCCGGGTGTCGACCATCGGCGCGGGCAGACAGACGGCGGTGATGATCTCGTCAGGCGCCAGCACGGTTTCGAGGTCCGGGCGGTCACCAGGCAGGTTGTAAAGCTCGCTCAATGGGATGCGGCGCGCCGCGCCCTGCGGCGTGCGGATCTCGACCTCGGCGCGCAACGCAGTCAGCGCCACCGCCATGTCCGAGGGATGCGCCGCAAGGCAATGCTCGGAGGTGCCGAAGATCGCCAGCATCCGTCCCACGCCCTCTTTCGCCGCGCAGCCCTCGCCCGGGTTGCGCTTGTTGCAGGGCATGGCCGTGTCGTAGAAATACGGGCAGCGCGTGCGCTGGAGAAGATTGCCGCCGGTGGTGGCCTTGTTGCGGATCTGCGCCGAAGCCCCGGCGAGGATGGCGCGCGACAGCAGCGGCCAGCCGTTGCGGACGCGGGGGTCCGCCGCCAGTTCGGAATTGGTGATCAGCGCGCCGATGCGCAGGCTGTCACCGTCTTCGGAAACGTCCTTGAGGCCGTCGATCCGCGTGATGTCCACCAGCCGCGATGGCGTCATCACCTGTATTTTCATCAGGTCGAGCAGGTTGGTGCCGCCAGCGATGATGCTCGCGTCCTCGCCGAGTTCGCCCGCAGCGCCGGACAGCGTTTCGGCCCGCGTGTAATCGAAGTCCCTCATGATTTCACCTCGGCGGCCATGGCGATGGCTTCTCGGATCAGCGGATAGGCGGAGCAGCGGCATAGGTTGCCGCTCATGCGCTCGGCGATCTCGGTGTCGTCGAGCGGCATCTCGCCCTCCAGCGAGGCCGAGGCGTAGGACGGGTCGTCGGCGCGCAGCTCTTCGAGCATCGCGGTGGCCGACACGATCTGGCCGGGCGTGCAAAAGCCGCACTGGTAGCCGTCCTTGGCCACGAAGGCTTTTTGCAGAGCGCTCAGAGCCTCCGGGCTGCCGAGCCCTTCGATGGTGGTCACCTCATCGTCTTCGTGCATGGCGGCGAGGCACAGGCAGGAATTGACCCGCTGGCCGTTGACCAAAACCGTGCAGGCGCCGCACTGACCGTGGTCGCAGCCCTTCTTCGTGCCGGTCAGGTCGAGCTGGTCTCTCAGGGTGTCGAGCAGGGTGGCGCGCGTGTCGTGCTCGACCTCGCGGGGCTCACCGTTCACTGTGAATCGTGTGCGCATGTGGCTCTCTTTTTGAAGGTGGCTTTGGACCGCCCGACGGGCGGCGACCCTGAAACCAGAACCACTCGCGCGCCGATAGAGTTCCGGAAATTCCGGGCACCAAGCGTGTCGATGTCTTCGGCGAGAGCAGAGAGAACAGGCTTTACGGACGTCCAATGTGCCAGAAGACAAAGCGCGCATTGGTCTTTTGCACGTCCGACGTCCGCGCCTCTGGGTTCAGTGACCGGGTACGCTCCGCCACCATGCTATCATTGTGATCAGCCCAAGACCTTCAGACCGCCGGGCCTGTTCACCCGGCGCACCGCGGCTCGAAACTGGCCTCTCCGCGACCGGCCCGAAGCGGCCCAAAGCGGCCCGGGCGCGCTCCAAAGGGGAGATGCCTTTGACTATCAAGCGATCTCTTCTAGCATCCAGTCCAACTGCGCACGACCGCAGGCAAATTTTCAGCACGTGGATATTGGGGGATAATGCATGCCAGAGGGAATTTTCGGAGACGCTGTCGCGACGGGCATCTCTGGTTTGGACCGTGTGCTGCATGGAGGATATCCGCAAGACCGGATCATGCTCATCGAGGGTGCCCCCGGAACCGGCAAGACGACCCTGGCACTGCAGTTCCTTGTCGAAGGCGCCAAGCAGGGAAAGCGCGGGGTGTTCTTCAGCATCGCGCAGTCCCGACCCGAACTGGATATGATTGCCCGGTCGCATGGCTTCGATCTCGATGGCATATCCGTCTTCACCCCTGAACTGGGCGCATCGAGCGACGAGCGGGTGTTCTCGGTGGACAACAACCAAGCCGATCTGGTGAGGCTCATGGATCAGGTCGCGGCGGCGCTGGAAGAAACAAAGCCCGATCTGTTCGTCTTCGACTCGCTGCTGGAACTGCGGTTGCTGTCGGATGCGCCGACGCACTACCGTCGGGAACTGCTCTCTCTGCGGCGCAAGCTGCGCGAGGTCGAAGCCACCTCTTTGCTGGTCGATCACCTAGAACCTGCTGGCGGCGAACGGAACGCCGAGGGCATCGTGCACGGCGTGATCAAGCTTGAGACGGTGACCCCCGCGATCGGCGTGCCGCAGCAGCGCTTGTCCGTCACCAAGTTGCGCGGCGCGCGCTACACGCAGGGGTACCATGACTTCAAGATCGCGACGGGCGGGCTGATCGTCTATCCGCGGGTCATTCCGCAGGAGGCCAAGCCTGTGCGGCTCGAGGATTGGCTCGTTCCTCACCACGAAGCGCTGGCGAGCCTGCTCGGCGGCGGCATCGAATTCGGCTCGGCGCTCTTGATTGCCGGGCAGTCGGGCACCGGTAAGTCCACCATGGCGACGGTCCTGAGCGCGGACGCGGCAAACCGCGGGCTCACGGCGGCGCTGTTCCTGTTCGAGGAACGTCCCGAGGTGCTGCGCGGCCGCTCTGCCGGCGTCGGGCTGGACATTGAAGATCAGGAAGCGGACCGCCGGATCCTTCTCAATCACTTTGACCCCGCCGAACTGTCACCGGGCGAATTTTCCAATGCGGTGCTGGAATCGGTCGACAACGGTGCGCGTGTGGTGGTGATCGACAGCATCACCGGGTATCTTGAGGCGTTGCCGGACCAGAAGCACGCTATCACGCATTTGCACACGCTCATTCAGCACCTGACACGACGACAGGTGCTGGTCATCGTGACGCTTTCGCAGCACGGCCTGCTTGGCGAGCCGCCAAGAACCGAATTCGACAGCAGCTTCATTGCGGACTCGGTGATCCTGCTGCGGCAATACGAAAGCGGCGCTGACATCCGCAGATCCATCGCGGTGGTCAAGAAACGGCACGGCGACCACAAGCGCAACATCGAGGAATTGGTCATTCGACCCGGCGCGGTCGAGGTTCGCAATATTTCCGAGGAAACCGAGGCGCGGGCCAAGTCGGCGGGTCACCTTGGCGGATCGTGAGTTCCAAGCCGCTCGGCAAGGGCACCCCGTGCTTGTCCTCGCCCCGCTGGGCAACGACGCAAATGCACTCGCCGCATGCGTTGAATCGGGCGGACTGCAAGCGCGCTGCCTCTCCGGCGCGGGGGACCTCGCGGAGCATCTCGGCCCGCCTGACGCGCCGGAGGCCCTCTTCGTGGTGCTCAGCCATGAGGCGGCGGACAAGGAGGCCGGCGGCATCCTTGCCGATGTGATGAAAGCCGAGCCGGAGTGGTCGCGCCTGCCTATTCTGATCCTTGTGAGCAGCGCGGACCGGCGGCCGCCCGCATGTGCCGTGCTCGACCGGGAAATCGAGTCTGCCTCCTACGTGCTTTTGGAACGACCGGCCCCGCCCGCGGTGCTCGTCAGGCTCTTCGGAACGCTCGCGGCGACCCGCAAGCGCCAATTCCGAACCCGTGACCTGCTCCGGCGCTTGGAAGAGGAAGAGAAACGCACCACCTTCCTGCTCAGCGAGTTGCGGCATCGTGTCCGCAACAGCCTCGCGGTGCTGCAATCGCTGTTCAAGATGACCGCGCGCAAGGCGCAGACCGTCGAGGAACTTACCGAGGCTTTCGGGGAACGTCTGCGCAATCTTTCCGACGCGCACATCCGACTTGCAAGCGAGGGGAGCGGCGAGAACGCGCTCGGCGCACTGGTGGAGGATCACGTCGCCCCCTACGCGCCGGGTCGGGACCGGCTCACAATGCAGGGTCCCGCCGTCAAACTTACAGAATCCGTGGCATTCGACCTTGCGCTCGTCATCCATGAACTGGCGACCAATGCGGCGAAATACGGCGCGCTCAGCGTTCCCGAAGGACAGGTGGAGGTCAGTTGGTCGCTGGATGACCAGAGTGGCGCGCTCGACCTCCTGTGGCGCGAAAGCGGCGGCCCGCCCGTGCAGGCTCCAACACGCAGGGGCCACGGAACGACGCTGATTTCGGGTTTCTTCGCAAGCGAGGAGAACATCCCGGAACTGACATACGCCGCGGGCGGCGTTGCATGGCGGGCCAAGCTGCCGAGAAATTGCTTTGCGCTCAAGGGCGGCGGCGTTGCGTTTTCTCAGCGAGAAGAAAGGAGGCCGCGATACCCGTACCCGCCACCCTTGCACAGCAGCCGAACACACCGCCACCAGACCTGCCGCCGAACGAAGCGCCTCCCGCGCCGGATCCCGACATACCGGGCGAGCCGCCCAGCGAGGTTCCGACTGAGCCCGATCTGCCGCCCGGGATTCCGCCTGAGCCCGAGCCCGAGCTTCCGCCCGAACCGCCGCAGGAAGATCCGAGCCCGGAGATCCGCCCCGAGTTTGCATCGGACGTCCGGCCGGTTTGAAAGGAGGCCGGCCATGTCCGAATTCGAAACCCGGCTCGTCGAACTTGAGGCGAGCGTCATTGCCCACCGGCGGCTGCTGGGCCCACCGGCGGCTGCTGGCGAAGCTGGTCGACCTGCTCGGACCTGCCGAGCGGGAAATCGTGTTGCAGTGGATCGACGACAGCCAGAGCCTGCATGACGGCCGAGAGGACCCTGCCGCCGTCCCGTCCGACGTCGCAGCCTTGCCACTGAGCATCGCCAAGGAATTTCAGGAAATCCGGGCCCTTACGAAGAGCGAACAGGGCGATAGCGCCTACTCAACAGCCATCGGTCACATACCGATGGCTGGCGCGACAGGTTCACAACCTAGAATATATTCGACAGAACAAATTACCACTCTAGCGTTTTAGACACTGGAAGACGGCATCCCGTGCGGAGCCTCCTCTTGCGCCCCGGTTGTACCGCGCCGCGCGTAGAAGAGCCCGCCTAACCTTTGGGAGACCCATTTTGATGTCTGAGCATTTGAAGACCACCCGCCGCGGATTTCTCGGAGGCACCGCCGCGGCGTCGGCGCTTGCTGTAGCCGCGCGAAAATCGGCCGCGCAAGAGGCGCCTGCCCTCGCCGCCTACAGCCCAGAATATTTGAGCGCGGCGGAATGGGCGTTCGTGATGGCAGCCACATCGCGCATCATTCCCTCTGACGGTGACGGCCCCGGAGCGTTGGAAACCCGTGTTCCGGTGTTCATCGACCTGCAACTCGCCGGCGATTTCGGCAAGGCCACGGACCTCTACATGGAAGGCCCCTTCAAGCCCGACGCCCCCGATACGCTCGGACCGCAGAGCCCGCTGACCCCCGCCGAGATCTACCGCGGGGCCATCGAGGCCATCGACACCGCCTGCACCAACAGATTTGGCAGCGTGTTTGCCGACCTCGACGAAGCGCAACAGGACGAGGTCCTCACGGCGCTGGAGGAAGGCAACCGCAACAGCGGGTCGCGCCCAGAGGTCGCGGAATCCACCGGCGGCGGCGGCAGCGCCGATTTCGGCCTGACGCCCGAGTTGAAGGAGTTCTTCTCGCTGCTCGTGCAGAACACCAAGGAAGGCTATTTCGCCGATCCCATGTACGGCGGCAACGCCGGCATGGCGGCCTGGAGCTACATCGGCTTCCCCGGCGCTCGGGGCAGCTACGCAGAATGGGTCGGACGCGAGGAAGATTACCCGCTCGGCCCGGTCTCGATTTCCGGCGAAAGGGCGTGATCCATGGCTAGAACTGACGCGAAACGTGAGGTGGTCATCGTCGGCCTCGGCTGGACCGGCGCAATCGCCGGGATCGAACTGGCCAAGGAAGGTCTCGACATCCTCGCGCTGGAACGGGGGCCGGACCGCTCGACGGTGCCCGATTTCAAGTATCCCGAGGTGATCGACGAACTGCGCTTCGGCATCCGCTACGGCTTCATGCAGAGGCCGAAAGCATCGACCCTCACCATCCGCCGCAGCCTCGACGAAGAGGCCATGCCCTACCGGCGGCTCGGCTCGTTCCTGCCGGGTGACGGGGTCGGCGGGGCCGGTATTCACTGGAACGGCCAGACCTGGCGTCCGCAGGCGCAAGAGTACCGTCTGCGCTCTTATGTCGAGGAAACCTTCGGCGCCGACATCATCCCCGAGGACATGACGATCCAAGACTGGGGCGTCACCGCCGAGGAACTGGAGCCCTTCTACGACCGCTTCGAGAACATGGCCGGGATCTCCGGGCAGGCTGGGCACGTGAACGGCGAGACCATCGAAGGCGGCAATCCGTTTGAACCGTCGCGGGCGCGCGACTACCCGCTGCCGCCGCTCAAGCAGCAACCCGACAGTCTGCACTTCGCCGACGTGGCGCGGCAGATGGGGTATCACCCCTTTCCGCGCCCCGCCGCCAATGCCTCGGCGCCGCATGTAAACGAGTATGGCATGCAGTTGGGGCCCTGCAATTACTGCGGATTTTGCGCGCGGTATGGCTGCCTGAACTACTCGAAGTCCTCGCCGCAGACCTGCATCCTCGATGCCCTCAAGCGCTACGAAAACTTCAACTACCGGGTGAATTCCGAGGTGCTGCGGGTCAATCTCGCCGAGGACGGGCAGACCGCCACCGGCGTCACCTACTGGGACGCCGAGGCCGAAGAGGAGGTCACCCAGCCCGCCGACATCGTCATTCTCGCCGCCTACGCGATCCACAACGTCCACCTGATGCTTCTGTCGGGAATCGGCGAGCCCTACGATCCGCGCACCGGCACCGGCACCACCGGCAAGAACTACTCCTATCAGATGAACGGCGGCACCACGATGTTCTTCGCGGACCGCCAGTTCAATCCGTTCGTCTCCGCCGGGTCGTCGGGCATGTCGATCAATGATTTCGGCATGGAGCAGATCGACTACGCCGCGGAAGGCTTCATCGGCGGCAGCTACATGACCTGCGGCCATTCCAACGGCCAGCCGATCCGGGGCATCGCGGTGCCCGAGGGCACGCCAAGCTGGGGCGCGGGCTGGAAGCAAGCGGTGGGCGAGCACTACGGTCACTCGACGTCGCTGGGATCGCACGGCTCGAACATGGCGTACCGCGACTGCTATCTCGATCTCGACCCAACCTACACCGACCCGCACGGGCGGCCTTTGCTGCGCATGACCTTCAACTGGAAGGACAACGACATCCGAATGACGCAGTTCATGCGCCAGCGGATCGAGGAGATCGTACGGGCGATGGAGCCGGACAGCTGGCAGTCGAGCTACAAGGACGACGGCGCGATCTACGACGTGCGGCCCTACCAAACGACGCATAACGTCGGTGGGGCGATCATGGGTGAGACCCCGCAGACCTCGTCGATCAATCGTTTTCAGCAGACCTGGGGCCAGCACAACGTCTTTGTGCTGGGGGCCTCTGCCTTCCCGCAGAACATCCAGTACAACCCCACCGGCGCGGTAGGAGCGCTGGCGTATTGGACCGCCGACGCCATCGTCAACGATTACCTGCCCAACCCGCGGCCGCTGGCCTGAGGAGATGCCATCATGAAAACTCTGATCCGCATCGTAGGCACTCTCGTGATCGTGGGCGTCGTCGGACTGCTCGCCTTCATCTTCTGGCCGGTCTCGCGCAGCGAGCCGCAGGCCATGGCAGCCGGAGACGATCCGGAGGCAAGCGGAGAGTACGCCATGCGCCTCGCCGATTGCGCGGCCTGCCACACCGCCGAGGATGGAGAGCCCTTCGCGGGGGGGCGGGCGATCGAAAGCCCTGTCGGCACCATCCATTCGCCCAATATCACGCCCGACCCGGACACCGGCATCGGTGACTGGACTCTGGCGGAATTCCGCAGCGCGCTGGTCGATGGGCTCGACAACGACGGGCGTCACCTCTACCCGGCGATGCCTTACGCCAATTATCGTGGGTTCACCGAAGCCGATATCGTAAAGCTCTACACCTATTTCACCGAAGAGCTGGAGCCGGTGCGGTCAGAGGTGGCGGCCAACGATCTGCCTTTCCCCTTTGACCAGCGTTGGGGTCTGCGCGCATGGAAATGGGTCGCTCTGCCAGAGATCGGCTTTGCGGCAGGCGCGTCGTCGGACGAGCCGCTGCAACGCGGCGCCTACCTCGTAGAAGGGCCGGGCCACTGCGGGGCGTGTCATAGCCCGCGCAACGCGGTCTTCGCGCAGGCTGGCTTTACCGCCGAGGACCCCGAGTTCCTGTCGGGCGGCGTCATCGCGGGCTGGAGCGCGCCGGCACTGCGCGGCGACGGCAGCGCGATTGCCGGCTGGAGTGCGGATCAGATCGCGGGCATCCTGTCGACCGGGCGCAACGCCCACGCCGCGATCAACGGCGAAATGTCCCTCGTGGTGAAAGACAGCACGCAATATCTCACCGGCGACGACCTCGACGCCATGGCGCAGTACCTTGTGGAGCTCAACGGCGGTGCGCCCGCCTCCGACACCGCCGAGGCTCGGATCGGCCTCGGCGAGCGGCTCGCCGACGCGCCGGCGACGCAGACCGAGGCGATGCTGGCCTCCGCCGATCCGGGCATGCCCGAAGGCGCGCGGCTCTATCTCGACAACTGCGGGGCCTGCCACTTCGTCGATGGCAAGGGGGCGGACGGTGTCTTTCCGGAACTTGACGGCAGTTCGCTGGTGCAAGCCGGAGAAACAACCGGGCTGATTTCGATGATCCTGCATGGTGGCCAGCTGCCGTCGACCGCCGCGCGCCCCTACGCGCTGCGCATGCCCGGCTTTGCCGATCGGCTCTCCGATGCAGAGGTGGCGACGCTCGCCTCTTTCCTGCGCGGCGCCTGGAGCAACGAGGCGTCCATGGACATCAGTTCCGACGAGGTGGCCGACCTGCGGCCAGACGATTGAGGCGCGCCCGCGCCCCGATGGTCATGGACCACCCTCCGCTCGCAGGCGGGGGGTCACTTGCTGCCACGAGGGCCCCGGTGGCAGGCAGCGACGGGTATGAATACTTCAAAACTCTGACGCATGGCGCTTTCACAGATAAGAGCCTGCCAAAGAAAATGCTTTCAATTCGGGCATGAACGCGCCGTTGCCCGGCGCGCCCGCAACTGTCGTCGAGAGGTGTGCGTTGTTCTAAAGACACTGCAAAGTCAGGAGGCACATCATGACCGATGCTGAATGGGAACTGTTCGAGACGCAGGGGGCCCGCGAGGTGTGGCAAAAACAAGTGCGCGGCCCTGACGGCGAGAGCCAGTTTCACTATCGCGGTGAGGAGTACACCGAGCTCGATGGTGAGCGTACCAAAGTCGAGGAAACCCGCGACTTCCATACCCAGTCAGACGCGCTTGCTTGGTTAACCGGCGAAGCAGGTTAACATCGGGACGAGGCGCATTGGCCAAGAAGCACGGCGCGGAACGGTGACGTCCCGAGAGGTTCTCTAATCGCCTTGGTCAAGTGCTGATCTCATCAGGCCCTTCTGCGTGCCGGGCTCTTGGGTTCTCTCCGCGATCACCGCGATGGGCGCCGCATGTTTGCGTTCAGGGTCGGGCAGATCGAAGTGGTGTGCGCGGTCAATGCCGCTGTCCTGGGAGCGATCTTGCCCTCGCCGCGCGTCCCGGCTGGACGCATTCGGGTGTGGCGAAGTCAGCGTTGTGGTTCTGGCATGTTCAGATGACGGCATCCTCCCGGAAGGCTGTGCCGGTGCGCCACATGGCGTGCAGCGTGACAGCCAGTTTCCTGGCCAACGCGACCTTTGCTTTCCGCGGTCCGGTGCGTTCTGCGATTGCCTTGGCCCAATCGCGAAGGCGGCCGCCACCCAGCTTCCGGCGGTAGATCGCGTTTGCCGCCTCGAAGAGGCATTTCCTGGTGAAGGCATCGCCGCGCTTCGAGACGCGGCCGTTCCGGCTGATCTCGCCTGACTCGTAGCGGCGCGGCGTCAGGCCAAGGTAGGCCCCGGCACTCGAAGAGCGACGGAACCGTCCGGCATCGTCGAAGGCCGCGACGACTGCCATCGCAGTAATCGGTCCGACGCCCGGTGTGGTCATCAGCAAGCGGACCGTCTGATGGCGTCTGGCAATCATGCGGATCCGGCGATCGAGATCGGCGATCCTGACCAGGATGTCGCGCCGGGCCTGCATCAGGGCCTCGAACACGGGCACGAGTTCGGGCGATACCGCAAGATCCCGTGCGATGATCTCCTCGGCACGGCGCTTGAAGCCGCCCACCCGCTTGCCAAACATCACGCCAAAGGTCTTCAACAGCCCCCGAACTTCATTCTCCAGCCGGACGCGCATGCTGACCAGCGTATCCCGCGCAGTCAGCAAGGCGCGTGTCACATAGGCGGCGTGGCTCTTGATCTGCACGGCCCGGAACCAGCCGGTCCGGACGATTTGCGCCAAGCCCCGGGCATCCAGCCGGTCCGTCTTGTTTGGCATCATCTTCAGCACACCATTGGCGTGGCGGGCATCGAGGCAAAGGACTGGCACCCCGCGCTCGGTCAGTGCATTCCAGAGCCAGACGGCCAACGGACCCGTCTCCATGCCTACCCTTTCCATGTCGTCCGGTTGCCCTGCGAGCCACGCCGAGATCGCGTCTGGACAGGTCCGCACCTTGGCCTCTGCTAGGACTGTTCCCGCGCCATCGACCACGCAGATCGCCGTCAGGTCTTGTGAGACATCAAGTGCCGCAAATACGTTCATCGTCGCCTCCATGTTCGCTACTCAGCGACACGCTGAGCTGCGGTCATCCTGCACCACGGTATGGAGCGGGTGGGACATGGCGATTACGCTAAGTGGTGTAGCTGTCGGTGGCCATCGGGTTTTTCGGTAGCGTCGGGGTGCTGACACCAACCTGAACCGAGGGATAGACCCGATGACCAAACCGATGATGGACCTTCGCGCGCTTGTCGAGATGAGCGGCGATGCGGACCTGCTGCGCGAGATGATCGGCTTTGCCGCCGAGCGGCTGATGGAACTGGAGGTCGGCGCCAAGACCGGTGCCCACTACGGCGAAAAGAGCACCGAGCGGCTGGCGCACCGCAATGGCTACCGCGACAGGGATTGGCGGACCCGTGCGGCAGTGTCGAGTTACGCATCCCGCGCCTGCGGACCGGCTCTTACTTTCGCTCGTTCCTCGAGATCCGGCGCTCGCTGGAAAAGGCGCTGACGGCCGTACTCCAAGAGGCTTATGTCCATGGCGTTGCGACGCGGTCGATGGATGACCTGTAGGCCACGCGCTGCCCGACCGGCGATTGCGAGGCGATCTGCCTAGGAGGTCCTTGATGAAGACGTCTCCGACGCCTTTTCTGTCGTCTTCGACAAGACTGTCAGGCGACTGGAGAAGGCGAAGGTCGCTCGGTCGGGAGGAGAGAAACAGACCGAACTGGAGCCATTGGCCCTTCGCCCTCGGCGCTGCTCGACATCATAGACACCGCTCCGTTTGCGATACCCTTGAGAAAGACCCCGTCGCCGTTGAAGTCGGCGTTTGGAAGTCGGCGCCCAGCACGAATTTTCTCGACCACGGAACAAGGCGACCTGCGTTCCGTCTGGCGAAAACTCTGGGCCAAAGCTGGTCCCATTGGCAGCCGCGCTCTGATCATCAGACGAAACGACCATGTCTTCTCCGGTCGGGAGGTCCTTGAAGGCTACCGCCTCCTCCGCGATGAACGGACTGTCCAACGGGTAGCGGTAGGTGAGCCCGAAGGCGACACGTGTGCCATTGACGGAAATCGCCGATCTCCAGCCACCTTCTTCCGTGGCGGCGACGCTGGGGGCGACAGTGAGCCGCTCGAAAGCACCGGTCATCAGCTTCCTGAGGTATATACCCCAATAGATGTTGATGTCTTCGGGCCCCGATCTTGAAGCGCTCTGAGAGACGCGCCAAGTGCCGTCCGCGCAGAGAACCCTTCGCTGCTTACGATATCGCCCGACACTCCGTCGCCTCGCCCGCTCCTGCCTTCGAAAGAAGGTCGGTCATAACGCACTCCTTGATCGAACCCGGCCTCGGCTTGGCAGGCCTCAGAGGATTTCGCGTACAAGTCTCGTGATGACACTCTTCGCGTTGCTTTCGCGGTCGAACGTACATAGGTCCAGATGGAATCTGCTACGGCCGCCGTCCGGAGTGAGAACGGTGAGATCGGCGACGTCGGCGGCGGTCTCCATGCGGTGTCGGGTGTAGGCCGCCGCATAGTGTCGTGGCGGCAGCGTGCTGCTGATGAACGCCTCGATCTGATCCGCACCTTCGATTTCGCCGAACGCCGAGGCGGTCGACCAGACCCCCTCTGGGTGGAACAGGTCCGCCGCCGCAGCCCCATCGCGCCGGTCGACACAGTCGAGAAAGCGCATCAGCAGCGAGCGCCGGGACTGCCGGGCGGCATGGTGGGTGTGCAGCAAGCGGTGCGCCGCCGCGGAAGTCGGGGACTGAAGCTCCGACGCGTAGAGCGCCCGGACGTCGCCGTTTTCGTAGGACCGGCGGCGCGGCGCGTCCGCATCGACGGCATAGATGGCTGCGGCGCGTTTGCGGAGGATATGCGGGTCCATCGACTTGGGCTCACCGCCGCCGCCGAGGCAGCCCCCGACGCAGGCCATGACCTCGATGGCCACGTAGTCGCTCCGCCAGTTTTCCCCCTCGAGCATGCGTTGCGCGGCGGCGATGCCGCTGCACACCGCGATCGTGCCGACACCGGGTATGGTCGCGGTCTTGACGCCTTGCCCAACCCCGCGCAGCGCCTCCCACTCCAAGGGAAGGTCGTGGTCCGCGCCCCTGAGGTGCGCGGCGGTGCGCACCATGGCTTCCATGACCCCGCCCGAGGCGCCGAATATCTGCGCCGCGCCGGTGCTTTCCCCCAGCGGGCTGTCGAACTGCCCGTCATCGGGAAGCGCGGCGAAGGGAAATCCGCGCGAGCGGATCATCCGGGCCAGCTCCCGCGTCGTGAGAACATGGTCCACGTCGCCGGATTGTCCGGGACGGCGGGCCTCGTCTTTCTTGGCGGTGCAGGGCATCACGCTGACGACATAGGGTTCCGCCCGGCCCTCGGCGAAATCGGCCCCGAGGGACCGCGCAAATCCGCTCCGCTTGGCAATCGCGCCGTGCATCTGCTGCGGGGATTTGGTCGTGCTCAGATGCGGCAAAAGATCGGGGCGGTTGAGCTCGACCCAATTGACCCAGCCGGGGCAGCAGGAGGTGAACAGCGGCAGCCCCTCCCCGGCCTCCAGCCGCGCCAGAAGCTCGGAGCCTTCCTCCATGATCGTCAGGTCGGCGGCGAAATTGGTGTCGAAGACGTAGTCGAACCCGAGCTGCCGCAACGCGTTGATCAGTCGGCCCGTGCTCACCGTGCCCGGTGCCAGCCCGAACTCCTCGCTGATCGCGATCCGCGTCGCCGGGGCGACCTGCACCACCGAGACGCGGCGGTGCCCGTCGAGCGTCTGCATCACCTCATGCCAGTGCGGGGCTTCGATCAGGGCACCGACCGGACAGACAAGCGTGCACTGGCCGCAGGAAATGCACGTGGTCTCACTGAGGGGCGTATAGAAAACCGTGACGGGCCGGCGATCAAATCCCCGCCCGGCAAAACCGATGATGAACTGCTCCTGCACGGCCTCGCCGCAGACATCCGCACAGACCCCGCATTCGATGCATTTCGACAGGTCCCGCCAGATGCTGGGCGACGTATGATCATTCGAGAGCACATCGGCCATGCCCGCCGGACCGGCGGGAATCTTGGGCCAGAGATCCTCCCACTGGTTTTCCCGCACGAGGGTCTGGAGTTGACAGGCCCCATCGATCTCGCAGCGCATGCAATCATTCGGATGCCGCGCGAGCAGCCATTGCGCGTCTGCCCGCCGGAAGGCCTGCAGGGAGGCGGTGTCGGTTTCAAACTGCGCGCCGTCCGTAGCCAGGGTACGACAGGCCGGTTGCGGGTCGCGCGCGCCCGAGACCTCGACGAGGCACATACGGCAGGCGGCATGGGCTGGTAGGCCAGGATGATAGCACAACGTCGGGATGTGCACCCGCGCCGCCCGCGCCGCGTCCAGCAGGGTTGCGCCCTCCTCGACCGTGGCCTGCCGGCCGTTCACCCGCACCGTGATCATCCGCCAACATCTCCCGGCCGCGCTCGCCTCTCCCGCCACGCCGAACTCATCGCGGCCCCGAAGCTTCTGCCGCCCGCAGGTAGGGCACCGCCAGAGCCAGCGTGGCGATCTGCGGGTAGTCGGCCTCGGGGATGTCGATCCCAAGCCGGTCGTGCAGCGCCGCCACCAGGTTCAGAACGTCCATCGAGTCGAGCCCGAGATCGCGCTGGATGTGATCGCCCTCGCCAAAACTGCGCGGGTCGATGTCGGGCGCCACGCCGACCAGCGCGTCGATGAACGCGCGGCGCATCTCTGTCTCTGTCATAAGCCCTCCGGCAGTGCGATCTGCTGTTCGAAGGCGGCGAGAAAGCGCGCCGCCTGCCGCCCGTCGCTGACCCGGTGATCCGCCGAAACGGTCACCGTCACGACGTGGCGCGGGACGATTTTTCCGGCCACCACCCAAGGTCGAAGCTGCGGCGCGCCAATGCCGACCAGCGCCACCTGCGGCGGAAAGATGACCCCGGACATGGCCTCTGCGCCGGTCTCGCCAAGGCTCGAGACGGTGATCGTGCCCTCGCTCATTTCCGACCCCCGCAGCCGTCCGGCGCGGGCGCGCATAACCAGATCCCGCATCCCGGCCATCGTTGCCGGAAGGTCCAGGCTCTCCGCACCGATGAGCGCCGGGGCGACCAGCCCGCCGCCGCGCAGCGCGACCGCCACGCCGACGTTCACCCCGGAGGCCGGCTGAAACGCATTGTCGCGATAGTGCCCGTTCATCACCGGAACCGCCTGCGCCGCAAGCACCACCGCGCGGACAAAGAGCGCGCCAAGCAAAAGCCGCTCGGCCGGTGGCCGGTCCGCGTTGCGGGCCTCCAGCCAGTCCCGCGCAGGCTGCACATCCATTGTGGCCGAGAGGTAGAAATGCGGAATCTCGCGCTTGGCCCGGGTCATCGCCGCGGCGATCGCCCGGCGCATCTCGGTCTGGGCGATGGCCCGCGGCACCGGTTGCGGCGTGACCTCGGCGGGCGGGACGACGTCTGCGAGAAGGATCGCGCCGCCCGGTCCGCTGCCGGTCAGCCCCGCAAGATCAACCCCGAGATCGCGCGCCCGCATCCGCGCCGCCGGCGAGGCGGCAGGACCGTGCGGCCCCTGCGGCGGCAGGGAGACCGGCTGCGCGGCAGGCGGCTTCGGGTGCGGTGGCTCGGGGCCGCGCTCGGCGGTGTGCTCTTCGCCCGGCGCAAGGATCAGTGCGAGGGGCGCTCCGACCGGCACCTCTGCTCCGACCTCGGCGCGCAGATCTTCGACCACGCCGTCCTCGAAGCATTCGATTTCGATCGCGCCCTTCTGGGTCTCGACCACGGCCACGACGTCGCCGCGGGACACGCGGTCGCCCGGTTTCACCAGCCATTCCGTCAATGTGCTGGCCTCCATGTCCGAGCCGAGCGAAGGCATGGTGAAAAGGCCCATCAACCGCCCCCCACCATCAGCCACCTCCCAGCAGGGCGCGGGCCGCCGCGACGATCACGGGCACCTGCGGGATCGCCGCCTGCTCGAGATGCCGGGCATAGGGGATCGGCACCTCTGCTGAACAGACGCGACCGACAGGCGCATCGAGCGACCAGAACGCCTGCTCCATGATCCGCGCAGAGACCTCCGCCGCCAGCGCGCCGCTGCGCCAGCCCTCGTCGATCACCAGCGCCCGGCGGGTCTTGGCGACCGAGGCGATGATCGTCGCCTCGTCGAGCGGGCGCAGGCTGCGCAAGTCGACGACCTCGGCGGAAACACCCTGCGCCGCCAGCGCCTCGGCGGCCTCCAGCGTCTTGAACAGCGAGCCGCCGTAGGTGATCAGGCTGAGGTCCGTCCCGGCGCGGCGGACGGCGGCCGAGGCGATCTCCACCGCACCCGCAGCGCTGTCGATCTTGCCGCTGCGGTTGTAGAGCATGACGTTCTCGAAGATCAGCACCGGGTCCGGGTCCTGCAGCGCGGTCCAGAGCATCCCACGCGCATCCTCCAGCGTTGCCGGGGCGAGCACCTTCAGCCCCGGAATATGTGCGTACCAGCCCTCGAGACTGTGCGAATGCTGCGCCGCAAGCTGCTTGCCCGCGCCGGTGGCCATGCGGATCACCAGCGGCACCCCGAACTGGCCACCCGACATGTGGCGCAGCGTGGCGGCCGAGTTGAGGATCTGATCGAGCGCCAGCAGCGAGAAGTTCACCGTCATCAACTCGACGATGGGCCGCATCCCGGCGGTCGCGGCGCCGATCCCTGCGCCGGTAAAGCCGCTCTCGCTCAGTGGGGTGTCACGGATGCGGGCCTCGCCGAACTGCTCCAGCAGCCCCTTTGAGACGGCATAGCAACCGCCGTAGGCCCCCACGTCCTCGCCCATCAGAAAGACCCGTTCGTCGCGCTCAAGAGCATCGCGCAGACCCAGCCGAAGCGCCTCGCGATAGGTCATCTCGATCAGGTCTCCGGACGGCGCGGGGGCGGGCGGCGGGGCGGGCGGCGGACCCAGCACATGGGCTGTGAGGCTCTCGACAGGCTCCCACTGTCCCGCCTCGGCAAAGGCCACGGCATCGGCGATCTCGGCATCGACCTGCTGCTCGATCTCGGCCACATCCGCCTCGTGGATCAGGCCGGTGTCCAGCAGCCAGCCGCGGAACTTCACGATCGGGCCCTGCTGGCGCCAGCGCGCCACCTCCGCCTTGTCGCGGTAAAGCTGGGGGTCGAACATGGAATGCGCACGGAAGCGGTAGGTCAGGCATTCGAGAAACTGCGGCGCGCCGGTCTCGCGCACCTTCGCGATGGCGCCGCGCGCGGCAACCTCGACGGCGACCACATCCATGCCATCAACCTGCCGCGCCTCGATGCCGTAACACGCCGGCTTGCGCGAGATGTCGGTCAGCACCTCGGTGCGGGCCAGCGCAGAGCCCATGGCGTAGCCGTTGTTTTCGCAGACAAAGAGCACCGGCAACTGCCACAGCGCCGCAAGGTTCATCGCCTCGTGGAACTCGCCCTCGGCCACCGCCCCCTCGCCGAAGAAGCAGGCGGTGACGCAACCGCTGTCCTGCATCCGGTCAGCCAGCGCCAGCCCGGTAGCGAGCGGCAGCCCGCCACCGACGATGGCATTGCCGCCGTAGAATTTCCGCGCCGCATCGAAGAGGTGCATCGAGCCGCCCCGTCCGCCCGAGCAGCCCTCGGCCTTGCCGTACATCTCGGCCATGACGGCGGTCATCGGCACCCCGCGCACCAGCGCATGACCGTGTTCGCGGTAGGTCGCCACGATCCGGTCGCGCGGCTCCAGCGCCGGGATGACACCAGCGGCGACGGCCTCCTCGCCGTCGTAAAGATGCAGGAATCCGCGTATCTTCTCCTGCGTGTAGAGTTCGGCGCAGGTGTCTTCGAACCTGCGGATCCGGATCATCTGCCGCAACAGCGAGAGCACATGCGCCCGGTCGAGCCTGGGTTTTGTCGCGCTGGTGTCCGAGGGGCTCATGACTCGTCTGTCTCCAGCGTGGAAATATCTCCCTCGGGCAGACGCAGTTCGCGCGCCTTCAGCAGGCGGCGCATGATCTTCCCCGAGCGCGTCTTGGGCAGGGTCGCACGAAAGATCACCTCGCGCGGGGCCACCGCGGGCCCCAGCCGCGCCCGGGCATGGCCGCGCAGCGCGCGCTCCAGGTCCTGCGAGGCCGAATAGCCCGGGTTGAGCGTCACATAGGCCTTCACCACCTCGCCCGCAGTCTCGTCGGGAACGCCGATGACGCCGGCCTCGGCGACGGCGGGATGTTCGATCAGGGCGCTTTCCACCTCGAAGGGCCCGATCAGGTGGCCGGAACTCTTGATCAGGTCGTCGGCGCGACCGACGAACCAGAAATACCCGTCGGCATCGCGCATCGCCAGATCGCCGCTGAGGTACCAGCCATCCGCAAAGCACTTGTCGTAGCGCGCCTGCTCGCCGAGGTAGGCGCGCATCATCGACGGCCAGCCGGGGCGCAGGGCGAGCTCGCCGACCCCGCCGTCGCCGAGCGCGCGCAGCCCGTCGCCGTCGCGCTGCACAATGCCGGCTTCGATGCCCGGCAGCGGCCTGCCCATGGAGCCGGGCCGCACCGCCATCCCCGGCCGGTTGGAGATCATGATTCCGCCGGTCTCGGTCTGCCACCAGGTGTCGCGGAAGGGCTGGCCGAAGACGGCCTCGGACCAGATCACCGCTTCGGGGTTCAGCGGCTCGCCGACGCTGGCCAGAAAGCGCAACGACGAGAAGTCGTAGGGCGCCGCCGCCTCCTTGCCGGACCGCATCATCATGCGGATCGCGGTGGGGGCAGTGTACCAGACCTCGACCTTCTCGCGCTGCAGCGTGGCGTACCAGCGCAGCAGGTCGAACTCCGCCTCGTCGACGATCATCGTCACGCGGTTCACCAAGGGCGCGATGATGCCGTAGGAGGTGCCGGTGACCCAGCCCGGATCGGCGGTGCACCAGTAGATCGTGCCCGGCGTCAGATCGAGCGCCACGCGCCCCGAGAAGGCATGGTAGAGCACCGCGCCGTGAACGTGCACGGCGCCCTTGGGGCGGCCCGTGGTGCCCGAGGTGAAATGGATCAGCGCCGGGTCTTCGGGACGCGTCGGCACCGGCTCGAACGCGGGCGCCGCCGCCGCCAGGGCCGGGCCGAGCGCGACACAGCCCTCGGGCGCATCGTCGCCGAGGATCAGCACCAGCCGCAGCGAGGTCATCTGAGCGCGCCAGGGCGCGATCTTGCGCCGGTAGAGCGCTTCGGTCGTCACCAGCACCGTCGCGCTGCCAATCTCCATACGTGTGCGGATCGGCTCTGGGCCGAAGGCGGAAAACAGCGGTGTGAACAGCAGACCGGCCTTCAGCGTGCCGAGCGCGGTGACATAGAGGTCCGGCACCCGCCCCATCAGCGCGTAAACACTGTCGCCGCGTGTCAGCCCATGCGCGCGCAGCACATTCGCGAAGCGCGCCGTCTGTTCGGCAAGCTCGGAAAAAGTCAGCACCCGCCGCGCCCCCTCTGCCCCGATCCAGAGCAGGGCGGTCTGCGCGCCGTGGCCGTGACGGACGTGGCGGTCCACCGCCTCGTAGGCGATGTTCACGCGGCCATCCGGGGCATCGATCAGCCCCGGCACATCGGACCAGGGCACCTGCGCATCCGGCGCGCGCCCCGGCCGAGTTTCGAGTCTTTCGCCCTTAGACAGTCTTTTGCCCTGAGACATGGCCTCCTCCCGAAGCCGTCTTCTCCTCGACGGCCTAGGTCTACCCGTTTTCCCCGGAGCGCCGGTTGACGTGCATCAATGCGCGGCTCCGGCGATACCGCGCCGCGCGCCAAGCACATCTGCCGCAGGCGGAGCGCCGGCCCCCTGCCCGCGCGTGCCTCGGTTCGCGCAGCGCAACCGCCACCACCATTCCGGGCCGCGTGTTGCGCAAACGGATCCGCCAAGTGCGCGCGCACCGCACGACCCGACAGGGCGCGCCAAGAGCGGTCAGGACAGGCAATCCGGGACCATCTCGAAAAACTCTTTGACTGAGGCGATTTGTCGCGGTCTTATGCATCTTATGGAATAGTTGCCGCTACGTAACACACCCCTCAGTGATTGGAGTGCGCCATGTCGAACGTCGCCGGAAAAGCCTATGCGATGAACGTGGTGACCCCCAGTCGCCCCAGCGTCACATGGATCAACCGATTGCTGTTCATGGCGGCGCGCGGCCTGCCGTCGAACCTGATGGGGCTGCTCGGGCTGTCGCTCATCCATTTCGCCAGATGGGTCATCATCAAGCGCGATCAGTGGCCCGATCTTGGGCAGGGCAAGGAAACGCTCGACAACGACTACATGCTGTTCTGCTCGAACTTCAACGGCACATGGGACCAGTATATCGACGCCTTCTCCGACGGTATTCCCAACGGTCTCAACTTGTTCTGGTACTCGGCGAGCAAATACCCGCTGTCGATCCCGATCACACCGTTCAAGGATTACATCACCTACAACCAGATCGGCACCGACTATTACTACAACGCCACGCCCGGCTCGGCGCAGCGCGACATCAAGTCGGCGCTCAAGGTTTATGATCAGGTTCTGTCGCTGGCCGAAACGCATGGCTCCGACACGCCCGACGCCTTCGCAGAGGCGTTTCGCGCCGCATATCTGGCCGTGCAGAACGACCTCGGCGATCCCGGCTTCGGCCCGGTCGCCAGCCTCGACACCGAGCGCGCCGACGTGAACCGCCTGCACTATATCGAGGCGGCGCAGGCGCGGTTCGGCGCAAAGCGGAAGGAGGCGTGAGATGGCCGATCTTGACAGCGGACACCTGTTCCTGACCTACATCGTGCCGATCAAGCGGGGCGGCCCACGCAATGATGTGTCGTTCAAGCAGAAGGTGCGCATCGAACTGGCCCGCCTGCCCCCGGGCCACCAGACCCCGGCGACACAGAAAACCAAATATGCCGCGCCGTTTTCGCGCAACACCCGCAATCACTTTGCCCGCATGTTCGTGCTTGATGACGTGGTCTACAACGGGCGCAGCGCGCAGGACGCGCTGGTGGCCACGGTGCGCGGGGTGAACACCATCGTGCCGGGCGAGGTGGACAGGCTGCGTTCGGCCTATCTTGTCTTTACCGCCGATATCGACGCCATCGTGAAAGACGGTGCGCCGCTGCCGTCGACGCTCGACGCCGAAGGCCAGCGCAAGGTGCGGCTGGCCTATGCGCAGACGCTCTGGGACACGATGGGCGAGGAGATCAAGGCGATCTTCGGCAATTGCCACGGGTTCGACGGCACCGACAGCGGCGCGGCCTTCGGGGCCTATCTCGAGCGCTGCCATGTCGAGACAACGATGCCCTACCACGATTATTACCTCTCGCTTCCGGCGTTCAACACGCTGCCGCTGAAGGGGCTGATCGCCGCCGTGGGTGTGCCGGCGCTGGTGATGCTGGCGGCGCTGGTGCTGCGCCTTTTCGGGGTGATCCACCTGTGGGGCGTGAACACGCTGGGCCTTGCGCTGGTGGCGCTGGTGCTGACGGTGCTGGCCTTCTTGCTTGCGGTGCGCTTTGCGATCTCCAACGGCGCGAAACCTCTGGCACCGGCCAAGCATGACGATCTGCCGACCGTGCTCAAGGCGCTGTACATGCAGCAGGCCTTCGCCGATTTCATCGCCGCCCACCAACACGCCCCGCCCGAGGCCCTGCACGCGGCCTTCGGCGCGTTTCTCGCGACGCACGCCCCCGCCGACATCGCCGGGCCGACGCAGAAACCGGGGGTGATTTCCGACGCGGCGCCACAGCCGCAGGCCGGTGTGTGAGGGGTTAAAAATGGGCTATCAACTGAACCTGCATGACATTCAGGGCAATGTGACCCGCGCCTATGGGCGGTTTTCGTTTCCCTTCGCGCGGTACCTGTTCTTTCGTATCCGAAACCCTGCCGCCGGGCGCGCTTTCGTCGACGCGGTGCGGCGCGAGGTGACCACCTCGGCGCGCTGGCCCGAGGAGGCGGACAAGCCCGAGTGCACCGTCAACATCGCCTTCACCTTCATGGGGCTCTACTGGCTCGAAGTGCCGGACCGCACGCTGCAGGGCATGCCGGATGTGTTCATCTCGGGCATGCGCAGCCGCGCCTCGATGCTGGGCGACCGGGACCCGACCAAGACCGCCGATGACGATCTCGACTGGGATCGCGACTGGGACCCGATCTGGCAAGGCAACCGCAAAGAGGGCAAGGGCGGCGCCGAGGACGTGCACATCCTCGTCACGCTTAACGCGCAGCCCGACCTTGGCGGCGCCGATCCCGACACGCCCGAAGGCCTCGCCCGGCTGAAGCAGCCGCACCCGGCGCTCGAGGCCAAAACCGAGTGGCTGCGTTCGCTGACCGGCCACGGCGTCGACCTGATCGAACGCAACGGCAAGGCCGGCGATCAGCCCTATCAGGCCGCCTCGGCGGTGTTTGACGAGTTCGGCGGGCTCACGCTGCCCACCGCCCGCGAGCATTTCGGCTTTACCGACGGCATCGGCGATCCGGTGTTCAAGGGCCAGTATCCCCCGGAAAAGGAAAAGACCGCGCTGATCGGGCGCGGCAAGCGCATGGGCAACGATTGGGAGCCGCTGGAGCCCGGCGAGTTCATCTTCGGCCATCCCGGCGAGAGTCAGGAACTGCCGCCCACCGCCATGCCGCCGGAGTTCATGCAAAACGGCACCTTCATGGCCTACCGCAAGCTGCACGAGAACGTCTCGAGCTTTCACGAGGTTGTCGACGCCGAAGCCGCGCAATACGCCGACTGCATGGGCGTGGGTCTGACCGAAGCCAAGGAGACCATTCTGGCCAAGATGTGCGGGCGCTGGTCGGACGGCGTGCCGCTGGCAGTGGTGCCCGACTACGGCGACTGGATCGCCTTCGGACAGAAGGGCGGGTGGCGCGATGACAGCGGCGCGATGCGCATGGACCCGGCCGCTTGGGGCAAGAACATCGCCTACATCCGCAGCCCCGAAGCCTCGAACTTCCGCTACGCCGACGACATGGCGGGCTTCAAATGCCCCGGCGGCGCGCATATGCGGCGGATGAACACCCGCGATTACCTCGACCCGCTGAACCAGTTCGGCATCGATCCCGAGACCGGCGCGCAATTCGAGAACCCCAAGGCCACCCACGCGCTCAACAAGCGCCGCCGCGTGCTCCGCCGCGGCCTGCCCTACGGCCCGCCCAACTTCGCGCCGCGCGACGATGCCTCGGAACAGGGGGTGATCATGATGGTGATGGGGGTCGATCTGTTTCGCCAGTTCGAGTTCGTGCAGCAACAGTGGATCCAGTACGGGCTCGACTTCCATCAGGGCAACAACACCTGCCCGATGCTGGGCCGCCACGACCAGCACACCCGCCACATGATCCCTTCGGACCCCAAGAGCGGCAAGCCGCCCTACATGATGACCCGGCTCAAGACCTTCGTGGAATGCCGCGGCGGCGACTATTTCTTCGTGCCCTCGATGATCGCCCTGCGGATGATCGCCATGGGCATCGTGGACCCGACATGAGGGCGCGGCGATGCTGGCACGGCTGAAAGGATGCGTCGCGACCCTCTGCCGCTTTGTCATGGTTCTGGCCGAGGGGCTGGCGGCTTTGGGCTGGCTGATCGGCAAGGGCGCGGCGGCCTTTGCCAAGGGCGGCAAGGCGGCGCTGGCGCCGTTGCTCACAGCGCCGCATGCGCAGGCAAAGGTGTTTGCCGTGCTGCGCGCCTTCTGGCCCAACCTGTCGCTGAAAGCGGTGCTGGTGAAGGCCTATGACAACAGCGGCACCGTCGTTGTCACCCGCCATGAAGACTGCATCGACGTGCTCAACCGCGATGCCGATTTCGAGGTGGTCTATGGCCCGCGGATGCGCAAGCTGACCGGGGGCGAGAACTTCTTTCTGGGGATGCAGCCCGGCTGGGACTACACCCGCGACACCTCGGCCATGCGGCTCGCGGCGCGGCGCCCGGACGTGGCACAGATCGTGCTGCCCCGCGCGGCATCCTTGGCGCAGGAGATAGTCGCCGGGGCGACGGGCCGCATCGACGCGGTGCCGGAGCTTTTCCTGCGCGTGCCGTGGGACATGACCGACACATACTTCGGCGTCGGCGGCACGCGTGAGACCATGCAGAACTGGACCACGGTGCTGTTCTGGTACCTCTTCGAAGACCTGCCCGCCGATCCCGACCTAGACAGAAAGGCCATGCGCTACGCCGCCGACCTTCGCGACTATCTCGACGCGGCCATCGCGGCGCGCAAGGCCAGCCCCGACGACCGACCGCAGATCCTCAATCGCTGCCTTGCGCTGCAAAGCTCGGGCACGCCGGGGATGGATGACCTCGGTATCCGCAACAACCTGCTGGGTCTGCTGATCGGCGCGATCCCGACGATCTCCAAGGCCTGTTGCCTCGCGCTCGACGAGTTGCTGAACCGCCCCGACGAGTTGGCCAAGGCGCGGGCGGCGGCGGTTTCGGACGATCCCGCCTTCGCGCAATTCGTCTGGGAGGCGCTGCGCTTCAATCCGCACAACCCGGTGATCTACCGCCGCGCGCTGCATGACACGGTGGTGGCGCGCTCGACCTTCCGCGCGGCGCAGATCCGCAAGGGGCAGATGGTCTTTGCCGCCACCGCCTCGGCGATGTTCGACCGCTACCGCATCCCCGATCCGAACAGCTTTCGCACCGATCGTCCTTGGAAGGATTACATCATCTGGGGCTACGGCATGCACACCTGTTTCGGCGCGGCGATCAACAGGGCGGTGATCCCGGCGATCCTCAAACCCTTGATCGCGCAGCCTAACCTGCGGCGTGCCGAGGGCGCCGCCGGACAAATCGACACCGGCCAGATCGACACCGGCGGCACGCCGCACCCGCAGCATTTCCACCTGCTCTACGGTTGAGCGGCTGTGATGTCCCCGCGCAAGCCCCTGCCCCGCCTCGTGACCCTTCTGCCATCCACCGACGTCGACCTTGGGCGCTGGATGCTGAGCCACTATGGCATCGCCTACCAAGAGCGCCCGCACGCGCCGATCTTTCACGTGCTGGCCCTCAAAAGCTGGGGCGTCAGTGCCGAAGGCTACCCGCTGCTGCTCTCTGCCGACCGCAAGACGAAATCCGCAGGCATCGAGGCGATGATCGATCTGCTCGAGCCGCAGGCGGCACCGGGCAAGCGGCTCTGGCCCGACAAGCAGCGCGAGGCCGAGCGCTGGACGGAGGTCGACCGGCTGCAACAGGACGCCCGCTATGGCATCGGCACCGCCGTGGTGCACTGGTCCTACTGGAACCTGCTGAAATACAGATCGGTTGTCTGGCCGTCGCTCACCACTGCGGTGCCGTGGTACGAGACCCTGACCTGCCGCCTCGCCTTTCCGCTGATCAGGGGGCTGATGTACAAGGGGCTGAAGCTGGATCAGGGCGTGGCCGATACGGCGCTCGAGGCCATTCATGACGGGTTCGACAGGCTCGATGCACGGCTGTCGGACGGGCGCCGCTATCTGTTGGGTGACAGGCTCAGCTTCGCCGATCTTGCCACCGCCGCCTCGCTCGCGCCCATGGTGCTGGCGCAGGGCTATCATGGGATGCTGCCGCTCGAAGCGCGCTGCCCGGTCTATATGCAGAAGGTCTACAAGCCTCTGCGCCAGCGACCCACCGGGCTGTTCATCCAACGCATCTACGACACCCACCGCGCACCGCAGGAGTTGCAGCTGCGGTAGTGATCCGCGCGCTTTGACCGGCACGAACGCTTGCCTGCCCCCGGCGCCGCGATATCTTGTCTGGCAGGGAGGACATCATGAACACACATACAATCGCGCGCCTCGCGGCTGCGGGGCTGATGGCCGCAACCTGCGCCGAGGCGCAGGACAGCGCCGCCGGTGAGAGCGTCTACCAATCGGTGTGCAAGAACTGCCACGGCCCCACCGGCAAGGGCATGGCAAGCTTTCCCAAGCTCATCGGTCAGGGCCCCGAGTATCTTGCCGAGCGGCTCGAGGCCTATCGCGCCAAGGAGTCGGTCGGGCCCAACTCGGCGCTGATGTACCCGATCGCGGGCAAACTGAGCGACGCGGACATCGAGAATGTCGTGGCCTATATCACCACCGAACTGGAGTGACCGCGGGCGCAGCGCTTGGCGGCGCTGTTTCGCGGTCGGGCTCTGCGCAGCGCTGCTCGGGCTGCCCCACGCGACGCTGGCTCAGGAGGGGCGCGCGGGGGCCTCTGACCGGCTGGACGACGCCGTGGCACGCGCCCGGCGCGGCGATTTCGACGAGATCGGCTCCGCGCTGTGCGCGCAGGACATCGGGCAACCGCTGCAGACCTGCGCGGCGGCGGTTGCGCGCAGCGGACCGGCGACGGCGGCGGTCCGCGTCACCTTTCCCAATGGCTTTTCGCGGCTTCTGATCTTCACAGGCGGCGTGTTTGTGTCGGCAGATGCCACCATGTCAGGCGTCGGCACCGACATCGACCAGCGGATCGCGCAAGACCGCCACATCCTGCGCGTGGAGGATCAGCGCTACGAGCTTGACGCGGCGCTGGTGTTCGGCCCGTCCCAAGACCCATGATGCCCTTGCGGACCCTGAGAGCCTGACTGCGAGCTCGCAACTGCGCCACGCCCCGCGGGGGGCGTGACGCGGGCCCGGTCACATGCCGGGGGTGAGCTTGTGGATCGTGCCTTCGTCGACCGCCGCATAGAGGCTGCCATCCGGCCCCTGCACCAGCGAGCGGAAGCGCCCGGCTTCCATCGGCAGGGTCATCTCGGTGACGTCGAGCACCGAGATGCCGTCGCTGTTGTCGAGCTGGATCACGTCGATGCGCTGGCCGATCGGCGTGCCGCCGAAGCCGATGCCCATGATCCCGACCACAAGCGCGCCATCCCAGTCACCCCACTGCTCGCCGGTCAGGAAGGCGGCCGAGGAGGTGCCCTGCGACCAGCCGTTGTTGTTCCAGATCGGCGGCATGGCGTCGGGATAGGTCTCGAAGTCGGTCATCGGCATGAAGGCCGCCCGCTCGAACCGGTTCATGCCCTCGTTCTGGTTCGGCATGTAGCCGCAGTAGTTGTCGGGGCAGTCGCCACGTCCGGCCATGTTCGGGCGCGGATCCCAGCCGCCGTTGCCACCGTTCTCCAGCACGGTGATCTCGTCCGAATGCCACGGCCCGTGTTCGGCCACGATCGGCGTGTTGGTTTCAGGATGGAAGGCAAGGCCCTGCACATTGCGGTGCCCGTAGGTGTAGGTCCGCATGTCGAAGCCCTCGGGCGGGGCGTTATCCGGCGCCGCATTGCCGTCGGTGTCGATGCGCAGCACCTTGCTGCCCATCATCGTCGGGCTTTGCGGGACCTCCGAGTTGTGGTTGTCGCCGGTGGTCAGGAACAGCAGCCCGCTTTCGGGGTGGAACCGCACGCGCCCGCCATTGTGCGCGCCCGGTCCGCCGAACGGGTGATCGCTCGCCGCCATCTTGTAGGGCACGTCCTCGACGATGTCGGTCCGGTCCGAGACCGAGGTGAAGTCATCGCCGACCACCAGCCGCATCAGCCGGTTGGTGTGCGGGTCCGACATGTTCGACGTCGAATAGACGTAGATGCGACGGTTCTCGGCGAAGCCCGGATCGATGGCGACCCCCATCATGCCCGCCTGCCCTTCGCAGAAGAGGTCATCGGCGGTGGATGGGTAGCCTTCGCTGCCGCCCATGCCAAGCAGGGCGTTGACATCCCCGGAGGGCATGCGCACCGACAGGCCCTTGCATTTTTCGGTAAAAAACATGGTGCCATCGTCGAGGAACGCCATGTCCCACGGGTTTTCGAGGCCGTCGAGGACCACCTCATGTTGCAGGCTGGTGGTGTTGGTGCCGGTCTCCGCGAAGGCGGGCAGCGCAAAAATACATGCGCTGGCCACAAGCGGAGCCATCGCGCCCGCAAGCGCGCCGGATGGACGGTGAGTCATTGTCTCCTCCCTGAGTTCGTGACTCTCTGAACTGCGCCTAGCTCTCGGAGGACGCTCGCGAAAACCATCCGCAGCAAAAGTAAGGTAGCACAGCCGGGCCACGTATCCAGATCACGCTTCATTGCCGCCGCTGTTTCGACCGTCCCGCGTAGCACCCGTGCGCCGGCACTATCAGCGCGGCACCTGCTTTGGCCGTGCGGGAGGGCCGGTGACGCACCGCCTGTGGTGGCGTTGCATGCGCTGGCACCGTTCAGGTGGACTCCGGTGCCGAGCCGGTGTCAGCGCTTGATCCGCATTGCGGCGATGCGCGCCGAGGTCGGACGATTGGCGCGCCGGATCAGCAGCACCAGCAGGCCGAAGACCAGCAGCAAAAGGGCAATACCGGATAAGCCGTAGAGGGGCTCGAAAACGCTCAGCACGACGAGCGCCAGCAGCGCAACGCAAAAGGTCGAGACGACAAAAAGGTCCAGTGGTTTCATTTCTTTACATTCAGTTCTTGAGGTGCGCCGCACGACGCGACGCCGCATCTGCCCGGCGCGCCAACTTGCGCCGCGGGCAGCGGTATCGAAGAACTTTGGCAACTGCGAGCGTCCGCCGAACGATCAGCGCCCTATCGCCGATCGACAGGCCTTTCGGCGGTGGCCTGTACTGCGAAACGCCGGTCACGCGGTCCGGGCATCGGTCCAAGCCCCCCTATGATTTCCGATCCCGCGCCTAAAAAGAGCGGTCCAATTGGCGCGGCACCACGCACCGGTAAAGAGACAGGTGATTTTCGAAGATCCCTCGCTACCTTCTTGTTTCTAACTGGCTGATGCCTGCCCCCGCGCTGCCGCGACGCCCCGAGGAGCGGGACGGTCGTCTCAGTGCCGCAACACGTCCGAAGGAGGCTACCATTCGGTTCTCGGTCACCATCGTTTTGATCCTCGTGCTGTCCGGAGTCGGGCTGACCTACGAGATCGCCGCGGGCCGCGTGCTCGCGCCGTTTTTCGGCACTTCCCTGCTGACATGGACCAGCGTTATCGCGACCGTCCTCGGAGGCTTCTCGCTTGGCAGCGCGCTGGGGGGCTTCATCGCCGAACGTCTGCGCCCGGTGGCGCTTGGCAATGTCCGCAGCGCGCTGGTGGCGACGGCGGTGCTGATGGCGGTCTCGCCCACTCTGCTGGGCCTGTTTCATGCTTGGGGCGCGCGCGGCACCGGCGGGATGATGATGACGGTGATCCTCGTCTTCTTCCCCGCGTCCGTCTTCGTCACCCTGCCCTCGCCGCTGCTGGCCAAGCTGGCGATCGAGGCCCGGCCGGGGCGCGAGGGCTCCTCGCTTGGGATCGTGCTGGCGGCGGGCTCGGTGGGGGCAATCTTCGGCGCCATCCTTGCCGGTTTCGTGACTCTGCCACTGATCGGATCGACGGCCACTTTCGCGGCCTGCGGCGCCGCGGCGCTGCTGTGCCTGCCGTTCCTGCGCGCCCGCCCCGTGGGCACCGCCGGGCCCAACACCGTGGTCTGCGTGACCGCGGGCAGCTTCGTCGCGCTTGCCGGTCTGGCCGGCGCCCCGGCCTGCCAATACGAGTCCGGCCTGTCCTGTCTCGATGTCGCAGAGCGCGGCCCCGAGGTGATGCTGGTCTCGGACGGCACGATACAGGCCGCCGAACTTCGGGCTTCGGCCAGAAACGGCGCAGAGCCGGGCACGCTGGCGCTGCCCTACACGCAATGGCTCTGGGACCGGCTGGACCGCGATCTGGGCCCCGCGCCTTCGGTGCTGTTCGTTGGCGGCGGCGGCTACACCCTGCCCACCGAACTGCTGGCGTCGCGCCCGCAAGCGCAGGCCGTGGCGGTCGAAATTGATCCGCTGGTCACGCAGGTGGTGCGCGCGCACCTGCCGCAGGCCGGCGAGATGATCCGGCAGGCGGGATATCAGGCCGGGTATGAGGCGGGGCCCGGAACCGAGCGCGCGTCGCAACGCCTCGGCCTCGTGCATGCGGACGGGCGGGTCTATCTGAACGAAACCGAGCGGCGCTTCGATGCGGCGGTGATGGATGCCTTTTCGTCAGGCTCGGTCCCGGCCCATCTGGTGACCCACGAAACCTTTGCGAGTCTGCGCAGCATCGTCGACGGGCCGGTCTATGTGAACCTGATCGACCGACTCGACGGCCCGCTTGTGCGGGGCGTGCACGCCATCCTGCAAGACCTCTATCCGCACGTGCAGGCGGTGCGCGGCCCGATCAGCGCGCGGGGCCGCGGCAACGTGCTGCTGAGCGCCTCTCGGGTCCCGCTCGACCCGCTGGACCGCCTGCCACAGAACTACGTCCACGCCCGCGTGTCCGAGGCGCGCGCCTTCACCGATGATCGCGGCTGGGTGGGGCACAGGTAGATGCTTCGGACCGCTCAGAGCCCGCCGCCAGCGGCGGGTCGTTCCCTGACCGCCGCGAGGGCTTCAAGAGGCAGTTCTTCTCGCGCCGCGTGGCCCGCAAGGATCAGCCGGTTTTGCGCTCGTTCCGCCAAGCACCTTTCCGACCGGCGATTTCCACCTAATTATTCGTTTTTAGACAGCTCATTCCGGACCGCCATGTTGACCTATGCCACTGCCAAGAGAGGAGCGAGACGATGATCCCGTCTCTTGCGTTTTTCACCTTCGGCATGGCCTACGCGGTGTTTTCCTTCCTGCTGGCCATCGTGTTTCGCGATCGGGTGATTGCCGATGTGCTCGACACCGTCACCGGCGATCTGGATGTCTCGCTGTGGTATGTCGGCGTCATCGCGGTTCTGATCTCGCTCTGGGCCCTGCGCGCCGAGATGCGGCGCGGGGTCGGCGGGAAACGCGCCGCCGCAAATGTCGCGCTGGTCTTTGCCGCGGTGCTGGCGCTGCATCTGGGCTTCACGCTGTTCAAGACCACGATGCCCGACATCGTGCCCTATTACGCCGATCCCTATCTGGCGCGCATCGACGCGTGGCTGCATGGAAACGACGACCCTTGGACGGTGATCAACCGCGTCTTCGGGCCGGACGTCATGCTACGCCTCACGCCGCTTTATCATGGGCCATGGCTGATCGCCGCGTTCCTGTTTCCGGTCTTCCTCGTGGCCTTCGACGACGATCAGCGCCGGGTGAAACGCTATCTGACGCTCTACTGCGCAAGCTGGATCGTCATTGGCAATCTGGTGGCGCTGAGCGGCATGTCGGTGGGGCCGGTGTTCTATGACCGGCTCTACGACAGCAACCGCTTCGCCTCGCTGACGTGGACCCTGCGCTTTGCGGGGGTGGACAGTTCGACCATGGGCGCGCTGCAGGATTATCTGTGGGAGGCCTATTCGGCGGGCCGGCAAAGCTTTGGGACAGGGATCTCCGCCTTCGCCTCGGTGCATGTGTCGGTGGCGACGGTTGTCGCGATCTACTGCGGCGAACGCTCGGCGCTGCTCGCCCTGCCTGCCGCGCTGTTTTGCGGCACCATTCTGCTGCTGTCGATCTGGAGCGGCTATCACTACGCCATCGACGGCTACGTCTCGATCGCCATCATGGCGCTCATGTGGATGTACCTGCGCAAGCGCGCCGAGCCCTTGGGCAGCGGCGGACGCATGCGCCCGCGCCCGGTGCCCGTGCGCAAGAACTGACGCCTTGGCAGACCGCACAAACTGGTCTTCGTCGCGACTCGCGCACGAGGCCTTCGACCACTTTCCCGACGATGTCTTGCAGAACGCCGTGTGACGCACATGGCGTTCCGGCCGACCGCGGCGCGTTTGAAACCCGCCGCGCGGTCTGGCAGCGCCACGCTTGGCGCTGCCAGAGGGGCCACCGTCTTAGTTCGGCAGCGCGTAGGCGACCACGTAATCACCGCGATCCACGGAGTTGCGTGCACCACCGGCCGAGATCACCACATACTGTTTGCCGTTCTCGGCGACGTAGCTGATCGGCGTGCCTTGGCTGCCGACCGGCATCCGGGCCTTCCAAAGCTCCTCGCCCGTCGCCTGATCGAAGGCGCGCAGGTAGTAGTCCTGCGTGGCGGCAAAGAACACCAGACCGCCCTGGGTCGCCAGCGAGCCGCCGATGGTCGGCATGCCGATCGGCATCGGGGCGTGCATCTTGATGCCCATCGGGCCGGTGTCCTGCACCGTGCCGAGCGGCACCTGCCAGGCGATCTCCTGCGTTTCCATGTTCACCGCGGTCATCGTGCCAAACGGCGGCTTCTGGCAGGGAATGCCGAGCGGCGACATATAACGCTCCTTGGCGTTGATCGCGTAGGGCGTGCCGACCAGCGGCTGCACGTTGTCGCCGCTGATCTGCGCGTTCTCGTCGCCGTTGCTGGCTTCCGCGTCCCCTTCGTAGGGCACCAGCTGCACTTCGAGGCCAAGGCGCATGTCGTTGAAGAATGCGTAGTTGGTGGTCGGGTCATAGGACACGCCGCCCCAGTTCAGGCCGCCCAGCGAGCCCGGCAGGTTCAGCGTCTTGTCGGTGCCCGGCGGGGTGAACAGACCGTTGTAGCGCATCGACTTGAACTTGATGCGGCACATCAGCTGATCGAACGGCGTGGCGCCCCACATGTCGCTCTCGTCCATCAGGTCGGCACCGATCTGCGGCATGCCGACAGAGATCGGCTGCGTCGGCGAATACACCTCGCCTTCCATATCACCCGCCGGGAACGGACGTTCCTCGACCTCGGTCAGCGGCTCACCGGTCAGACGGTCGAGCACGAAGATCTGGCCCGCCTTGGTGCCGAAGACCAGCGCCGGGGTGCCGTCGAAGTCGATGAAGGTGGGCTGCATCGGCACGTCGTAGTCCCAGATGTCGTCATGGACGGTCTGGTAGGCCCATTTCTCCTGACCGGTGGTCGCGTCCAGCGCCAGCATCGTCGCGCCATAAACGCGGTCGAGCGGCTTGCGCTTCACGCCCCAGAGGTCGATCGCCGCCGAGCCGAGCGGCATGTAGACGGTGTTCGACATCGGATCAAACGACATCGGCGCCCAGACGTTCGGGGTCGAGCGGGTGAAGATCTCGCCCTCGGGCAGATCGGTGACGCCGGGATTGCCCGGATCGAAGGCCCACCGCATCTCGCCGGTCATCACGTCAAAGCCGCGGACCACGCCGCCGGGCATATCGAGCGCGACGTTGTCGCCGACGCGGCCGCCGGTGACCACGGTGGTGCCGGCCAGCGTCGGGGCGGAGGTGGTCGAGTACTCGCCCGCGTCCGCGCCTTCGCCAAGGCCCTTCTTGAGGTCGACGTAGCCGTCGGTGCCGAAGCCTTCACACACCTCGCCGGTGTCGGCGTCGATGGCCCAAAGCAGCGCCTGGGTGTTGTTCATCAGGATGCGGCGTTCGCAGTTGCCGCCGGCCATCTGAGGCGCGATCACCGGGGTGCTGTCCGGCGCGGTCGGCTGCTCGACGGGCTGGGTCGCGTCGAAATAGGCAAGGCCGCGGCAGCGCTGCCAGTTGTCGTTCTCGACGCCGCTGTCGAAGCGCCAGTTCTCTTCGCCCGTGGTCGGGTCGATCGAGATCACTTGGTTGTGCGGGGTGCAGAGATAGACCTGACCGTTCACCATGAGCGGGGTCGACTGGTCCTCGGCGCCACCACCGTCGCTTTGCGGCAGGTCGCCGGTGCGGAAGGTCCATGCAACCTCGAGCGCATCAACGGTGTCGCGGTTGATCTGGTCGGCCGGGGCGAAGCGGTCGTGCCGGTTGTTGCCGGCGTACTGGCTCCACTGCGCCTGCTCGGGGTCGTTTTCGGCCGGCTCGAGCGCCGGGCCGGATCCCTTGGCCACCACGGTCGGGTGCGGCTGGAACATGCCCCAGACACCGGCGGCGCAGGCCACGGCAACCACGGCCGCGGCGCCGAAGGCGGGCTTTGCGGTGACGTTCTTGCCCGCGAGCTTCTGCAGCAGCGGCAGCGTCAGGAAGACCACCACGGCCCCGACAGAGATCGCCAGCAGGCGCGAGACCAGCGGCCAGAAGTCGAGCCCGGCGTCATAGAGCGACCACGGAATGGTCAGCGCCCAGACCAGCAGGAAGAGCGTCGCGCCGATGGGGCGCGCACGGATGATCTGGATGCCCGACACGAGCAGCGCGACGCCGGCCAGAACGAAGTACCAGCTGCCGCCGAGCATCGCGAGCTTGGCGCCGAAGTAGAGGAAAAAGAGACCCGCTGCGAGAATGACCATGCCGAGGACGGCCAGCTATATCCTCGCAATGGGCGATGATGAGGGGGAGGTTTCAGGCATTCTTGAGTCTTTGCTTTTCGTCAGGCCGGTCTGGGAGGCGACGCAGCCCGCGTTGGGAGAAGAGACGCAACGTGACACGCCTCGCGGCGCGGACTACTCTGCTGCACAAGATGCCGAAAGGTCGCAGGCGGGTGGAACCGAGAGAAATGTTCGTGCGAACGCGCACAATATCTGTTCACACTCGCACAATTTGTTGCGCTACAAATTCCAGAATGACGTCGCGTTCAAGATTTCCTGTGCGTCGATAAGATCTTGAGCCACTGACGCATATACCAGCGTTGCCGACCAAGAGCGCCGGATTGCGCGTCTCGGCCACGGCGGCGATTTCGCAGAGCACGCCCGGTGATCGACGGCGCGTCACTCGACCGGCCCTCAGAAGCACCGCGACCACCGCCGCAAACGAGCCGATTCGCGCCGCCGCGCGGAATTCTACTGGCCTCGCGGGCCGCGCCGCCTACCTGTGCCGCCTAATGCCCAGGCCAACCATCTGGAGCCAAGAATGCAATGGCTGAGCGAGCATAGCAGTGCTCTGAACTTCTTTGTGAATCTCGGGATGCTGGGGGTCTGGGTCGTCTACCTGCAGCTGTTTCTCTACACCTATCTGCGCTCGCGCAAGCCAAGGCTGCTGATCAGCCGTGCTTCCGGCTCGGACATCGATTCCGTCTGCCTGGTGTCGAACATGAGCCAAGAGCCGGTCTACGCGCAGAACATCTACTGCACGATCCACCACGAGAATGGATCGTGCTCGGCAACAATCACCGACAGGCATATCCTGCAGCGTTCGGGCCGCGACCGTTCCCCCGAAGGCGTGACGCCGCAGGGCCCGCTGAACCGCGGTGACTTCATGAGCATCGGCACCTTTCGCAACCTGCTGCAGATCACCTCCGACTATGCCGAGGACTGCCCCTCGGATCTGGAAAAACTGGGCGAGAGCATCCAGAGCGTCGAGATCATGATCGTCGCGGCGTTTGGCGGCGACGATCTGGAGATTGCCGCGCGGCGCACCTTCCGCATCGACGCCAGCCGCGAGGCGTGGGGCCTCATTCCCGAAAGCCCGTCGACCAAACAAATCTCGAGCCGCAAGGAGCGCAAGGAGATCCGCCAGATGATCAAGGACGAGCTGGCGCAGCGCTAAAGACGCGCGCCGCCGCTATCTTTCGGCCTCCGCCACGTGCCGCTTCACCGCAAGAAAGCTGTCGGGCGTGACCGAGATGCTGTCGATGCCCGCGCGCACCAGCAGCTTGGCGAAGGCGGGATGGTTGCTGGGCGCCTGCCCGCAAAGCCCGATCTTGCGCCCGGCCTTGCGCGCCTTGGCGATCACCGTCTCGATCATCCATAGCACCGCCGGGTCGCGTTCGGAAAAGAGGCTCGCCAGCGCCTCGGAGTCGCGGTCGACGCCAAGGGTCAGCTGGGTGAGATCGTTGGAGCCGATGGAGAACCCGTCGAAACGCGCGGCAAAGGCTTCGGCCTGGATCACATTCGAGGGGATCTCGCACATCACATAGACCTCAAGACCGTCCTCGCCGCGCTTGAGGCCGTTCTGCGCCATCACCTCCAGCACCCGGTCCGCCTCTCCCACGGTTCGGCAGAACGGGATCATCACCACCGCGTTGCGAAAGCCGATGGTCTCGCGCAGGCGCCGGATGGCGCGGCATTCGAGCGCGAAGCCGTCGCGGTAGGCGTCTGAGTAGTAGCGCGCGGCGCCGCGAAAGCCGATCATCGGGTTCTCTTCGTGCGGTTCGAAGGCCGCGCCCCCCAGCAGCCCGGCATATTCATTGGTTTTGAAATCGCTCATCCGGATGATCGCCGGGTTCGGATACCACGTCGCGGCAATGCGCGAGAGGCCGCGCGCCAGCGTCTCGACGAAATACTCGGTGCGGTCGGCATAGCCGCGGGTCAGCCTGTCGATCGCCTCGCGGTCCGGGCCGTCGGGCAGGCTGTCGTAGCGGGTCAGCGCCAGCGGGTGCAGCTTGACCTCGTTGGAGATCACGAACTCCATCCGCGCCAGCCCGACGCCATCCGCCGGCAGCCGCCACCAGCGCGTCGCCGCCGCCGGGTTGGCCATGTTGAGCATCACCTTGGTGCGGGTCTGCGGGATCGCGTCGAGCCGCGTCTCCTCGACCTCGAAATCGGCCTGCCCGGCATAGATCACCCCCTCGTCGCCCCCTGCGCAGGAGACGGTGATCGCCTGCCCGTCGTGCAGCAGATGCGTCGCCTGCCCGGTGCCGACGATGGCAGGCACGCCCAGTTCGCGGCTGATGATCGCCGCATGCGAGGTGCGGCCGCCGTGGTCGGTGACGACGGCGGCGGCGCGCTTCATGATCGGCACCCAATCGGGATCGGTGGTCGAGGTGACCAGCACCGCGCCATCGCGAAAACGCCCGATGTCGGCGGCGCTTTCGATCAGGCAGACCTCGCCCGTCGCCACCGCGCTGCCGACGCTGAGCCCTTTCAGGAGCGCCGCGCCGGTCTCGCCCAGCTTGTAGCTGCGGAAGGCGTGGCTTTCGCTGCGCGACTGCACCGTCTCGGGCCGCGCCTGCACGATATAAAGCGGTCCGCCCAGCCCATCGCGCGCCCATTCCATATCCATCGGCTGGCCGTAGTGGCGCTCGATCTTCACCGCCATGCGCGACAACTCGAGGATCTCCGCGTCCGACAGCACGAAGCGTTCGCGCTCGGCCTTCGAGGTCGGCACGGTGCGCGTCGGCGCCGCCTCGCCCGCGCCGTAGATCATCTTGATCGCCTTGGCCCCCAGCCCCTTGTGCAGGATCGGCACGCGGCTCGCTTCGTCGAGAAAGGGCTTGTAGACCTGATACTCGTCCGGGCTCACCGCCCCCTGCACCACGGTCTCGCCCAGCCCCCATGCGGCGTTGATCAGCACCAGCTTGTCAAAGCCGCTCTCGGTGTCGAGCGAGAACATCACCCCCGAGCCGCCGGCGTCTGCACGCACCATCAGTTGCACCCCGATGGACAGTGCCACGTCAAGATCGTCGAACCCCTTGAGCCGCCGGTAGGTGATCGCCCGGTCGGTGAACAGCGAGGCATAGCAGCGGCGGCAGGCGGCCAGCAGCGCCGCCTCGCACCGGATGTTGAGAAAGGTCTCCTGCTGGCCCGCGAAGCTGGCGTCGGGCAGGTCCTCGGCGGTGGCCGACGAGCGCACCGCAACCGCAGGCTCGGCTGCGCCGACGCGGTCGCCTAGGGCGCGGTAGGCGGCACGGATCGCCGTCTCTATCTCGCCCGGCCAGCGCCCTGCCACCACCGAAGCGCGGATGCGCTGCCCGGCCTCGGCCAGCGTCAGCCGGCCTTCGGCGAGCGCGCCAAGCTGCTCGGCCAGCACCGCATCCAGCCCATTGGCGCGGAGATAGCTGCGGTAGGCGGCGGCGGTGGTTGCAAAGCCGGGGGGCACGCGAATGCCCGCGCCGCCAAGCCGCGCCACCATCTCGCCAAGCGAGGCATTCTTGCCGCCCACCTCCGGCACGTCGCTGCGCGACAGGTCCTCGAACCACCTCAACAGGCTCTTGCCGCCCTCGCCATGCGCCTCCATCGTCTTGTCCTCCCTCTGCATCGAACACGCCGCTTGCTAGATCTGATAGCTCTGCCCCATCGCCGGCCTCTGCACCCCGCCGGTGTTCAGCCGCTTGCCAAACGCCGCCATCGCCGCGGCCTCGCCATGCACCAGAAAGGTCTGCTCGGGGCTGCCGAGCTTTGCGTGCCATGCCGCCAGTTCGCCGCGCCCGGCATGCGCCGAGAAGCCGTTGATCGTGTGAACCTGCGCCCGCACCGGGATCTCCTCGCCGAACAGCTTCACATGCGTCGCGCCGTCGATGATGATCCGCGCCAGCGTGCCCTCGGCCGCGTAGCCGACAAAAATGATGCTCGATCCCCGATGCGCGAGCGTGTGGCGCAGGTGATGCCGCACCCGCCCGCCGGTGCACATCCCCGACCCGGCCATGATCACCGCCCCCGAGCGCAGCTTGTTGAGCGCCATCGAGTCCCGCGCCTCTTGGGTGAATTCCAGCCCCGGCAGGTGAAACGGGTCGCGCCCACTGCGGATCATCCGCGCGGGCTTTGGCCCCATCGCCTCGGGGTGGCGCCCGAAAATGCGCGTCGCCGAAATCGCCATGGGGGAGTCGAGATAGAGGCTCAGGCCCTTGGGGATACGCGCCTGCTCCAGCCCTTCGCGCAGATACCACAGCAGTTCCTGTGCGCGCTCCAGCGCGAAGGTCGGGATGATGATATTGCCCCCGCGCGCCCCGGTGTCGCGGATCGCCGCGTAGAACTCCTCGACCGAGGCCGCCAGCGGCCGATGATCACGGTCGCCATAGGTGGTCTCCATCACCGCCACATCCACCCCGGCGGGCGGCGCCGGATCGTTCAGCAGCACCCGCCCGCCGGGTCCGAGATCGCCCGAGAACAGCACGCGCCGCCGCCGCCCGCCTTCGGTGATGTCCAGCAGGATCGAGGCCGACCCAAGGATATGCCCCGCCTCGAAGAAGGTCACGGTGATGCCCGGAAACACCTCGATGGGCTTGCCGTACTGCGCCGGACGTCGGAACAGTTCCACCGCGTCAAGCGCATCGAGCCGGTCATAGAGCGGCGCATCGTGGTGCCCGTGACGGCGGCGGCGGCGCGCCTCCTCTTCGTGCAGATGGGCGGAATCCATCATCACCAGCCGGGCAAGATCGCGGGTCGCGGCGGTGGCAAGGATCGGCCCCGAGAAGCCCCGCTTCACCAGCAGCGGAAGACGCCCGCAATGATCGAGGTGAGCGTGGGTCAGCAGCAGCAGGTCGATCTCGGGCGGCGCGAACCCGAAGTCTGCCGCGTTCTCGTCGTGCAGCTCGTGCGCGCCTTGGAACATGCCGCAATCGACAAGGATTTTCTGTCCCGCCGCCTGCACGAGGTGGCACGATCCGGTCACCTGCCGCGCGGCCCCGTGAAACGAGAGCTTCATTGGCTGTCCTCCCGGTCTGCCGCACCGGTCCGGCAGCCCATTGGCAGACTGTGCCACGGCGTCGCGCCACGCTCTATGATGGGGATCAATGACCGCGCCTGCGCGCCGCGCCTAAAGCCCGTCCAGCACGCCGCCCATCACCGCAGCGGTGTCGCGCCAGCGCGGCAATGCGCGGCCCATGGCGCGCGAGCGGTCGGAGAGCGCCCGCCGCGCGTCGGCGGACCTCAGCAGCCTGCGCAGATGCCGCGCGAAGGCGTCGGGATCGTCCGGCGGGGCCAGCAGCGCCGCATCGCCCACCGTGCCCGGCACCGCGCCCGCGGCGCAGCTGACGATTGGCAGGCCATGGCACAGCGCCTCGGCCAGCGCCATGCCGTAGCCCTCGTATCGGGTGGCGAGCGCGAAAACCTGCGCGCTGCGGTAGGCCTCGGCCAGCGCCGCGTCCGGCAGTTCCCCGGCCAGATCCACCCGCCCCGCAAGGCCAAGCTCTGCGATTAGCGCGGCAAGGTCCTGCGCGATCGCCGGGTCGTAGGTCTTGCCGACGATGCGCGCGCTCCACGGCAGATCCGCCACCTGTGCCAGCGCCCGGATCAGCACGTCGTGCCCCTTGCGCCGCGCCAGCAGCCCAACCGACAGGATGCGCGGCCCCGCCGCGACGCGCGGCAGGTCGCGCGGCCCGTCATAGCCCGGCAGCGCCACGGTGATCCGCGCCGGATCGGCGCCAAGCCCGATGTAGGTCTGCCGGGTGTGCGGGCTGGTGACAACGATCTGCGCCGCATGGGCGAGGTTGGCGGTCTCCTGCGCCAGCAGGTGCCGCGCCAGATCCGGTGCCAGCCCCTGTTCGAGACCCATCGGGTGATGCAGCATCGCCACCACCGGGCAGGTCAGCCGGGCCAGCGCCGCGGGACGCATGGCGCCGAACACCAACCCGTCGAGGATCAGCGGCCGTTCCGGCGGCAGCGCCGCCAGCGTCTCCAGCACCTCGGCCCGCAGCGCCTCGGGCTGCTCCGCCGCCGCGGCGCCTGCGGGCAGCGCGATGTGGCGCACCTCGCGCCCGGCGGCCTGCAACTCTTCAAGCAGCCGCCGCTCGTAGATGAAGCCGCCGGTCTTTTGGCGATGATCGCCGGGGATGGCAAAGGCGCAGGGTCTCATCGGGCCAGTTGCTCCGCGCTGGTGCGGGCCAGCACCGCGCGCTCCAGCGCCGCGACGAGCGCATGCGCCAGAACCGCCGCCAGCCCGATGAGCGCGATGGCGCTCCACAGCATGCCGTAATCCGAGGTCGAGGCGACGGTGGCCATCAGCGCCCCGATGCCGCGCCCGGTGGCCAGCCATTCGGCGGTGGTCACCGCAAGGATCGCGGCGGGGATGGCCATGCGCGCCGAGGCGAAGAACGCCGGCAGCATGGCCGGGAGCTGCGCCCAGACGAGGCGGCGCATCGGGCCGGCGGCGTAGACGGCGAACAGGTCCAGCACGGCGCGGGGCGTGCGCGCCAGCCCGTGCTGGCACGCGATCAGCGTCGGAAAGAAGATCATCACCGCGACCACGGCGATGGTCCCCGCCGCGCCCCGGCCCAAGGCCCAGACGATCAGCGGCGCGGTGGCGACGATGGGGATCGAGCGCAGCGCGATCGACAGCGGGATCACCGCGCCCGCCAGCCGCGGCAGCAGCGCCAGCCCCATCGCCAGCCCCGCCCCCAGCACCAGCCCGGCAAGATAGCCCGGCGCCGCCAGCGCCAGCGTCTCGCCAAGCGCGCCGAACAGCCGGGCGCGCTGCGTGTCGGCGGCGGGCGCGGTGACCAGATAGCTCCAGACTTCCTCGGGGCGCTTGGCAAAGAAGCGCGGCAGGCCAAAGACCTCCATGCTGCCTTTCCAGATCGCCAGCGTCACGGCAACCGCCAGCAGCGCCTCGCCCAAGCCGCCCCAAACCCGGCGGCTGCGCGGCGCGGGCGGCGCCAGCAGCACTTCGGGCGGCGCGAGGTCGAGCCGCCGCCCCAGCGCGCCGACCGCGGCGAAGGCCAGCATCGAGACGGTGGCGGCGATCAGCGCGATGCTCCATGTGGCGGGCAGATCCAGCGCCCGCAGCGCGCGCACCGTCAGCACCCCAAGGCCGCGCTCTGCGCCGGTGAACTCGCCGACCATGGCCCCCAGAAAGGCGGCGGGCGCGGCGATCTGCAGCCCGGCCACCATATAGGGCAGCGCGGCGGGCAGGCGCACCTCGCGCAGCGCGGTGAGCGGGCCGCGCCCGTAGCTGCGCACCAGATCGAACCAGCCTTGCGGCGCGGCGCGCAGCCCCACCAGCACCGGCAGGAAGGTGGTGTAATAGACCGCCAAAGCCGCCAGCGTCACCTGCGGCCCCGCCCCCGGCCCGTAAAGCACCCGCAGGATCGGCCCGGTGGCGACCAGCGGCAGGCAGAAAACCAGCAGCGCCAGCGTCGACAGCAGCCGCGCGCCGCGCGGCACCAGCACCGCCACCAGCGCCAGCAGCCCGCCCGCGAGGTTGCCCCAGACAAACCCCTGCGCCGCCGACCACAGCGTGGTGCCAAGGGCGCGGGTGAGCAGGTCGGCGTGCGTGGCCATATGCCGGGCGATCTGGCTGGGGGCGGCGATCACGAAGCTGCCTGCCGTGGCGCGGGCGATGGCCTCCCAAACCAGCAGCGCCAGCAGCACCGCCAGCGCCCGCAGGATGCCGCGCGGCAGCGCCCGCGAGGCGCGCGCCGCGACCGGACCGCCGGGAAGTGCCTCTCGCCACGAACTCATTGCGCCGCGAGGCTCTCGGGCGGCTGGTGTTCGCGAAGCGCCGCCGTGACCGTGTCGCACAGCGCGTGGAACGCCTCGGAGCCCAGCACATCGGCGCCGCGCGGGCGCGGCAGCGGCACCGGGATGTCAGCGGCCACCCGCGCCGGGCGCGGCGTCAGCACGAGGATCCGGTCCGACAGCCGCACCGCCTCGGCAACAGAATGGGTGACCAGCACCGAGGTCGCGCCGCGCGCCTCCCAGAGCGGTGGCAGTTCAGCGTTGAGCCGGTCGCGGGTCAGCGCATCCACTGCCGCGAAAGGCTCGTCGAGCAGCAAAAGCTCCGGATCGCTGGCCAAGGCGCGGGCGATGGCGGCGCGCTGGCGCATGCCGCCCGAAAGCTCCGCCGGACGCCGCCGCTCGAACCCTGAAAGGCCGACCCGCGCGATCAGATCGGCGATCACCTCGGGGGCGCGCGGACGCCGCGCCAAGGCCCGTCCCAGCGCCACATTGCCCTCGACCGTGCGCCACGGCAGCAGCGCCGCGTCCTGAAAGGCCATCGCCAGCCCGGCGCGGCGGCGCAGCGCATCCGGGGTCTCGTGGCCGATGGTGATCCGCCCCTCCGACGGCGGCTCCAGCCCGGCGATCAACCGCAGCAAGGTCGATTTGCCACAGCCCGACGGGCCGACCAGCGCGGTCATCTGCCCGCCCGCCAGCACCAGATCGACGGGCGCGACCGCCTCGAGCGGATGCCCCGAGGCGTCAAAGCTCTTGGCGACGCCGGCAAGGCGGATGTCGGGCCGGGCGCTCATCCGTCGCGCGGCGCCCGCGCTGTGGCCGTCGTTCTAGCCATGCACCTCTTCCAGAATGGAGCGGTCCCACAGATCGGGCGAGACCGGCTTGCCCAGCAACTCCAGCGTCTCGACATTGGCGGCGATGGTCTCGTCGGTGAACCAGCCAAAGCCCTCGGCCTCGGTGAGATCCGAGAACATCAGCGGCACCTGCCGCGCGGCCTGCAGCTTTTGCGTGGCAAGGTCGAGCCCGGCGTCGGGGAACATCTGCACGGTCAGTTCGGCCGCGGCCTCGGGGTCGGCGTGATAGTCCTGCCAGCCCATCACCTCGCCCTTCATCAGCGCCACCAGTTGATCGCGGCGGTTCGCAAGGCTGTCCTCAGTGGCGATATAGGTCTGCGAGTGCACGGCATATCCATGGTCCGCCAGCAGCATGGTCACGCTCTCGACACCCTGAATTTCCATCGCCACCGGCAGATCGGTGGCCCAGCACAGCAGGCAATCCACCTGCCCCTGCACCAGTGGCGCGGCGTCATATTGCGTCGGCACCACCTCGATCTGGTCGATGTCGACATCGTTGACCGTGCACAGCGCCTCGAGCACCGGCGTGTTGGCCAGCGCCATGCCGATGCGCTTGCCCACCAGATCGGCGGGGCTGTTCACCGGGTTCTCGGGCAGCGAGGCAATGGCGAAGGGGTTCTTCTGCATCGCGACGCCGATGATCTTGAACGGCGCGCCTTGGTTCACCGCCGCGGCGGTGTAATCCGCCGCCGAGATGCCGACCAGCGCCGTGCCCGCCACCACCGGCGGCTCGACCGGGGCGTTGGGCCCGCCCGGCAGCAGCGACACCTCGAGGTCCGCATCGCTCCAATAGCCCTTGTCCTGCGCGATGTAGCTGCCGCCGAACTGCACCGAATGCAGCCACGACAGTTGCAGTGCAACGGCGTCCTGCGCCATGGCGCGGCGCGGCGTCAGCAGCGCGGCGCCGGCGGTGGACAGGGCGCCGCCGAGGAACAGGCGGCGTGTGGGTGTCAGAAATGGCATGGGACCCTCCCGGTTTGAAATGAGATTAGGCTATTCACGCGATGTGGCAATGCCGGCGGCGGCAGGCGGCGCATGCGGGGCGCGGCGCAGGAAGAACGCCCCCGGCAGCGCGGCGATCAAAGTGGCAAGGCCGAAGGCGATGCTGGCCGCCAGCCCGGCCTCGGCGCCCAGCCCCGCCAGCGGGAACAGCGCCGCTGCCGCGCCCTCGCGCCAGCCCCAACCGGCGACCGAAGCGGGCAGCAGCATGGCGGTTAGGATCAGCGGCACGATCAGCGCGGCGCTGCCCACCGGCAGCAGGCTGCCGCTGGCGCGCGCAGCGCAGACAAAGGCCGCTACCGTCAGCGCGGCGATGGCCAGCGACAGCGCCGCCTGCAGCGCAAACTGATCCCAAAGCGCCCGGCGTGCGGCGTCGCGCCAGCCCCCGGCCCGCCCCCTGCGCGCAGCCAGCAACAGGCCAAGCGCCACCAGCAGCAGCGCCAGCAGGGCCCCCGCCGCCCAGACACCGGCGGGGATCTGCGCCGTGATGGAAGGGCCGAAACCACCGAGCAGCAGGCCCAGACCCACCAGCGCCACCGACGCCATACCCGCTTGCCCCGCCGCGCGCTCCAGCACGACGGCCTGCGCGGCGCGGCTCAGCGGCCCGTCTTGGCGGCTGCGGGCGGCGCGCGCGGCATCGCCAAGCACGCCGCCCGGCAAGGTCTGGTTGACGAATTGCGCCATGTAATACTCGCGCACCGCCGCGCCGCGCGGCAGCACGAGGTCCAGCGCCGCCGCGGTCACACGCCAGCGCAGCGCCGACAGCAGCGTCACCGCGTGCAGCAGCGCCAGCGTTGCCAGCAGCCAGCCCGGCGACAGATCCGTGAGCCGCCGCAGCGCCGCGCGGCCATCGGCCAGCACGAGGCAAAGCGCGATCAGCGCCAGTGGCAGAACGAGACGCAGCGCCCTCATGACCCGTCCGCCCGCATCTGCCCCGCCGCGTCGCTCGTGGCGCTCAGGAACCGGTCTCGGAAGGCGCGCATCGGCCACGCCTGCAGCGCCGGATCGGGGGTCAGCCCCTCGGTCCAGCCCCAGCCCTCGAAGAGACGCAGCGCCTCGGGCGGGCCGATAAGGTGGATCGGCACCTGCTTGCCGCCCGCCTGCGCCACGAACTCGGCGGGCTGGTGATCGCCCAGCACGATGATCAGCGGCCGGTCATCGCGCGGCAGCGCTGCCCAAGACAACACCGTGCGCAGCGCATAGTCGAGCGAGCGGCCAAAGTGGTCGCGGATCCGGTCGGGGTCGGCCCAGACCTGCTTGGGTGTGGGGCCCGAGGTGGCCTCGGCGTCAAAGATGCTGCCATCGCCAACCGCCTCCCAAGGCACCATGCGCGGCACCGGGGTCCAGGGCGCGTGGCTGGAGATGAGCGCGATCTCGGCCAGCACCGGCCCCTGTTCGCGCGGCATGCGGTCGAAGGTAGACAGCGTGTATTGGTCGGGCATGGTCACCCAGTTGAACGGCTGGCCGGCATAGCCGAGATCGGCGGCGGCGCGGACCTCCTGAAACCCCAGCGCCGGGCCTTCGGGCCAATCCATGACGATCGCCGGAGCCACCGCCATCGTCCGGTACCCGGCCCCGGTGGCGAGGGTGAACAGCGTCTGCCGCGTGCTGGCCAGCAGCGCCCGATAGCGCCGCTGGTCACTGACCTCGACGCCGGCGGCCAGCGTCGCATGCGCCAGCCAGCTTTGCCCGCCCTGCACCGGCGCGCGCAGCCAGCCCGAGCGCATGGCCAGCCCCGCCTCGGCCAGCGCCGCCTCGCCTGCCGCCAGCGTCTGGCGCGTGCGCGGGCCGTAGAGCGGGTTGTCAAAGGCGGCGCGGCCATAGCTTTCGACAAAAACCAGCACCACATCGCGCCCGCCCAGCCGTGCCATCAGACCGGGCCTGTCGCGCCACGGGTCCGAGGCGGCGGCGCGCTCGAACTCGGCGAGCGCGGCGCGGGCGCGTCCGAAATCGCGGATGTTCTCTGCCGCCAGCCGCGCGGTGAAGGCACTGCCCGGCGGGCGCCAGCCCTGCCAGCCGTTGAGCGCGGTGCGGATCTCGGCGGCGCACAGCCCGGCGAAGACCAGCGCGACGCCCCCCGCGGCGATCCGCCAGCCGCGCGGCAGCCCCTGCCCGCTTCGGCCCCAGAGCCGCAGCGCCCGGTAGAGCAGCGCCATCGCCCCAAGCAGCACCGCCGCCGCCGCCGCGCCGACCAGCAGCGCTCCCGCCAGCCCGGCACTGCCGCGCAGCAGATGCGCTGCGGCGGGCAGCAGGTGCATGTCGGCCAGCGGATCGAAGCCGCGCCCGAAGGCCGTATAGGCGGCGAGATCGGCCAGTTTCAGCACCGTCACCGCGATCAGCGCCAGCGTCGCAGCCAGCGCCAGCGGGCGGGCACGACTCCCCAGCGCCAGCATTCCCAGTAGCAGCACCGGCAGTTCCAGCGGCACCATGGTCAGCGCCGGCCAGCGCATCGCGCCGGGGTGGTTGGGAAGGATCAGCAGCAGATCGACGAGCAGCGCCGAGAGGATCAGCGCCAGCCCGTGCTGCAAACCATGGCGCGCCGCCCGGTTCATCGGTGCCTCGCCAGCCAGACCACATCGCAGGCGAAGGACCACAGCAGCAGCGCCAGCGCCAGCAGCGCCGCCCATTCCGACCACGGTGGCGCGACCATCGGCACCAGCAACCCGGCCAGCACCGCGATCTGCACCACGCACACCAGCTTGCGCCGGAAGCGCTGCGGCAGCGGCGCGTCGAGCCATGGCCAGAGCCAGCCGGCGATGACGAAAAGATAGCGCAGGCTGCCCAGCAGCAGCACCCAGCCGCCCGCCGCGCCGCTGCGCCACGCCACCAGCGCCAGCAGCAGCGCGAAGGCGCTGTCGACCTCCATGTCGAAGCGCGCGCCCCATGGGCCGTCCAGCCCGCTGCGCCGCGCCAGCGGCCCGTCAACGCCGTCGAGCGCCAGCGTCACCAGCGCGATGCAGAAAAACACCCAGCCCGAGGCACCTTCGGTCAGGCCCGGCTGCGCCAGCGGCAGCAGCAGCAACGCCGCCAGAGCCAGCCGCCCAAGCGTCAGCGCGTTGGCATAGCCGAGGCGCGGCGCGCGCCAATGGCGGCTCAGGCACAGCGCCGAGACCCCAGCCCCCAGTCCGAAGCCCAGCACCGGCAGAAGCACGGGCAGCAACACCCCAGCGCCCGCCAACCACCAAGACAAGCCGAAAAGCGCCAGCGACAGCCCAAGCGACAGCAGCACCAGCGAGGCGACCGGGGTTCTCGCGCTGGTCCTGCCACGGCTCAGGGCCACGCCATGCGGCGAAGGATCGGACTGCAGGCTCATGCCAAATGAGATGTCGCCGCGCCGGCGCCTGTCAAGCGCAGCGCTTTACGCAAGGGCATGCGATGACTAGGCTGAACGGGCTCATCAGGGAGGATGGCGCATGGTCAGCACGTCTCGGGCACGCCAACCGATCCGCTATTCGCGCGCGGCGCGTCTGCTGCACTGGCTGACGGTTGTGCTGGTGCTCACCACCATCCCCGCCGGTCTGGTGATGGTGCAGGAGGGGCTGTCGCGGCCGGTGCAGGACAGCCTGTTTCTCTATCACAAGAACATTGGGCCGGTCGTCCTGCTGATCGTCATCCTGCGTTTGGCGCTGCGGCTGATCAGCCCGCCGCCACCGCTGCCGCAGAGTGTGCCCGCCCTGCAGGCGCTGATCGCCCGCGCGGTGCACTGGCTGCTGTATCTGACGCTGGTGGCGCTGGTGATCTCGGGCATCGTGCGGGTGCAGGCCGGTGGCTTTCCGATGGAGGTCTGGGACCCGCTGCTTGGCGGGATGATCGGCAAGGACGAGGCGCTGGCCGACACCGCCAGCGGCCTGCATGACCAGTTGAAGACGGTGCTGCTGGTGCTGATCACGGTGCATGTGGGGGCGGCGGCGCTGCACGGTCTGGTCAAGCGCGACGGCGTGTTCAGACGCATGTGGCCACCCGCCTGACCGCGCCCCGCCGCTTCGGCTTGCCAAGTCTCGCCCCACCACTGCGCCCCACCACTGCACCCTGTTATTGTTCGCGGAACGCTCGCGACATGCTGTCGAGGATCGGCTTGCTGATATAGGCGGCAAAGCTGCGCGACTGGGTCTGGATCATGATCTCCACCGGCATCCCCGGCGTCGGCGCGAACCCCGGCACCCGGCCCAGTTGCTCGGTGGGCAGCGCGACCCGCGCGATATAGATTTCCTGCCCGGTGTTCATCTCGGCGTCATGCAGCGAGTCCGCCGAGATATAGGTCACTTCGCCCTGCAGCACCGGCGTGGTGCGCTGGTTCAGCGCGATCAGCCGCACCGTCGCCTCCTGCCCGAGCATGACGCTGTCGATGTCGGTGCGGGGGATTGGCACCTCGATGATCAGCGGCGCATTGGAAGGCAGCAGCTCGACGATCGGCTTGCCGGTTTCGATGACCCCGCCGGAGGTGTGGTAGTGCAGCCGCACCACGGTGCCGGAGACCGGCGCGCGCACCACCGAGCGTTCCAGCACGTTGCGCGCCTTGCGGGCCTGTTCGGTGATGCTTTCCAGATCGGCCTCGATCGGCCCCAGCTCATCCAGCGCGGTCTGCCGGTAGACGGCGCGGGCAGCGCTGATCTCGCTGGTGTAGCGCAGCACCATCTGGCGGATCTCGTCGACCTCGGCCTCAAGCCGCGCCAGCTGCCCCTCGGCCTCGGCCTGTATCCGGCGGATGGCGTTCAGTTCGGACTTCTGCACCAGATTGCGCTCGAAGAGCTTGTTCTTGTCGGCGAACTCTTCCTTCAGGATATCCGCCCGCAGCCGCAGGAACTCCAACTGCGAGACATAGCCGCTTTCGCGCACCTTCAGCGCATCGATCTGCCGCCGCAGCAGGGTGACGTCGTTCTCCAGCGACTTGCGCGAGACGGCGTGGGCCAGCCGCTGGCTGTCGAGAATGGCGGCAAACTCGGGATCATCGGCTGCCTCGGTCAGACCTTCGGAAAACACCATCTCCGGCTCTTCGCGATACTCGGCGTAAAGCCGTTCGGCGGTGGCCTTCAGGCGATAGCGGCGCAGGTGCAACTCCCGCTCGCTGGCCTGCGCGGCGGTCCGGTCGAGGCTGAGAAGCTCTTCGCCGGCGCGCACCAGCTGGCCTTCGGAGACGTAGATCTGCTCGATGATCCCGCCCTCAAGGTGCTGCACGATCTTGTTGCGTCCGGTGGCGACGAAACTGCCCTGCGCGATCACCGCCGCCGCCAGCGGCGCGCCAAAGGCCCAAACCGCAAAGCCGCCGAAGGCCGCGACCATCAGGCTCAGCCCGAACACAGCAAGCTTGCCGATCTTGCACGGCACATCGGCGTACCACGGCGCTTCGGTTTCGATCAGGTCACTCATCGCGGCCTCCCTCGGTGCCGGGCACCGCTTTCGGCGGGGCCTTCGGGCCGTTGATCTTCGCCAGCACCGTCTCGCGCTCGCCGAACAGCGCGACGCGGCCATCGGTCAGCAGCATGATCTTGTCGACCACGCTCAGCAGGGTCGGCTTCTGGGTGATGACGACGACGGTGATGCCCTTGGATTTGGCATGCTGCAGCGCCTGCGCCAGCGCCTTGTCACCGGCGACATCGAGGTTCGAGTTGGGCTCGTCGAGCACCAGCAGGCACGGGTTGCCATAAAAGGCGCGGGCCAGCGCGATGCGCTGCTTCTGCCCGCCCGACAGCGGCGCGCCATCGGCGGCAACCACCGTCTCATAGCCCTGCGGCAGATTGGCGATCATATTGTGCACGTCGGCCAGAACCGCCGCCTCGTGGATCGCCGCGTCGGTGGCATCGGCGCGCATGCGGGCGATGTTGTCCTTTATCGAACCGGGGAACAGCTGCACGTCCTGCGGCAGATAGCCGATGTTCTCGCCGAACTGCCGCGGGTCCCAGTTGCGGATGTCCATCAGATCAAGCCGCACGCTGCCCGAGGTTGGCAGGATCGAGCCCACCAGCATCTTGCCCAGTGTCGTCTTGCCCGCGCCGGAATTGCCGATCACCGCCAGCGTGTCGCCGGGGCTGAGCGCGAAGGTGATGCCGTTGAGCACAACCTGCTTGGTGCCGCCGGGCACGTAGAGCAGCCGCTCGACGTCGAGCCGCCCCTGCGGATGCGGCAGGCGCAGCTTTTCGTATTTGGTCTGCGCCGACAGCAGCAGCCCGCGCACCCGGTCGCTAGCACCGCGCGTCAGCAGGAAGTTGTTCCAGCCCTCGATCGCCCCCTCGATCGGGGAAAAGGCGCGGCCCGCGATGATCGACGCGGCGATCACCATGCCGCCGGTGATGTCGCCCTCGATGGCAAGGAAGGCACCCCAGCCAAGCAGCGCGATCTGGGTCATCAGCCGCACCGCCCGCGAGATCGAGGCGAAGATCACGTTGCGGTCCTGCGCCCGCACCTGCGCCGACAGCGAGTGCGCGGTGTCGCGCCCCCAGATCCGCACTGCCTCGGGGATCATCGCCAGCGCGTTGATGATCTGGCTGTTGCGCGACATCGACTCGAGATGCTGGTTGGCCTTGGATTGGGCGATGTTGGCCTCGGCGAACTGGCGCGAGGTGGCGCGCTGGTTGGCGAGCGCGATGCACATCAGCAGCACCGCGGTGACGATGACGATCAGCCCCAGATCGGGATGCACCATGAAGATCGCCAGAATGAACAGCGGCGCGAAGGGCACGTCGAGAAACGAGATCAGCGTCGAGGACACCAGAAAGCCGCGCATCTGCTGCAGATCGCCAAGCGTCTGGTATTCGCGCCCGGTGCCGTGCAGCGAGGCATGCGCCGCGGCGCTCAGCACCGGCGCACCGAGGCGGGTTGCCACCAGCACCGCGGTGCGCATCAGGATGAACCGGCGGATGGCATCGAACAGCGACTGAAAGAGGATCGCGCCGGTGATGATCAGGGTCAGCATGACCAGCGTATCGAGCGACCGGCTGGTCAGCACCCGGTCGCTGATCTGGAACAGGTAGATCGGGATCGCCAGCAGCAGCACGTTGGTCGCGAAGGTCAGCAGGCCCACCACCGCGAGGTTGCGGGTCACCGCCCGGCGCACGTCGCGCAGGATCTTGTCGAACCGCTCCGGGTCCTGCCGGCGGTGAAATTTGGCCGGGGGTTTGCCGTTGCCGCCGCCCGCACCGGCCCGGCGCGGCAGCGGCGCATTGGCGCGCCCCTCGATGGTTGCGCCGAAGCCGCGCGGCGCGGCGCCGGACGCGGTTCCATCGTCGCGCATGACCGGCTCGGTGGGGTCGTCGTGCAGGCGCTCGGGCGGGGACTGCTTCGCCTGCCCGTCCTGCCCCGCGCGACCCGCCTGTCCGGTGTCGGGGCGCTTGGTCCCGGCCCGGATCTCGGCGGCCCGGCTCTCGTCGGCCCGGAACTTGTTGGCCTGCGTCTGGTCAGCCTGTGTCTGGTCGGCGGTCGCCTCGGGCGCAGCGTCGAAGGAACGGCGTGGCTGGGCGGTCATGCGCCCCTCCCGCAGGGGAAAATGCCTGCCGGGTCGGAAATGAAAGTCATGCCAGTCAAATCACTTGGTCCTTTTGAAAATACGTCGGTCTGGGGCGGAAAATCTCCCTTGGGACCTGCGCGAAACCGCGTCAGGTCATTGCCGCCGAAAGGTCGTCCAACTGCATCGCGGTCTTGATCTGCCCCATCTCGGCGGCGAAATCCTCGGCCTGCTGCTCGGCGGCGAATTCCTCTTCGGCAAGAAAAGCGATCGCCTCGGAAACCAGCGCATCCTTCTCGATCATCGGGTCTTCGATCACTGGCTGGTCGATCACTGGCTCGTCGATCAGCGAGGCCTGATGGATCAGCAGGTCCGAATAGGCGCCCTCAGCCGCCTTGATCTGCGAGTCGACACCGATGTCGTCGATCCGCGCCATGTTCATCAGCGCGTTCTGACCGATCACGATCTCCATATCCTCGGGCAGCGTGTCGGGCAGGCTAATGTCGTCATTGTCGCTCAGCGCCACCTGCTGCTCGACGATGCGCGACTGGATGAGATCGCCCTCGATCATCAGCACGCGGGCGTATTCGAGCCCGGCCAGCGCCGGATCGTGCAACAGTGTGTCGCGCACCGCCTCCATGTCGTCGTCCATGCCCGACACGATGTCCGACAGGCTCTCGGTGATCTCGGCAGAGGTGTCGAGCCCGGTCTTGGCGATCCGCGCCTCGTTCAGCAGCATGTTTCCCAGCGGCGCCTCTGCGCCCGTCTCGGCGGGCGCGGCGACACCCGGCGCAAGCGCATCCGACCCATCAGGGTCGGCGGGATCGGGCGCATCCGGCGGCTCCTCTGCATCGGGCGCGTCGGGCGCAGCACCTGCCTCCTCTGCATCGTCGCGGCTGGCCGGACCCTGAGCTTGCGGCTCCGCCTGCCGCTCGGCTTCGGCGCGGATATCCTCCGCGGTCGGCGTCTCGGCGTGCTCTTGCATCTCAACGCCGGCGGTCGCGGCGGCCTCGGCCCGCTCCGCCTCCAAAGCCTCTGCCGTCTGCGCGACGTGCGCTTCGGCCTCAACTTCAGCCCTGCCCACTTCGGGCGGCGCGGCGCTCTCCTGCGGCACCAAGGGCGTCTCGGAAACCGGCTCGGAAACTGGCGCGGCAGTGCCCTCGGTTGCGCCCGAGGTCTGTCGCTCGGAGATCTGTTCGGTCTCGGCCTGCGCCGTGCCGGAAGGCCCCTCTGACGTGATCGGCGTGCCATCCACCGTCCCGGCAAGCCCCGCCGGCGCTGCCTCCGGCCCGGCGGCAGAGGCATCCTGTGCGGCGGCTGCAACCGGCGCAACCTCGGAAACGGCGGGATCCGCAACCGGCGCCACCTCCGGCACGGGCGGGGTCTCGGGCGGGGACTCGGGCACCGGCTCCGGAGCCGGCAGCCCGTCGACCCGATCATCATCCTCGAGCGACAGGGTCTGGCTGATGGCGTTGATCTCGATGAGATCGCCGCCAATGAGGATCTGGTCGTAGGTGAGGCCGATGGCAAGCACGTGGCTGGCGTTGAACAGCGTGTTGTCGCCCAGCACAAAGGCGCTGGAGGCTGCCGAGATCGCAACGCCGAACACGTCGTTGTCAAACACCTCGATCTGCTGGTTGAGATGGTGCGAGACGATCAGATCACCCTCGATCCGGTCGATATAGAGCCACATCGGCGCCGTGGCCCCGTCGGAGAGTTGCTGCGCCTGCCGGACGATCGGCGCGGCGGTTTCGCTGATCTCGGCGATCTGGGTGACCGTGGTCTTCTCGATCTCTTCGAGGTGGGTGCCAATGTCGGTGTTCGACACCGCGGCGACCTGCTCGATCTGGTCCAGCTCGATCCACGTGCCGCCCGCGGCGATCACCGGCGCATCCACCCAACCGACCGAGACCGCCGCCTCGTTCACCGCCTGATTGCCGCCGGTGACGAGGCTGTGGCCATCTTCGAAATCGGGGTTCACCCCGGCCTCTTCCGGCAGATCGCGCGGGTCGAGCCCGCCGGGAAGGTCTGCATCCTCCTCCTCCGTGCGATGGTGCGCGGGCAGCAGTTCGGTCCAGTCGGGCGCTTGCTCGCTGCGCGCGCCATTGACGAACTGGCCCACGGCGTCCTCGCCATAGTGCACGGCCCGCTCGACGGTCGCGGGTTGCGTCTGCGCATCTTCCGGCTCCGGCGGGAGGTCGGACGGGGTTTGCACGGGGGCGATGTTTTCTACCGGCGCCCCGTCTTGGACGACGCCTGCCGGTGATGCGTCCTCGGCGGTCGCCAGGTCTGGCGTGTCTGGCGTGTCTGGCGTGTCGGCCTCTTTCGGGGGCGTCTCCGCTTCGGAAGAGCCCGCGCTTTCAGCGGTCTCCGATGGGTGCGGCTCCGCGTGCACGAGGGCGCCGTCAGGCGCTGACTGCGCCGTCTCAACCGGGCCTGCACTGACCTCTGCGGGCTGTGGGGCCGCCGTCTCTGCCGCCTCCGAAACGGCAACCACGGTCGCGGCGGGCGCATGCGGCGCGGTCTGCGATGAGGCTTCCCCCTCGGCAGGCGCCGCTTCGGCGCGCGCAGCGAGCATGGCTTCGGCCATCGCCTCGGCCTCTTCCAACCGGGGCACCTCGCCAAGCTCCGGCAGGCTGTCCGTCACCAGTTCAAGCTCTTCGGCGAGCGCCGCCATGGGCGGGCCATCGGGCAACCGCGGCGCAAAATCGGTCTCGCCCAGCACGTCGTTGTCGCTCAGATGGATCTGCTGGTCGATGATGTTCAGCACCGAGCCGGGAAACGGAAGCTGCGGCGGGAGGATCGGGCCTGAGACGATATGCACCGGCGGCATCTCGAGAGCGGGCAGACTGGGCGCATCACCGGCGATCTCGACGGTGGCGGTCTGCAGCGGCGGCTCGGGGCTTTCTGGCTCGAACGGCAGCACATAGGCCAAGGGGATCGGCGGCAGGTCCAGATCGAAGGCATAGCTCAGCGGCGCGACAGTGCTGCTGACCAGCTCGAAGCTGTGCTCGATCACCGGAGAGACCTCTTCCAGCCCTTCAAGATCGATATGTTTCGCGCGCAGTTCGAATTCTTCGTAGATGTCCCGGATGCGGGCTTGCTCGGATGCCAGACCGAACAGGCCGATGAAATGCGCGATGGTTTCCGTCGTTCTGTCTGCAAGCATCGATCCGGCCTTTCAAAGAACGCCGGGACCGCAGGGCTGCGGTCCCGGCAGGGGTCGCTCTTGGCGATCAGGCGTCGTCCTCGCCGACGTTGGTCGCGGTCATCGCGCCGCCGACCATGGTCATGTCGACGGTGTTGCCCAGCACGTTGGCGCCCATCACGATGGATTGGTTGAACGCACTGGTGTCGACGACCGAGGCGGCCGACGCGTAGGACTCGCCGGTGACGAAACCGTCATCGCCGTTGCCCGAGCCCCAGGACCCGGCGTCGCCGCCTGCCCCGCCCGCGCCCGAATAGGCGCCGCTGGCGTCACCGCCATAGGCATCGCCCGCGGTGCCGGCACCGCCGTAGGACATGCCCGACACCGCGCCGCTGTCACCGCTCATCGAGGTGGCTTCGCCGCCGGCGCCGCCCATTCCCGAATATGCCGTCCCTTCGGCGCTGCCGGTGCCGGTTGCGCTGGAGTCGTCGTCGGTGGACGCCGCGCCGCCGTAGCCGGCGATGGCCTCGGCCATGCTGTCAGCCGATCCGTCGGTTTCGGACTGCGAGAACACGTCGGCGTAGCCGCCATCGCCGCCACTGCCGGTCGCGGTGCCCGCGCCATCGGCGGCAGATTCAGCGGTTGTTGTCGCCGAGGACGTGCCGCCCGCGCCGCCGGTGCCCGCCGCCATGATGTCGGCAGACGCGTTGCCGTCGGCGGTTCCCGAAACGTCACCAGAGGTGCCGCCGGTGCCCGAGGTCATGGCATCGGCCATCGACGAGCCGTCGGCCATGCCGCTGCTTGCGCCGCCCGCGCCGCTGGTGCCGCTGTTGGCGGTGTCCTGCGCGATCGACCCGTCCGAGGTGCCATCGGCCGCCCCCGACGCGCCGCCGGTGCCGGTGTTCGCGGCATCATTCGCGCCCGACCCGTCAGCGGTGCCATTGGCGTCGCCAGCCGCGCCGCCCATGCCGGTGTTGGCGGAGTCCGCCCGTCCCGATCCGTCAGCGGTGCCCATCACGTCCGCCGCGCCGCCGGCGACATCGGTCGCCGAGTCTGCCGCGCTCGAGCCGTCGTTGGTGCCACTGGCGTTGCCGCCCGCGCCGCCGGTGCCGGTATTGGCCGCGTCAGAACGTCCGGAGCCATCCGCCATGCCGGTCAGATCGCCGGAATCGCCGCCGGCGGCATCGGCTGCGGCATCCGCCGCGCTCGAGCCGTCGTTGCTGCCCGAGTTGGAGCCACCGTCACCCCCGGTGCCGGTCGAGGCGGCATCGCCCGCGCCCGAAGCTTCCGAGGCGCCATCGACGTCGCCACCGGCGCCGCCTGCCCCTTCTGCGTTGGCATCAGCCGCGGTTTGATTGTCGGCGCTGCCGCTGACGTCGCCGCCACGGCCCACGGTGCTGGTGTTCTCACTCCAGCCGTCACCCGCGTCACCGCCGGTGCTGTCGGCGTTCTGCTCTCCGCCGCCAAGCCCCACGGTCTGGGTGTTCGGCCCGTTGTTGGCAGACGATCCGCCTCCTGTGGCATCGCCGGAGGCATCGCCGCCATCGCCACCATAGGTCTTGCCGGTGGTGTCGGCGTCCCCGTCAGCCCCGGCCAGCGCGCCGTTCATCGACTTGCCGCCATCCGACCCGCCGTAGGTTTTCGATGCGCCTTCGCCCTTGGCTGCGCTGAGGTTGTGGCTGTCACCGCCGTCGGCATCGACCTTGGTGTCAGCGTCGCCCGCCGAACCCGCCAGCGCCGCGCCATAGCCATCGCCGCCATCGCCGGTGCCGCCGTCGTTGTCGGCGGTGCCGGTGGCGTCGGACGCCGCCTCGCCATCGTTGTAGCCGCCTTCGCTGGTGTGGTCGCTCGCCGCCTCACCCGCCGCATCGGCATAGGTCTCGCCCGAGCCATCACCGCCATAGCCCTCGCCTTGGGTGTCGGCCTGACCGTCACCCGCTGCCGAAGACTCGCCCTCCACGGCGCCACCATAGCTGGTGCCGTCGTTCTGCGCTTCGCCGGTGGCATCGGCGTCGATCGTCGCGTCGGTGTCGCCGCCGTAGCCCGAGGCTGTGGTGGTCTCGGCGTCGCTTGTGGCATCGCCAGCCGCTTCGCCGGTGTTGTCACCGCCGTCGCCAGCGTCGGAGCCGTTGTCGGCATCGCCGGTGGAGTCGGCCGTGGTCGTGCCATCGGCGTCGCCGCCATAGCCCGAGGTGCCCGCAACGGCGGTCTCGCCGTCGACAGCGGCATCCACCGCCTCAGAGTTGTCACCACCTTCCGACGCGCTGCCTGCCAGACCGCCGAGCGCGCCTGAGAGGCCAAGCCCGGCCCCGGTCGCCTCGCCGTCGCCGGCTTCGCCGCCTGTGCCTTCGGCGTCGTTCTGGCTGTCGATGGTGTTCTCTGCGGTGCCGGTGTTGTCGGCATAGCCGCCGTCGCCGCCAGCCGCATCCGACGCGGTTTCAGAGGAGGTGTCGACCGCGCTGTCGACCGCGCCATCGGCATCGCCGGAATCGCCGGCGTCGCCGCCCGCTGCCTCGGAGACGGACTCGCCGCTCTTGCCGCCCATGGCGGTGGCAAGCCCGCCGATGCCATTGGCGCCCTCGGCGTCGCCCGCGATGGACTTGCCGCCCTCGCCGGACTCGCCACCCTGCGCATCCGCGCTGATGCCGTCGCCCGCCTTGGCGGTGCCGCCATTGGCGTCACCGTTCTGCTGGAAGTCCGCAGCGTTGGTCACCGTCGCCCCGTCGAGCTGGTCATTGTCTTCCAGCCAAGCGGATTGATTGTTGATCGACATGAAGTCGTTGCCGGCACCGGTCAGCGCGTCACCAACGGTGATGTTTTCGCCGACATGCAGATCATTGCCCGGGTCATAGTCGAAATCACCGCCCGCGGTCATGTCGTCGCCGGGATCATTGGTGATATCGCCGCCCGCGGTGACGTCGTCGCCAGGGTCGTAATTCAGATCACCGCCCGCCGTCAGCACATCGTTTACCGAGGCCTCGCCCGACAGGTCGAGATCGACCACATCATCGTCGCGCGGGATCCACTCGCCGCCGCCGAAATCGATGTTGATGTCATTGCCGTTGGACACGGTGTTGTCATTGTCCGCCGACTGCTTCTGTTTCTGGTCCTGACCTTGGTCCTGGCCCTGATCCTGCGCCTGTTCTTGGCCCTGATCGTTCTGAACCTCGGTGTTGCTGTCCTGCGACTGCTTTTGCTGCTGCGCGGTCAGGTCCGCTTCCTTGATCGAGATATCGCCGGTGTCGACATCGGCATTGAGGGTTTCAACCTCTGCCTTGCCGATCGCGACGGCATCCGACATTGCGCGCGGATCGCCGCCCATGCCGTGCATGTTTCTATTGCTAGCCATAATGCATTCCTTTTGCGAAAAGGCACCTTTGGCCGCCAGTCATCTAAAAGGCAGCATGAAGGGTGCGTATTGCGCCGCACATAGAAATTGCGCTCTGCCAAGGCAGACCTGTGCGACATCAGAGTGGAAAGGTATTTCCTGAGTAGGTCTTTTCCCTGCGGGACCCTCCTAATCGGGCTCGAAGGTGAATGCGCCGGTGCGATAAATGATCGACCCGGCCCGACAATCCTGCCCAGACACATCCGGAATGACTATCTAGCAAATCGGTCTATAACCCTCGCAAGAGGGGCTAAACCATCACTTAAACACTTGTAATGAAGTGCCTTTTCTGCGCGACCAACACACAGGCATTGCTCCTGGGACCGGAACAGGGCGCAAAAGAGGTTGCGAAGGTCTAGTTTCTCGGCCAAAACCTGAAAATGACAACCGCGGGCAAAAGACACGCCTAGGTTGTTGTTAAACCGACCAAATATTCACCCCAAGCCCACGATTCTGCTCAAGGATGAATCATTCTTGTCGATTTCCCCTCTACTTTTTGCTATAGTCCTTGGGTGAGGGGGCTGCTCCTCCTCGCGATTTGAATTTCAAAAGGGGGATCATTATTTTATGCCCCGAAAATCATTATAGCCGCGATTCTTTCTCACGCGGCGCCGATATATATCGGGCCGCAATCAATATTTTCACTCACCGTTCCGCCATAATTTCCGGAGGGGTTATTTTGCATACGTTGAATTCACTTATCCCCCAAGACTCCGACAGAGAACCTGACATTGCGTTCATCGGGAACGCCTTGTTCTACAACCACCACGTCATCAACAACGTCGAATCCGAATTCGGCCTGCGCGGCACCCGCTTCGACAGTCTCGAGACTGCGGGCAAATCCTGCGCCGCCTCCGCCTTTCATCTCGTGCTGGTCGATCAGGCACTGGCCGACGATCTGCTTCGGCTGAAAGCCGACGGGCGGTTCGATCCGGGCTCGGCCACGCTGGCGCTCACCTACCGCGACCCGGAGGTCGCGCGGCGCTTTCTCAGCCGATGGTACGCGAAACACGACAGGACCATCGGCTTTCTGCCGATGAACGTCTCGCTCGAGGTCTGGCTGTCGCTGGTGCGCCTGCTGCTGTATGGCCAGATGGTGCTGCCGGACGAGTTGACGGCCAACCGGCGCGCAACACCCGACCCGCAGCCCGCCCCGCCCGAGCCGCGGCCCTGCACCAGCGCCACCCCCGCAACCAGCCCCGGAACCAGCCCCGCGACCGGCCTCAAGCCGCTGACGTGTCGCGAGAAAGAGGTTCTGGAACTCATCGCCCGCGGCGAAAGCAACAAGCGGATCGCGGCGGAACTGGCGATCACCGTGCACACGGTGAAACTCCACGTCCATAACCTCGTGCGCAAACTCGAGGTGCCGAACCGGACGGCGGCGGTGAGCCTCTATTTCGAACTCATGCAGCAGGGCGCGCCGGCGCAACAGCGGAGCTGGGAATGAACGCGCAGGGCCCCGATCCGTTCTTCGACCGGCTTTTGCTGCAGATCGGGCGGCTAAACTATGTCTGGACCAACACCGAAAGCGTTCTGATCCACTTCATCGCCGGGCTTCTGGGCACCGGCAAAGAGCGCGCCGTCATCGTCTTCCTGACGCTCAACACCACGCGCGCGCGCCTTGATCTGGTCGAACGGCTGGCCAAGGCAGACGGTTGCCCGGCGACCGAGCGCGACGAGATCCTCGCCTGCACCGGCAAGCTGGGCGATCTGGCGCGGCTGCGCAACCACTACAACCACTGCATCTATTCGTTCGACAGCGACAGCGGCAGCTACAAGACCATCCTGATGCGCATCGCCGACCGCAAGACCGATATCCGCGTCGGCCGCAGCGACGCGATCGGCGAGCCCGAGGTCACCCGCATCCAGGACACGATCAGCCAGTTGCGCGCGGTGAACCTGCAGATGTGGGACCTGATCAAGCGGCGGGGTTTTCCGGTCTAGACGTGCGCGGGCCGCCCGCAGCGTCAGGACAGCGGGTGGAAACAGGCCACCTGCGTGGCGCCCTCCCCCGCCGCCAGCATCGGCACTTCGGCGCGGCAGCGCTCGGTCGCATGCGGGCAGCGCGCCGCGAAGGCGCAGCCCGGCGGCGGGTTCAGCGGGTCGGGCAGCTCGGTGCCCTTCGCCTCCGGCGCCTTGAGCGGGCGGCCCACCACCGGCGCGCTGTCGGCCAGCAGCTTGGTGTAGGGATGGCGGGGCGCGCGGAACACCTCTTCGGCCGGACCCAGTTCCACCACCGAGCCGAAGTAGAGCACCGCGATGCGCTCGCTCACCGCCTCGACCACCGCCAGATCGTGCGAGATGAAAAGATAGGTCAGCCCGAACTCCGCCTTGAGATCGGCCAGCAAGTTCAGCACCTGCGCCTGCACCGACACATCCAGCGCCGAGACCGGCTCGTCGAGGATCAGGATGCTGGCCTGCGCCGCCAGCGCCCGCGCGATGCCGATCCGCTGCGCCTGCCCGCCGGAGAACTCATGCGGGTAGCGGTCGAGGAACTCTTCGCGCAGGTTGACGCTCGCAAAGATCTCGGAAATCCGCCGGTCCCGCTCGGCCTTGCCCATGCCGTGCAGGCGCTTCAGCGGCGCCTCCATGATCTGCCGTATGGTCTTGCGCGGGTTGAGCGAGGAGATCGGGTCCTGAAACACATACTGGATGCGCTTGCCGAACACCGCCGGATCAGCGTTGTCCAGCGCCGCGCCCTCGATCTCGATGCGGCCCGTGCTGGGCGCGATCAGCCCCACCAGCAACCGCGCCAGCGTAGACTTGCCGCAGCCGCTCTCGCCGACGATGCCCAGCGTCTGGCCCTGCTGCACCTCCAGCGTGATCGGATGCACCGCGTGCACATGCCCCAGCGGCGCGCCGAACAGCCGCCGCCCCACCGCGAAGGATTTCGACAGATCCGTGAGTTTCAACGCGATGCTCATTCGGCGGCCTCCTGCAGCGGCGCTTCGGGATGGATGCAGCGCACGGCGCGGGCGCCGGCGCGCTGCAGGTCGATCTCGCCGGCGCGGCAATCGTCCTGCGCGCGGGTGCAGCGCTCGGCAAAGGCGCAGCCCTGCGGCAGCCGGTCGACCACGGGCGGCAGGCCGGGGATCGCCTCGAGCCGCCGCTTGCCGGTGCCGAGCTCGGGCACGCAGGCCATCAGCCGCGCCGTGTAGGGGTGCAGCGGCCGCTCGAGGATCGCCGTGGTCGGCCCTTCCTCGACAATGCGCCCGGCGTACATCACCGCCACCCGGTCACACAGCTGCGCCACCACGCCGAAGTCATGGGTGATGAAGACGATGGCCAGCCCGCGCTGGCGCCGCAGATCGTCGAGCAGCGCGAGGATCTGCGCCTGCACCGTCACGTCAAGCGCGGTGGTCGGCTCGTCGGCGATGATCACGTCGGGCTCATTGGCCAGTGCCATGGCGATGCCGATGCGCTGGCGCATGCCGCCCGACAGCTCGTGCGGGTAGTCGCTCAGGCGTTTTTCGGGGTTCGGAATACGCACCGCCGCCAGCAGTTCCAGCGCCCGCGCCTGGCCTTCCTTGTGCCCGATGGGGCGGTGCGCGCGGATCGCCTCGATGAGTTGGTCGCCGACCCGGTAAAGCGGGTGAAGCGTCGCCAGCGGGTCCTGAAAGATATAAGCCACATTGCGCCCGCGCATGTCGCGCAGCCGGCCATAGGGCGCGCCGATCAGGTCCTCGCCCTCGTAGCGCACCGCGCCGCCGGTGATCACCCCGGGCGGCGAGGCGACCAGCCCCATGACGCTCAGCGCGGTGACCGATTTGCCCGAGCCGCTCTCCCCGATAAGCCCGAGGCATTCGCCGGGCTTCACATGCAAAGACACGCCGCCCACCGCGCGATAGACCCGATCCTTGACGTGGAACTGCGTCTGCAGATCCTGAACCTCCAGCAGCCCCTGCCCGGCGCTTTCCGGCACCGGGCCTTTGCGGTCGACCCGCGTCGCCGCCATCGGCCGCGACAGCGCGCCGGACTTCAGACGCGGGTCGAGCGCATCGCGCACCCCGTCCCCCAGCAGGTTGATCGACATCACGATGATCAGGATCATCAGCCCCGGCACCACCGAGGTGTGCGGATTGGTGATCAGCGCCGAGCGCGCCTCGCCCAGCATCGAGCCAAGGTCCGCCTGCGGCGGCTGCGAGCCGAGGCCAAGGAAGCTGAGCCCCGCGGTCTCGAGGATCATCCAGCCGATGGTGGTGGACATGGCGATGACGATCACCGGGATCACGTTGGGCAGGATCTCCGACAGGATGATGCGGCTGTTCGACAGGCCCGACAGGCGCGCGGCATCGACGAACTCGCGGTGCGCAAGGCCGACGGTGATGCCGCGGATGTTGCGCGCGAAGAACGGCACGTTGACCGCCGCCACGGCGATCAGCGCGTTGAGCAGCCCCGGCCCCAGCGCCGCGACGATGGCCAGCGCCAGCAGGATGTAGGGAAAGGCCATGAGCATGTCGACGCCGCGCATGATCAGGTTGTCGGTGCGCCCGCCGTAAAACCCCGAGATGATGCCCACCGCCGCGCCGATGGTGGCCGCGGCAATGGCCGCGGCAAAGCCCACCGCCAGCGACAGCCGCGTGCCCCAAAGCAGCCGCGATAGCAGGTCCCGCCCCAGATGATCGGTGCCCAGCAGGGCGCCTTCGGAAAACGGCGGCTGAAACCGCGCGCCGGTGTTGGTGACATCGGGATCGGCCAGCGGCAGCAGCGGCGTGACCAGTGCCAGCAGCAGCACCAACGCCATCACGATGCCCCCGGCCAGCGCCAGCCGGTTGCGCGCAAGAAGTCTCAGAAACCCGCTCATGTCTTGATCCTCGGGTCGAGCAGGCTCTGCGCCACGTCCACCGCGATGTTGAACAGCACGTAGCAGGCGGCCACCAGCACCACGCCGCCCTGCACCAGCAGGATGTCGCGCTTGAGGATCGCGTCGACCAGCATCCGCCCGACGCCGGGCCACTGGAAGACGATCTCGATATAGACCGCGCCCGACAGCACGAAGCCCGCCTGAATGCCCAGCACCGGGATGATCGAGACCATCGCCGCCTTCAGCGCATGGCGCCAGATCACCCCGCGCTCATGCACCCCCTTGGCCCGCGCGGTGCGGATGAAATCCTGCCGCAGCACCTCCAGCATCGCCGAGCGCGACAGCCGCGCGATGACCCCGGTCGCCACCACGGCAAGGGCGATGGCGGGCAGCGTCAGGTGCCGGATCAGCGCCCAGAGGTCACGATCACCATAGATCGGCCACATGCCCGAGACCGGAAACCAGCGCAGCTTCACCGCGAAGATCAGGATCATCATCATGCCAAGGAAGAACGACGGGATGGAGATCCCCAGCAGCACCGCGAAGGTGATGCCCTTGTCGCCCCAGCCATATTGGTTCGCCGCCGAGATCACCCCGGCCACGATGCCGAACACCGAACACAGCACAAAGGCCGTACCCGCCAGCACCAGCGTCGCCCCGAAGCGCTCCACCACCTCGTCGAGCACCGGGCGGTTGAGCGAGAAGGAGGTGCCGAAATCCCCGCTCAGCATATTGCCAAGCCAGATGAAATACTGCTGCACCAGCGGCTTATCGAGCCCCAGATCGCGGTTCAGCTTCTCGACGTTCTCCGGCGTCGCGTAAGACCCTAGGATCGCCGTCGCCGGGTCTCCGGGGATCAGCGCCATGATCGCAAAGACGATCACCGTGATCCCCAGCAGCACCGGGATGGCCGAGAGCAGTCGCTTGAGGATGTATCCCGTCATGGCAGCTCCATCTGCGGCAGGCGCCCCGTGCCCTTCGGCACCCCGCACCCTTCATCTTTCGCAAAATACTCCGGGGGAGTCGCGGCCCGCAGGGGCCGCGACGGGGGCAGCGCCCCCTCTATCGCCCGCGCGTCAGTTCTTCACCACGTCATCCAGCAGCAGGAAGAACGACGGCTGCAGCGTAAAGTTCTCCACCCGCTCCGAGGTCACCGCGTTCTGCTTCCAGTTCGCCACAAAGACGCAGGGCGCGTCCTCTTGCACGATGGTCTGCATCTGCTTGTAGAGCTCGGCACGCTCGTCCTGATCGGTGGCCACACGGGCGGCTTCTAACAGCTCGTCAACCTCGGGGTTGGAGTAATAGCCCGAGTTGAACCCGCCCTTGTCGGGCCATGCGTCGGTGCGCAGCGCGAGGAAGGGCAGCGTGTCGGGATCGTTGGTCATCCAGGCCATCTCGGCCATGTCGGCCTTGCCCTCCAGCCCGGGGTTCACTTCGCCGAGGAAGGTGTTCCACTCGTAGGTCTCGATCTTGGTGTCGAAGCCCACCGCGTTCAGGTCGGCCTGAATGGCGGTGCCCATGGCGATGGGATCAAGCATGCCCGAGCCGCCTTCGGTGACGTAGAAGGTCAGCTCCGCGCCCTCTGCCCCGGCCTCCGCGAGCAGCTCCTTGGCCTGTTCGGGGTCGTAGGGATAGGGCTCGAGATCGGGGTTGTAGGCCCAGGCGAAGGCCGGCGGCGTCGGCCCGGCGGCGACCTCGGCGGTGCCCTCCAGCACGTCGTTGACCAGCGCTTCCTTGTTGATCGCGTAGTTCGCCGCCTGCCGCACCAGCTTGTCGGCGAAGGGGCCTTCCTTGGCGTTGAGGATCAGGAACCAGACGTGCGGCCCGGCCTGTTCGTGCAGCGTATAGGCCTCGCCCTGAAACTCGCTCAGCGCCACGGGCGGCACTTCGACCATCAGGTCGATGCCGCCGGCCAGCATCTCGGCGGTGCGGGTGTTGGCGTCGGTGATCGGGCGGAAAACCACCGCCTGCAACTCGGGCGCGCCGTCCCAGTAATCGGGGTTGGCCTCAATCACCACCGCCTCGTTCGAGCGCCATTCGGCAAAGGTGAACGGGCCGGTGCCCGCCGGGTTGCGCCCGTAGTCCGCACCGTATTGCTCGACCGCCGCGGGCGAGACCAGCAGGCCGGTGGGATAGGCGAGGTTCGACAGGAAGGGCGCGTAGGGTTCGTTCAGAGTGAACTTGACCGTCAGATCATCCACTGCCTCGACGCTGTCGACCGCCGAGAAGAAGAAGGCCAGCGGGAAGGGGCCGGTGTCGTGATAGGGGTGCTCTTCATCCAGCATCCGCTCGAAGTTGAACTTCACCGCCTCAGCGTTGAACGGCGTGCCGTCATGGAAACTCACTCCTTCGCGCAGGGTGAAGGTATATTCGGTGCCATCGTCGGAAATCGTCCAGTCGGTGGCCAAGGCGGGTTCGACCTCCAGCGTGCCGTCCTTGTAGCGCACGAGGCCATCGTAGACGTTCATCAGGATGCGGAAGTCGTTCACCGCGGTGACAGCCGCCGGGTCGAGCGATTTCGGCTCGGCGATCTGCCCGACGATAAGAACCCCCGGCGGCGTCTGCGCCTGCGCGCCGGTCAGCGTGCCGAATGTCAGGGTAAGCGCCGTGCCCGCAGCCAGAAGGCCCCGGCGGGTGAAGGACGTGATGGACATGTCGTGACCTCCCAGATGGTCAGGATGAATTATTTATCATGATAAATTGCATGACGCCAAATTTTCATGATAAATTCAACCCTACAGCAGACAGGACCCGAAAATGACCATTTCCATCCTCGCATACGACGAAAAATCGGGCAGCTACGGCGGCGCGGCCACCACCGGCAGCCTCTGCGTCGGCGGCTGGGTGCTGCGCGGCGATGCCGAAGCGGGGCTAAGCGCCTCGCAGGGGTCGCTGCCCTCGACCATATGGGGCACCGCGGTGCTGGACCTGATGCGGCAGGGGCTTTCGGCGCAGGACGCGGTGGCGCAGGTGGTCGCCCCCGACACCGGCAAGGAGCAGCGGCAACTGTCGGCGCTCGACCCGCAGGGGCGCACGGCGAACCACACCGGGGCCGAAAGCATCCCCTCCGCCGGGGTCCGCACCGCCAAGAACGTCATTGTCTCGGGCAACCTGCTGTCGTCCGAAGCGGTGCTAGATGCCTGTCTTGAAGGATTCCTCACCTCCGCCGCGCCCTTCGACCAGCGGCTGATCGCGGCACTCGACCGCGCCGCGGCCACGGGCGGCGACAGCCGGGGGCTGCTTTCGGCGGCGCTGCTGGTGGTCAGCCGTCACGCCGCGCCGCTGACCCTGCGCATCGATCATTCCGAGACGCCGCTGCAGGACCTGCGCACACTGCACGGCCATGCCACCGGCGGCGCCTATGCCGATTGGGCGGCGACGGTGCCGACGCTGGACGCCCCGCATCTCGGCGCGCCCTACCCCAAGATCGTCAGCCAGTAGGCGCTACTCGGCGATGAAGCGTTTCATCACCACGGCTTCCTGATCCTCCATCATGCGCCGCGCCATCTGCATGTGATCGCGCATGATCTCGCGCGCCGCCTCGGCGTCACCGGCCCGCAGCGCCTCGATCAGCTGCAGCTGATGCGTGCGCCCGCTCTTCCAAAGCTCGGCGTTCGGCTGCGCGTAAAGCTGCTTGTAGACCGTCAGGTCGGTGAGGATCTGCGCCATGAACCCGATGAAGAAGCTCAGCAGCGCATTGTCCGAGAACTCTGCCAGACAGGCGTGGAAGCGCAGCGAGGCGACATGCTGCGCCCGCTCTTCCTCGGCCGTCGCGGCGGGGTGTTCGTATTCGGCCATGATCGCCTCAAGCTGGGCGATCTGCGCCGCGTCCAGCTTGCCGGCAAGCGCGGCCGCCGCCTCGGGCTCCAGCGCGATGCGCATCTGGTAGATGTCGTCGATCGAGACATTGCGGAAATAAAAGTAGTTGGCCAGCAGGGCACGCGCGCGATCGGTGCTGACCTCGCCGACAAAGCTGCCGCCGCCGGGGCCGGTCTTGGTGACCACCAGCCCCTGCGCCTGCAGCAGCCGCATCGCCTCGCGGATGGTGCCCTTGGACATGCCGAAATGCGTGATCATCTCGGCCTCGCCGGGCAGCCGGTCGCCGGGCGTCAGCCCCTTCTCGACCACCCAGTCCTTGATCGCCTCGGCCACCCGCACCGGGCGGGAGCGGCGGGTCGTCCCGCCTCGTTCTGCGTCGCTCATGAGCCCATCTTTCGCGAAAGGCGCCCCGATATCCCGATGAGACCTCTCAGGCGCGTCGTCAGCGGCATTTATCATGAGAAATTCACCAGCCACAACACCGCGCGGCGCGCCGTTGAAGCTCCGCGCCGCGTCGGAACCGGTATCGACGGCGCTGCTGGCCGTCAGGGCCGGCTGCTGCCCCCACATCGCGACTTGAAGATATATCGTTTTAACGATTTGCGCGGCTTTTACGGCACCACGGTCTCTATGCGCAAATCAGCTAAAAAATTGAGCGGCAATCCCGATGAAATTGAAATTTTTGTAATTCGCCGCCGACCTGCCATTCCGAGACTTGCGAGATATTAATATCTGTGCATCTCTCGGCATCGTAAATTAGTAAAGTTTTTACCTTTTGGAGTGCCGAGTATTGTTGGGCAAGGGTATATGGTTGCGAATTCGCAATCACGGGTTGCAATGGCGATCAGCAGCCATGGTCGCCGCGCTGTTTCTCGCGGGATGCGAGACGTTTCCCCACACGACAACCGAATACGAGCGCAAACTGGCGCAGACGCCTTACGTGCTGCAGACGAAATCCTCGTCTTGGGTGGCGGCACCAGAGGCGAAAGTGGTTCTGGAGCGGAGCTTCCGCCGCACCTCCGAGCAGCGCATTGCGCTGCCCAACCGCACCGCCCTGCGCGGCGAGAATTTCATTCTGCTGAAGGCCCACGGCTCGCCCGCCGCAAACGTCGGGCGGTTTCAGCCGCTGACCCTCGTGCGGGCCGCCGGCGGCATGCCCTACCCGTTCAACAGCTTCTCTGACCTGACGCTGATGACCCGCCAAGACGCCCTGGGCACGCTGAACTGGGCGCTGTGGACCAACTACGCGGGGATGAACTGCGTTCTGGCCTTCCGGCGCTTCGACGGCGCCAACCGCACCGTTCCCAGAGGCGCGCACGTCATGGACATGATGCTGCGCAACTGCGTGCATGGCGATCTTGAAGAGGCGCTGGCGCCGATCGGACCGGATCAGACCAGCTACGCCGCCGTCCGCCAATCTCCGCGGAACGCGCCGCAGATGCTCTCGCCGCTCGCGGGGCCGCTGCCATGAGATTTCAACGCGCTTTTTCAAAGATAAGCTCGACCGTCCTGCTGGCCTTCTGGCTGATGGTGCTGCTGCCGGTGGTGTTCCTCGCCTCGGTGCCGACCTCTGTGGCGACGCAGGCGCTGGTGGCCTTCGCCACCTGCTGCCTGATCTACCTGCTCAAGCCGGCGGTCACGTCCAACATCGCGGTGCGCTTCGTGGTGCTGTCGGTGGCCGGCACTTTCGTGCTGCGCTACTGGCTCTGGCGCCTGTTCGAAACGCTGCCGTCCTTCGACGACCCAGTCTCGCTGATCGCCGCGCTGTTCCTCTTCGGCGCTGAAACCTTCACGGTTGGCCTGTTCTTCCTGACCGCGGTGGTCTCGGCCGATCCCGTCGACCACCCCAAACCGGCCCCGGTGAAGCTCAAGGATGTGCCCACCGTCGACATCCTCGTGCCGAGCTACGACGAGAGCCCCGAGCTTCTGGCGGTGACGCTGGCGGCGGCGAAGGCGATCACCTACCCCGAAGGCATGAAGACCGTGGTGCTGTGCGACGACGGCGGCACCGACGCGCGCTGCAACCACTCCGACCTAGAGATGCGCCGCAAGTCGCGCGCCCGGCGCGAGACGCTGCAACAGCTGTGCAAGGATCTCGGGGTGGTCTACACCACCCGCGCCCGCAACGAGCACGCCAAGGCCGGCAACCTCAACGCCGCGATGCAAAAGCTCGACGGCAAGCTCATTCTCGTGCTCGACGCCGACCACGTGCCGACCCGAGATTTCCTCACCAGAACCGTGGGGTATTTTGCCGAGAACCCCCGGCTCTTCCTCGTGCAGACGCCGCATTTCTTCACCAACCGCGATCCGATCGAGCGCAATCTGGCCCTGCCCGAGACCACCCCCTCCGAGAACGAGATGTTCTATTCGCAGATCCACCGCGGCCTTGACCGGCTGAACGGCGCGTTCTTCTGCGGCTCGGCGGCACTGCTGCGCCGTCAGGCGCTGGACGAGGTCGGCGGCATCTCGGGCGAGACCATCACCGAAGACGCCGAAACCGCGCTCGACATCCATTCGCGCGGCTGGGAAAGCATGTATCTCGATCACGCGATGGTGGCCGGGCTGCAGCCCGAGACCTTCGCCTCCTTCATCCAGCAGCGCGGACGTTGGGCGACCGGCATGATCCAGATGCTGATCCTGAAAAAGCCGTTCTTCCGCAAGGGTCTCTCGCTGTCGCAGCGGCTGTGTTACCTCAATTCCATGAGCTTCTGGCTGTTCCCGCTGGTGCGGACGACCTTCCTGCTCAGCCCGCTGCTCTATCTGTTCTTCGGCCTCGAGATCTTCGTCGTGTCGTCGCAGGAGGTGCTGGCCTACATCGTGCCCTACCTGCTGATCGGCTTCATGATCCAGAACGCGCTGTTCGGCAGCGTGCGCTGGCCGCAGATCTCCGAGGTCTACGAGATCGCACAGACGCCCTATCTGCTGAAGGCGGTGTTCTCGACCGTGCTGAACCCGCGCGGCGCGACCTTCAAGGTGACCGCCAAGGACGACAACGTCGACAACGCCTTCCTCTCGCCGATCTTCTGGCCGCTGACGGCGCTGGTGGCGCTGCTGCTGGCCGGGCTGGTGGCCGGCGCGCTTCGCTGGACCGCCTTCCCCGGCGACCGCGTGGTGGTCGAGATCGTCGGCGCGTGGAACCTCTACAACTTCCTGCTCGCCGCCTACGCCCTGCGCGCAGTGTTCGAACGGCCGCACCGGCTGACCCGGCCGCGCACAGCGGTGTCGGTCCCGGCACGGCTACGCTGGGAAAAGACCAACCTCGAGGATGAGGCGCAGGCCCCCGAGCTTGACGCCATCATCGTCTCGGCCAGCCCGACGCGGATCTTCCTGCAACTGCCGCCCGGCAGCCGCTCGGAAAGCGAGGCCCGGCTGCGCGACAGTGCCGCGGGCGGGATGACCGCAGAGGTCTGCCCGGTGCTGCCCAAGGCGCAGGATCTGGAAACGCCAATCAAGGTGACCGTGCAGACCCTGCGCAGCACCGTCGAGGGCAGCCAGATCGAGCTTGTCGTCGACGCGCCGCAGATGATCGCCGCCAGCCGGCTGACCGCGCATATCGTCTATGGCGACAGCTTGCGCTGGCACTTCTTCCGCAAGGTGCACCCGCAAAGCAGCACGCTGATCGCTGGCCTGGCCTATGTGATCGGCAAAAGTTTGGTCTCGGTGCCGAAAACCGCCTTCGATTTCCTGCGCGAGCCCACCCGGCGCGAGCGCAGCATGTCGGAAGATATCCTCACGCCCGACGAAGCCTTCGCCGCCGCCCCCGAGCCGCGCAAGGACCGCGAGGTCGAGCCGGTGCGGCTGGCCGCCGCGGGCGCCCCTGCAAGCGAATACCTGCGGATCGAGGAGTGAGCGGATGAAGCATATTTTCCTGCCCCTCGCGGTGATTGCCCTGTTGCAAAGCGCCCTGCCCGGCGCCGTTTCGGCGCAGCAGATCCGCATCGGCGAAGATCCCGAAGCCGCCACCAGGCCCGAGACCACCGCGCCCACGCCGTCCAGCCCGTCGGCGCGCCCTTCGGGCCTGCCGATCATGGAATGGCAACAGCCCACGCCAGAGGCCGCCGCGGCATCAGAGGCCGCGCCGATCCGGCTGCCGCTGCGCCCGATGGTGCCGCAGGCGGGCCAGACCGAATCCCACCGGATTCAGGGCCAGTTCGCCGAGGCGACATTCATCATGTTCCTGCCCCGCGCGCTGACCGGCGCGCAGCTTGAACTGACCACGCTCAGCTCGATCAACGTGCTGCCGGAAAGCTCGGTGGTCGAGGTTATGCTGAACGGGCTGACCATCGGCTCGATCACCCCCGACAATTTCACCGAACCGCAGCTTGACGCGCTGCCGGTGCCCGACGGGGCGCTTCGCGCGGGCCGCAACGAGGTCACGCTGAAGGTGAAACAGGTGCACCGGGTGTTCTGCGGGCCGGATGCCTCCTTTGGCGTCTGGACCGACGTTCAGCTCTCGCAGAGCGGCGTCGAGATCGCCCCCGACCAGCTTGGCGCCGATCCGCTGGGCTTTCTCGCCGCCATCTCGGCGCAGCTAGGCCGCGGCCAGCCGATGCAGGTGATCGACACCGGCACCGCGTCCTACATGCTGCAAGGCGCGTCCTTCATCGCGCAGATCGAGCACCTGTTCGAAGGGCTGCCGCCGCAGATCGCGGTCGACGATCCCTATAAGGTATCCTCCGGCACGCCGCAGCTGGCGCGGGTCACCGCGCTGCCGCCGGATCTGGCGCCGGACGGGCTGCCGCTGTTCCGCCGCGGCGGGGACGGCGCGATCGTGCTGCTGGCCAATGCCGACCGCCCCGAGCAGGTCAAAGACCTTCTGCTTGGCGCCGTCGGAAACCGCGCGCTGGAACGGCGGCCGCCGCTGATCACCCCCGGCGCGCCGCGCTCGCTGGATGATTTGGGCTACGAGCGGCTTGTCGGTCAGGGCCGCTACATCCATGAAACCGTGCCCTTCCGCCTGCCGTCGGACTGGATGCTGCTGTCATCGCAGCGCGCCGCGCTCAATCTCGACTATGGCTTTGACCAAGACCTTCCCGAAGGCGCGCTGCTGCTGGTCAAGATCAACGGCCAAACCGTGCGCCTGCTGCCTCTGGACGAGCCGGAAAAGGCCGGCAAACGGCTCGAGACGCTGCACATTCCGTTTCAGGTCAACCGGCTCAACCCGGACATCAACCAGCTGACCTTCGAGGCGCTGGTGCCCGGTGATCCGCCCGATCAGGCCTGCGTGCCGCGCGACACGCCGATCTTCGAGGTGTTTGAAACCACCTCTCTGGACATCCCCAAGGCGCCCAGCATGACGGTGCCGCGCCTCGACCGGGTGCTGGCCGCGCTCGATCCCGCCGGCATCAGCTTCAGCGACGCCGGACAGACCACGCTGCCACTGGGGCTGCTGCCTCAGGTCGCCTCGATCTTCGTCACCGAAGACACCGCGGCCCGCCGCGCCACGCGGCCCGTCTCGCTGACCATCGGCATCCCGTCGGACCTGTCGTCGCTGCAGGGCGACGTCATCGAGGGCAACGCCCCCATCCTGCAGGAGTCGCTGCTGCGCACCACCGAGGCGCAAGAGCCCGAGATTGACACATGGGCATCGATTGACGATGGTCGCTGGTGGAACCTGATGGTGGACCGGGATCGCGCGATGGAGGCGCTTGGCAACTTCCGCGGGCGGCTTATGTCGTTCTGGAGCGGGCCGCAATCGGAGCTGAATTCGTGGATGGAGGGCAAATCGGCCGAGGCGCTTCTGCTGCAGCCGAACATGCAAAATCCCGGAGACCTTTGGCTGATCGTACGTCCCAACAGCTCTTCCGACCGGCTGGTCGCCTCGCTCATCGCGATGCGTGAAACGCTGGACGGGCCACAAGGGCAGCTGTCGATCTTCTCTGCCGAACGCGGCTGGGAAAGCTGGCAGGCCTCAAGCCAGCCGGTGCAACTGCTCGAGCCGCTGAGCCTGTCGAACGCGCGCAGCGTGGTGGGCAACTACGCATCGCTCGCGCCAGCCGCGCTGCTTCTGCCAATGTTCCTGCTGTCCATCATCGCCGCCGTTCTGGCGATGGGGTTCATGATCGTCAGCCGACGGGGAAAGAAATGAAACGCAGAGACTTCCTGTCCCGCCTCACCACGCTCGCCGGGCTTGCGGCAATCACCGGCGCCCCGAGCGCCGCGCAGAGCCTCAGCCTCGGCACCCGCCTCGATGATGTCTGGGCGGCGTGGGTCGCGTCGAACATGGACGCCAGTGGCCGGGTGATCGACGAGTTCCAGCGCAATTCCAGCCACTCCGAGGGCCAAGGCTACGGCATGCTGCTGGCCGCGACGGTGGGCGACCGTTCGGCCTTTGACCGAATGAACGCATGGAGCCGCCTCAATCTGGAAGTGCGCGGCGATCACCTGATGGCGTGGCGCTGGCTACCCGACGCCCCCGAGCGTGTGCCGGATCTCAACAATGCCAGCGACGGAGACCTGTTCCGCGCATGGGCGCTGCTGCGCGCCGCGCGGCGGTTCGACGCGCCCGAGTATCTCGAGGCCGCCCGCAACATCATGGTCGACCTCGCCAATACGTGCATCGCCCCCCGCGACGGCGCCGACCCGCTGCTGCTGCCGGCGGTGGACGGGTTCGAGACCGACGCGGGCTTCATGTTCAACCCGTGCTACTCGATGCCGCTCGCGATGACCGAACTGGCCGCCGAGTTCGACCTTCCGGTGATCGCCGCGGCGGCACGCGGCGCGGTCGAGGTGTCGCGGCAACTGGCGCTTGGCGGCGTGGTGCCCGATTGGGTCGAGGTGACACCCGGCGGCCTGCGCGCCGCAGACGGGTTCTCGTTCAACGCCGGCTACGAGGCGATGCGCGTGCCGCTCTATTACGTTTGGTCCGGGCTGCGCGATCACCCGGCAGTGGAGCGCTTTGCCGAAGCCCAAGCGCGCGTGCCGCAGGGCATGGCGGCGATCGAGATCGAGCGCGAAACCGGGCGCGCGCTGTCGACCAGCCCCGAACCCGGCTACCGGGCGATCGCCGCGCTGGCGACCTGCTATGCCTCGGGACAGGTGGGCTCGGCCATGCCGCCCTTCTCGCCCAACGCCCCGTATTACCCGGCGACCCTGCAAATGTTTGCGATGATCGCCCAGGCCGAAGCTTCCCCGATGTGTGTGCCCATATGAAACCTGTAAAGATTTTCCTCGCCGCCCTCGCCCTGTCGCACGCCAGCTTCGCCGCGCCCGCGCTGGCGCAAAGCCCCAGCAACAGCGATCTGCAGGCGCTTCGTTTTTATCTGTCCGAAGGCAATGATCAGGCGGTCAGTTCCGAGATCCGGCGGCTGCAGCTGCGCTATCCCGATTGGGTGGTGCCCGACGACATGAGCACGCTGCAGTCGAGCACGCCGCAAGACGTGATCGACCAGATCTACGCGCAAATCGAGGCCGGCGATCTGCCGCAGGCCCGCGCGCTGCTCGATCAGGCGGACCAAGACTATCCCGACTGGTCGCCCTCGTCGTCGCTGCTGTCCGATCTCGCGCTGGCCGAGTCGCAGGCCAGCTTCGATCAGGTGGTCAGCATGGGCGACGCCGAGGCCGCGATCCGCATCGGCACGGCCAACCCCGACCTGCTGCGCTGCGAGCGGGTCAACAACGCCTGGCTGCTGGCCGAACAATATGCCTCGGTCGGCGACAATGCCGCGGCGCTGCAGGTGCAGAACGGCGTGGTGCGCAGCTGCACCGACCCCGATATCCTTGTGGCGACGCTGGAGAAATCCGCCGCCATCGCCAATGCCAGCCAACTTGGTGCGATGGCCGATGCCGCCCGCGCGCAGGCGCCGGGCGCCGCCGAGCGGCTGACCGCTGTTGAAGAACGGCTGCAGGCTGGCATGGGCGCCACCTCGGCCGAGCAAAGCTCGACCCAAAGCGCCAGCGCCGACGCGCCCGCGGCCAGCAAGAAACCCGCGACCCAGCCAAAGCCGCGCGCCAGCGCGCAAAGCAGCTCCGCCGGGATGACGCGGGCCCGGCAGGCGGCGCAACGCGGTGATTGGGGCACCTGTCTTGCCGCCACCGCAAGCGCCACCCGCGCCGACACCGTCGCGCAGCGCGGCTGGTGCGCGTTCAACGCCGGACGGCCGATGCAGGCCTTGGAGGATTTCCGCTCCGCCGCCTCGCGCGCGCCCTCGGCGCAATCGCGGCGCGACGCAAGCTACGGTCTGGCCTTGGTGCTGCTGCGCCTGAACATGGTCAACGACGCAGCAAGCGTGGCCGCCAACACGCATTTCAACGCCGAACAGCGGCTGGAGATCGAAAGCCAGATCCTCGACAAGCGCGGCGTCGCGGCCTACCAGCAACGCCAGTATCGTCGCGCCATCGCCTATTTCGACGAACTGGAGCGGCTGACCGGCGTGGTGCGGCGTGACCTCGCCCTGCTGCGCGGATACGCCTATCTGAACTCGGGCAACCGCGCACGCGCAAGACGTGAGTTCCAAGCGCTGCACAACCAGATGGCTACCCCCGCCTCGCGCCGCGCACTGTCTGAAGCAAGCCACTGATTTCCCGAAACGATTCGCCCGTGCAGTATCGCACAACGACACAATGCCCGAACCCGACCTGAGATTGTCGCAAAGTGGGTCATAACTAAGGCGCGGATCGTTTCGTGCCGAAAATTTTTCTACAGCAATATTAACGAATTATTAAATTTCACCCCGCCTCGAGCTGCGTTATCGCTCGAAAAAAGGCGAAAAAATGTCTACATTGAGCCTCGAAGGTGGGCGGCGTCTGCTGCTGCCCGATCTTCTTGTACGCGTTTAAAAGTCTGTCAGGATTTCCACCATGACCAAACACGAAATTGAACTGGAACGTTTTCAGAATACCCGCCGCCGTCGTCGCGCTCAGATTCTCGAGCTGGTCGCCGGCATCGCCATTATGGTTTGGGTGGTCGCCAATTTCGGCATCACCACCTAAGCGGACCGTCTGCTGATTGGCCCTCTGTGGGGGCAGCGCTTTGCCAATCGACCCTTCCAAGCAGACGATATCCAGCATCATCTAAAATTCAACCATGGCCGTTAAATCGGCCATGGTTTTTCCATTTATGGGCGAGATAATCTCCGCGTCCGCCGGCCCCCGATACCCCGGCCACAATTACCCCGGCCACAACCGCCTCTCAGGCGCCGCGCAAAAACTCCGAGAATATCTCCACGGGTGGCATCCGGACCGAAGCCTCCCAACTGCCCAGCAGCCGGTTCGTCATCCGCTCTTCGAGCTGCAGCCGCGCCTCCAGCATCTCTCGCCCGGCGGCAAGATCGCCCGCGGCGCTAAGCTGCCGCGCCTGCGCCAGCACCACCCAGCGCATGCGCCACGCGTGCTGCAGCAGATCGACGGTCATCTCGGTGTCAACCACATCGAACGCCCCCTGCCCCGCGCCTTCGTCAACCAGCGCGCGCATCAGCGGAGTCGCGCGCCGCCGCGCTTCTTGTTCCAGCTTCAGGAAAATAGGCTCGTTGCCCGCCTTCAGCGCGATGCGGATCACTCCCAGAATTTCATCGGCATGCGCAAGCTCCCAGCGTGTTGTCCCCTCCAGATACGCGGTGAACCGGGCCACCGCGCCGCCTTCGCTGCGCTCGTACACCGCCTGTCCCGCGGCGGTGCTGGCATCGCTGAGCCGCAGCAGCACCGCCTCCAGCACATCGTCCTTAGAGGTGAAGTGATGGTAAAAGCCGCCCTTCGAGATGCCCGCCGCCCGCAGCAGCAGCGCCACCGTCACCTCTTCCCACGGGTGCGTGGCCAGCAAACCTGTCGCAACGTCAAGGATCGCTGTCTTGCGCGCGTCGGCGGACATTCTGGACCGTTTGGTGTTCACGATTACGTTCTCCGATGGCTGTGTCCTTGATTACCGACCGTTGGTCGGTATGTAAACACGCACGCGCCGTAACCCGATCACGCCCTGATGAGCGAGAGTAGCACAGCATGACCGACCAACCCGCCACCCCGGCGCAGACCGAAAGCCTGCGGTTCGAAACCGACCGCGGCTCATCTCGGCCGTTCTGGATCGCGATCGCGCTGGTGGCCGCCATCGCCGTGTGGATGGGCAGCGGCTTTGTGTTTCCCGGATCCGAACCCGCCGCCGAGACCGCCGCCAGCGAACCGCAACCGCCGTCGGTGATGACGCAGCGCTCACAGGCGCAGCCGGTGACGCTCAGCTACCGCGCCGAAGGGCAGGCGCTGCCCGACCGCGACACCGATGTCATCGCCGAGACCGCCGGCACGGTGATCGAGATGCCGTTTGCCAAGGGGGACCGGGTGGTGCGCGGCGACATTCTTGCCCGGCTCAACTCGGACCGCGCCGAGGCGGCGCTGGCGCAGGCCCGCGAGCAGCGCGCCAACGCGCAGCGCGAGTTCGACAACGCCTCGCAGCTGTTCGAACGCGGCGTCGCCACAAATGACCGGCTGTCGGACGCCCGCGCGACGCTGGCCGCGGCAGAGGCCGATGTGGCCAGCGCCGAAGAAGCGATGAAAAACCTCGTGATCGAGGCCCCCTTCGCGGGCCGGATCGAAACCCTGCCCGCCAGCGAAGGCGAATACGTGCCATCCGGCGCCACCATCTCGCGCGTGGTCGACAATGACCCGCTGACCGTCGCCATTCAGGTGCCGCAGCAGGCGCTGAGCCGCATCCGCGAGGGCCAGAGCGCGCAGGTGCGCTTCATCACCGGCCAGACCCGCGACGGCCGGGTCAGCTTCGTCGGCGCCGCCGCGGCCTCCGAAACCCGCACTTTCCTCACCGAGATCGAGGTCGCCAACCCCGAGGGCGTGGTGCCCGCAGGGGTCTCGGCGCAGATCACCATTCCCACCGGCGAGGCCACCGCGCATCGCGTCCCGCCATCGATCATCTCGCTCGACGCCGCCGGGCAGATCGGCCTCAAGACGGTCGAGGACGGCCATGTCGCCTTCCATCCCATCCAGATCGTCAAGACCGAGATCGACAGCGTCTGGGTCACCGGGCTCGACGACACGGCGACGATCATCACCGTCGGGCAGGGCTTCGTGCGCGACGGCGAAGCGGTCCGCGCCGAGCCGCAGCCAGAGGCCGCCGAACAGGTCTCGGCCAGTGCCGAAGCGATCCCCCGTGCGCGGGCGGAGGAGCAGGCGGAGGACACGCCGTGAACAGCCTGATCGACGCCGCCTTTTCCCGCGGCCGCGCGGTGATGATCCTGCTTGTGATGATCCTCACCTTCGGCGCCGTGGCCTATGTCTCGATCCCCAAGGAAGCAAACCCCGAGGTGCCGCTGCCGCTGGTCTATGTCAGCACCACGCTCGACGGCATCAGCCCCTCGGATGCCGAGCGGCTGCTGATCGAGCCGATGGAGGCCGAGTTCGGCGCCATCGAGGGGCTGGAACAGATGTCGGCCGAGGCCACCGAGGGCTTTGCCAGCGTGCAGCTTGAATTCGCCGCCGGCGGCGACATCGACGAGGCGCTCGACAAGGTGCGCGAGGCCGCCGACACCGTGCAGGGCGATCTGCCCGAAGACGCCACCACGCTCAACGTCACCGAGATCAACACCGCGCTGTTTCCGATCATCACCACGGTGCTGTCGGGCCCCCTGCCCGAGCGCACGCTGAACGACATCGCCGAGGCGGTGCAGGATGAACTGGAGGCCCTGCCCGGCGTTCTGGAGGTGGACATCGGCGGCGCGCGCGAGGAATTCCTCGAGGTGCTGATCGACCCGACGGTGTTCCAGACCTACAACCTCAGCTTTGAAACGCTGACCAGCCAGCTGCAGCGCAACAACCAGCTGATCGCCGCGGGCGCCATCGAAACCGGCGGCGGGCGCATCGTGCTGAAGGTGCCCGGCCTGATCGAAGACCTCGAAGACGTGATGGCCATGCCGGTGAAGGTCGACGGCACCACCGTCGTCACCTTCGGCGATGTCGCCACCGTGCGCCGGACGTTCGAAGACCCCACCGGCTACGCCCGCATCGACGGCCAGCCCTCGCTGGCGCTGGAGGTCACCAAACGGTCGGGCGCCAATATCATCGACACGGTCGCGGCCACAAAACAGGTGATCGACGAGATGAGCGCCGACTGGCCCGAAAGCCTGCGCGTCACCTACCTGCAGGACCAGTCCGAGCAGGTGAAAACGCTGCTGTCGGATCTGGAGGCCAACGTCATGGCCGCCGTCATGCTGGTGATGATCGTCATCGTCTTCGCCCTCGGGTTCCGCTCGGCGATCCTTGTCGGTCTGGCGATCCCCGGCGCCTTCCTTGCCGGGGTGGCGGTGATCTGGGCGATGGGCTTCACCATGAACATCGTGGTGCTCTTCGCGCTGATCCTCGTGGTCGGCATGCTGGTCGACGGCGCCATCGTCACCGTCGAACTGGCCGATCGCCGCTTGCAGGAGGGCGACGCCCCCAAAACCGCCTACGCCCATGCCGCGAAACGCATGGCCTGGCCGATCATCGCCTCCACCGCCACCACGCTGTCGGTGTTCTTCCCGCTGCTGTTCTGGACCGGGCTGATCGGCCAGTTCATGAAATACCTGCCGATCACCGTGATCCTGACGCTGGGCGCATCGCTGTTCATGGCGCTGGTGTTCATCCCGGTGCTGGGCGGCATGATCGGCCGCAACCAGCCGCAGACCGCCAAGGCCAAGGCCGCGCTGCATGCCGCCGAACGCGGCGACCCGCGCGAGATTCACGGCCTCACCGGCGCCTATATGCGGCTGCTCGAACGCGCCATCCTGAGGCCGTGGACAACCGTGGTTCTGGCGCTGGCGCTGCTGCTCGGCGGCTTTGCGCTTTACGGTCAGTTCGGGCGCGGCATCTCGTTCTTCCCGTCGGTCGAGCCCGAGTTCATGCAGCTGCAGGTGCGCGCCCGCGACAACCTGTCGATCTACGAGCGCGACGATCTGGTGCGCAAGGTCGAGGACCGGCTGGTCGGCACCGAGGGCATCGAGAGCGTCTACGCCCGCTCGACGATGAGCGCCGGCGGCGGCGAAGAAGACGTGATCGGCACCCTGCAGCTTGATCTGGTCGACTGGCAAGAGCGCCGCACCGCCGACGAGATCGGCGCCGAGATCCGCGACAAGATGGCCAGTATCGCCGGCATCGACGTGCAGGTGGAAACCGAAAGCGGCGGTCCTTCAAGCGGCAAGCCGGTGAACCTGCGGGTCTCTGCCGGTGACGTCTCGCAGCAGAGCGCCTCGGTGGACGAGGTGCTGGCGGCGATGGAATGGGTCGGCGGGTTCACCGATATCACCGACACCCGCCCGCTGCCCGGCGTCGAGGTGGCGATCAACGTCGACCGCGCCGAGGCGGCGCGCTTCGGCGCCGACGTCAGCCTGCTGGGCCAAGCGGTGCAGTTGCTCACACAGGGCATCACCGTCACCGACTACCGCCCGCCCGACGCCGACGGCGAACTCGACGTGCGCGTGCGCTTTCCCAACGACTCGCGCTCGCTGTCGGAGCTGACCAACCTGCGCGTGCCGACCTCGGCGGGGCTGGTGCCGATCTCCAACTTCGTCACCTTCGAGCCGGTGGAGCGCGTCGGCGTCATCCGCCGCATCGACGAGCAGCGGGTCACCACCATCGAGGCGAATGTCGCCCCGGGCCTGCTGGTCAATGATCAGGTGATGGCGCTGCGCGCCGAGCTTGAGGCCGCCGACCTGCCCGACAGCGCCAGCTACGAGTTCGCCGGCGAGGCCGAGGACCAGCAGGATTCGATGACCTTCCTCGCCATCGCCTTCGTCGCCGCCATCGGGCTGATGTTCCTGATCCTCGTGGTGCAGTTCAACAGCTTCTACCAATCCTTCGTGGTGATGAGCGCCATCGTGTTTTCCATCGGCGGCGTGCTGCTGGGGCTGATCGTCACCGGGCGGCCCTTCGGCATCGTCATGGGCGGCGTCGGGGTGATCGCGCTGGCCGGGATCGTGGTGAACAACAACATCGTGCTGATCGACGCCTACAATGATCTGCGCAAGGCCGGGCTGTCACCGCTCGAGGCGGCGCTGCGGACCGGCGCGCAACGCCTGCGCCCGGTGGTGCTGACCTCGGTGACCACGGCGCTTGGCCTGATGCCGATGGTGCTGGGGATGAACATCAACTTCATCGAGCGCGAGATCGTCTTCGGCGCACCCTCGACGCAGTACTGGACGGAACTGTCGAGCGCCATCGCCGGCGGGCTGGTGATCGCCACGGTGCTCACCCTCGTGGTCACCCCCGCCATGCTGATGCTGCGCGAGAAGCGTGCCGTGCGGGCCCAGCCCTCCCCGCCAGCGCTGCCCGCCGCGTGAACGTTCCGGATCACGGTGCGCAGAGACTGATCTTGCGACAGGCCCCAGAAAACAAAGCGCCTTGGCGCCAGAAGGCCGCCAAGGCGAAAGGTCCTAAAAATAGGTGCGACGCTCCCACTCAAGGATACTAGCTCACAAAACACTCGCTAAATATCGCCGCGAAGGAGGCGTAACACGACACGCCTCAAGTGCAAAGAGATTATCATTTTGATAATATACCCCGTGTTCGGACCGTGACATTTATTGACGTCCGGCCCGCCCTGTAGGAAAAACGTCGTCATGGACAAGCTCAACTCCATCCTTCACCTGCGCGAAATGCTGCGGCAGCTTGAACGCGATTTCGGCCTCGAAGACCTCAGCCGGTTCGAGCGCGATGTGCTGCTGGCCGCGCACGGGCTGTGCGAAAACCCCGGTGACGTGGTCAGTTCCGAGCAGATTCGCGCGCATGATCTTGTCCGACCCGCAGCGCAGGCGACCTTTTATCGCGCCATCCGCACGCTGCTCGAGCGCGGGCTGCTGGAGCGTGCGGCGGACACCAAGGCCAAATCCTACATCGTGCGCAGCGATCTGGTGGGCACACCGCTGCCGCTGCCCTGATCCGACCTGATCGGGCCTGATCTGGCCTAGCCTTTCCGGATCGTCACGAAGAGAATTGCACGTTGCGTCAAGATGCCCTACCGAGGGCCTGCCGAGCCTTGGCCTCCCGCATGCGACCTTTCTGAGACCCGGACGTGACACACTTCCTGAACATCGCAGTTGTAGCAACCGCATACGTCTTGGCACATGGGCTGACCGCGCTGCTGATCACGCCGCTGCAGTCGCAAGCGCTGCCGGACATCACCGCCTTTGCCAGCCTCGCCTATCTGCCGCATGGCGTGCGCGTGCTCTCGACGTGGCTGATGGGGCCGGTGGCCTTCATCCCGCTGTGCCTTGGCGCCTTCGCCTCCGAAGTGCTGTTCACCCCCGCCGAGATCAGCACCGCCACCGACCCGGTGATCCTGGCGTCGATCGCCGTTGGGGCGGCCTCGGCGCTGCTGGCCTTTCAGGCGCTGGCGCTGGTGGGGTACCGGCTCTACGCTTGGCAACAGCGCGTCATTCACTGGAAGTGGCTGCTTCTGGCGGGCGCGCTGGCCTCGGTGATCAATTCGGTAGGGCAGTCGCTGGTGTTCTCCGGCGTGGTGCTGCCCGATCATTCCTTTGCCGTGCTCGCGGCCTATGCGCTCGGCGATCTCATCGGCCTTATCCTCACTACCTTCGCCCTGATGCTGGTGTTCCGCTGGTTCCGCATCTCCGCCGCGCGACGCTGAGCCGCTGACACCGCGCCGCGCATCGGCGCCGCTTGGCGCATGGCTGCCCTGCCTGCATCGACCATTCCCTTTTGCCGGTGAAAGAGGCTATGGCCGCGCCCAACACGAGGCTTCCGAGGAGAGAGAGATGTCGTATTTTCCCAAATGGCGCCCCAGCACCGGCGCGGTGGTGCTGCCCGACGAGAGGCTGCCCGGCGCGGCCTCGGTGCCGATGGGCATCCAGCACCTGCTGGCGATGTCCGGCTCGACCATCGTCGCGCCGATCCTGATGGGCTTCGATCCCAACGTCGCGGTGTTCTTTTCCGGCATCGGCACGCTGCTGTTCTTCCTGATCACCGCGGGCCGGGTGCCCAGCTACCTCGGATCGTCTTTCGCCTTCATCGCCGTGGTGCTGGCGGTGCTGGGACAGGAAGGCGCGACCATCGCCCATGCGCTTGGCGGGATCATCGCCTGCGGCGCGCTCTACGCGCTGATCGGTCTGATCGTCATGGCCATCGGCTACGACTGGGTGGAAAAGCTGATGCCCCCGGTGGTCACCGGCACCATCGGCATCGCCATCGGCCTCAACCTCGCGCCGGTGGCGGTCGAACAGCTCAACGCCTTCGGCTCGCCCACCCCGGCGCATCTGACCATCGCACTGCTGACGGTGCTGTGCATGGCCATGGTCTCGTGCTATGGCCCGCCGCGCAGCCGCCGGCTGTCGGTGCTGCTGGCGCTGATCTTCGGCTACGCGCTGGTGCTGATCCTCGGCAACCTCATGGGGCTGATGGCGCCGATCGACTTCTCCGCCGTGGCCAACGCCGCATGGTTCCGCCTGCCGAAATTCCAGACGCCCGAATTCCACTGGTCGGCGATCACCCTCATCGCCCCGGTCGCCATCGTGCTGGTCGCCGAGAACCTCGGCCACATCAAGGCGCTCGGCGCGATCACCGGCAAGGACATGGACCCCTACATCGGCCGCGGCTTTCTCGCCGACGGTCTGGCAACGATGGTCGCGGGCTCGGGCGGCGGCACCGGGGTGACCACCTACGCCGAGAACATCGGCGTCATGGCGATGACCAAGGTCTACTCCACGCTGGTCTTCGTGATCGCCGCCGTGGTGGCCATCTGCCTCGGCCTTTCGCCGAAGTTCGGCGCGCTGCTGCAGACCATCCCCGCACCGGTGCTGGCGGGCCTGTCGGTTGCCGTTTTCGGCCTTATCGCTTCGGCCATGGCGCGCATCTGGATCGACAACAACGTCGATTTCTCGGACTCGCGCAACCTCTTCACCGCCGGCGTGGCGCTGATCTTCGGCGCCGGGGATTTCACCCTGCACATCGGGCAGTTTTCGCTCGGCGGCATCGGCACCTCGACGCTGACCGCGCTGCTGCTCTACCAACTGCTCGGCATCGGCCGCAAAGGCTGACGCCCCTCGCTCCGCGCGGCCCGTGTTTCTCCAGACCCGCGCGGAGCCCTGCCCGTGCCTGCCTAGCCGGTGCGCCTCAGTCGCGCGCCAGCAGGCGCAGCAGGATGCCGCTGTCGTGATCCTGCCCACCGTAGAACACCGCCAGCACGCGCAGTTCTTCGGCCTGATCGTCCACATCGAAATAAAAGATCGCCCGGTCCTTGGTGACATGGCGCAGCGCCGCGCCCAGTTCCGGCCGCCGGGTGCCCTGATGCGGCGCCTGCCCCAGCGCCTCCATCGCGGCAAGGATCGCCGCCAGCCGCCGCTCGGCAAGATCAAAGGCCGCCGCGACCGGCTCGCCAAGCGCCTCGGCGCTGTCGGCGATGAAATCGAAGATCAGCTCAAGATCGCGCTCGACCGCCGCCGCGCGCAGAACCCTATAGGCCACGCGCGGCCCGTTTGCGCGCGATCATCGCCGCGGTTCTCTCGCGCCCCGCCTCCACCGACACGAACGCCCCCGCGCGCCGCGCGTCGAGCAACTGGCGCAGCGCCTCGGTCTGTTCGCTTTCCTGCCGCATCAGTTCAATGCCGTGCTGCAGCGCCGCGCTGACCGAGGGAAACCGTCCGTCCTGCACAAGACCGCGCACATAGGCGTCCTGCGCTTCGGTGAGAGAGATCGAGGATTTGACGCTCATGGAAAGGGCTCTCATATGCTACTGGGTAGTATATGGCCGCGTGGCGCGCGCAGTCAACGCAGCGCGGCCCAGCCCCCCTGCCCTACCGAAGAACGCCCTCTAACCCATTGTTTTTCATAATCTGGATACCGCAAAAGAAGACCGGCCGCGCACTGCGCGACCGGTTTCCGGGGGTGCGGTGCCCCCGTCCCCGCGTGGCCTCGGTTCCGCAACCGGGGCCCCGCATTCGGTGTCAGCTTACCGGCAGGTCTCCGAACTCGCCCGCCTGAACCCGCGCGTAGGTCACCGGCCACGTGACCTCAAAATCGTCCAGCCCGGTCGGCACGGCGGCGAAACGGCCCGCGCCGTCGTTGAGCAGCAGGAAGCTCTCGCTGATGCCGGGCTCGGCGAAGGTCTCGAGGGTCGTGGTCAGAATGAGATCGATATCGCCATCGCCGTCGAAATCGCCCTGCGCGGTCAGCTGTCCCTCGAGGTCGGGATCAAGCGAGGCCACCTCGATCGACAACGCCCCCTCCTCAACCGGGAACTCGAATACCCGCAGCCCCGGATCGAGCCCTAGGAAACCGTCCTCGATGCCCGCGCCAACCATCTCGACCCTGCCGTCGCCGTCAAAGTCAGCGATCTGCAGCAAACCCACGCCGCTTAGCTCATCTTGCGGAAACTTGGGCGCTATCACCGTCTCATCGGGCGCGCCGGTGCCGTCGGTCAGATAGGTGTAGATGCCGCCGCCGTCGCTGACCGCCACGTAGAGCACATCAAGATCGCCATCGCCATCGAGGTCGGCAGGGATCTCGGTGCTGTTGCCATCATCGCTTGCGCCGTAGCTGCCCACCGGATCGAAACCGCCCGCACCGTCGTTAAGCATCACCAGCGTGCGGCCAAATCCGAACCCCACATTGAGCAGCATATCAGGCTGTCCATCGGCGTTCATGTCGGCGAGGCTGACATCGTTGCTGCCGAAGCTGAGTTCATAGAGATCATCGGGCAGCGGCACTTCGACGACGTCGAAGGTATCGTCCCCGGCGTTCTCCAAGATCATGATCTTGTTCGCCACGAAGGACGCGCCGACCACGTCCATATCGCCGTCACCATCGATGTCACCGACCTCCCCCGCCTCAAAGATGTCCCAAACCTGATCGGCGGCGGCGCCCGGATATCCCGAGATATTCGCGGTGAAGCTGACGCTGTCACCCGTCGTCTCGGTGAACTGGCCGCTGCCGTCGTTCTCGTAGACCGTGGTGGTCACCCCGAAGATGAACTCATCGATCCCCGAGCCCGCTCCGGGCAGCGGGAAGGGATCGACCACCGCCACATTGAGGAAATCCAGATCGCCGTCGCCGTCCATGTCGGCGGCGCGCAGCCTCCCGGTCTCTCCGGGCGCGATGCCCGTGGCCATCTCGGCAAAGCCGCCGCTGCCATCGTTCAGCGCCACATAGACCTCGCCGCCCCGTTCGTACCACAGGTCGCGCGTGGCCGGTGCGGTCGTCTCGGGCGCGACGCTGGTGAACTGCAGGTAGTCGGTGCGCAGCGGCTCGCCGCCATCGCCGTCACCCACCAGTTCGATAACGTCGCCGGCCTCCAGCGCCAGCCCCTCGATCACCTCTTCCACAAGGCTCGCGGTGCTGGCGATCACGTCGCCCTCGGTGCTGTCCCAGTCGAACCGCGCCACCTCTGCGCCATTGACCAGCACCTGCATCCACGACTCGCCGTCGGTCTCGTCGAAATAGCCGATGGCCAGATCGAAGGTGCCGCTTTGCTGCATCGTGTAACTCGCCCGCGCCTCCTCGGCAGAGACCTTCTGCAGCATCTCGCGCCCCGAAGCGGCGCCGTTGGCCACCACGCCAAACCCCGAGACGATCTGCAGGTCTTCCGCCTCGACCACAAAACTCTCGCCCAGCGACGGCGGCGGCGCGGCGGTGATCTCGATGTAATCGGTGCGCAGCGGCTCGCCCCCGTCCTGCGCGCCGCGCAGTTCGATCACATCGCCCGGTGCCAGCAGCAGCCCGGTCACCGTATAGTCTGCTTTCGACGCGGCGGTGACGATGGCGTCGCCCTCGGTGCTGTCCCAGTCAAAGCTGGCGACGACCGTGCCGTTGACCAGCACCTCCATCATCGACTCGCCGTCGCTCTCGTCGAAATAGGCAACGGTCAGCGCATATAGCCCCGCCGCCCCGGCGAACACGCCCCCGGCCTGCGAACTGGCCGCCGTGGCCTGCAAATAGGCGTCACCCGAGGGATGCGGGTTAGACGCGACGGTAAACCCCGCGCCGATGCTCAGCGTTTCGGCTTCGGTCAGACCGAGACCGAGCGTGGCGGTGGGGCTGAAATCGGGGAAACTGAATACGGAACTCTGCGAAATGGCAGCGGGCATGAAGATGCCTCCAAGATCTGCTGGAATGACTTGGGCGAAAACGCGTTTGAAATAAATATGGCCGGAAATTGGCCTACCAAAAGAATGACCACAGATTGCGCGTCTCTGGCAGCGACGTCAACTCGTCGCGGCAGATCGGCATAACTTTGCGCGAAGCGCGCCTTGCCCGTCGCGCCCCGGTGCCCCGGCGCTCAGGTGATCACCAGCACCTCGTCGACGCCCGCATCCACCGTCCGGCAGGCGCTGAGCAGCCGCGCCCCCAGATGGCCCGACACGTAGCTGGCGTGGAACCGCGACGGCGCCGACAGCACCAGCCGCCCCCCTGCCCGCTCGCGCCGCTCCAGCGCCGCGAACCATGCGGCATAAAGCGCCGGGTCCTCGCCATGCAGCACCGCGCGGGCCAACCCCCATTCGCTTTCGTCCGACAGATCCGGCGCGGGAATTTTTCCCTTGATCGGGAGAGGCACCACTTTCTCATCCACCGGCGCGCTGCCGCTCAGCCGCTGTTCCAGATCGGGGCCCACATCGCCCCAGCGCGTCCGGCTGTCTTCGAGGATTCGCTCGATCGCCAGAGAGTATTCGCTGACCCGTCCGCGAGCGCCCTGCCGTTTCACCTTCAGCCAGCCCATGGCGCGCAGCTTGGCCATCTCGCGTTTCACCGTGCGCTCATCGACCAGCCACAGCCGCGCGATCTCGCGCTGGCCCACCGCCAGTTCGTCGCGGGCCCAATTGTAGCGCGCCGTGACCAGCGTCATCAGCCGCAGAACCAGCCGCTGACGGCCCTTGTCCTGCGCTAACGCATAGGCGCCCATGACCGTGAGCAGGTCATATTTCATCGCGGCGGCGTTGCGCCCGGCCGCTTTCGTGGCAAGCATGTCCCTGCCCTCGTGTTTCCTGCCGCCTGTCTGCGGTGCCTCGAGTATGCGGGCTCTTTCGGCCCGTTGCGTCTTTGCTGGGGACAACGTGCGGTGTTCGGAGTGAAAACGCAACGCTCTTTCCCGAGCCTGTGTCATTTGCGTCCGGTTTCTCGATTCTGTCAAGCGGCGGGCTGTTTCGGCGCCAGACCCATACCCATTTTCGAATGAAAATTTCGGTAGTCTGGTATTGGGGGACAGTTAGGGAGTCCCCTATTACGCCAAAAATGTCCCCCAATATGTGGGGGAGCGCCGGAAGCTGTCCCCCATTATCCGATCCGGACTCCCAGCGGCTCGCGGCAACTCGTTGGGGATTCGCCGAATCGATGCGGCCTTGCTGCATGGGCGCGCGGCGCAGGGGACACAGGCAAAACGGTGATTTCCGCGAATGCCTTATAATAGAGTATTTGCTTTTGCCTTGAATGCAAATTCAGCGTAAATTCCAGCCCATCGGAAATTTGCGTCCCGCAGTTTCGCCGAACCGCGATCTTCACGACCGCCCGGCGCAACGGCCCCTCCCGGCAGCATGGGGCGCAGATGTCCCCGCGGGGACAAATCCAGAAGCGTCCCCGTGGGGACATGCGCAGAGGTGTCCCCGCGGGGACGGGTCCGGAAAGACAGATCGGACCAGCCCGCAAGCGTCCCCGTGGGGACAGGGACCGTGGCACATGTCGCCGCAGGGACAAACGACACAGCTGTCCCCGCGGGGACAGGCAGGCAAAGCGTCCGAAGCGGCGCGACATATGAAAGCGTCCCCGCGGGGACAGGAGGCAGGATGTTTACACACGAAGACCTTGCGCGGCTGCAGGCGCAGTCGCTGAAGATGCAGGGCTGGATCCGGCAGCAGACCTTCTCGCCCGAGATGGAAAAGACCCTGCGCCGCTTCTCCAGCTGGGAGGTGGCCGAGCTGATCCTGCAGGTGAACCAGTCGACCCTGCGTGGCCGCATGGCCGCCGATCCGCATCTGCCGCAGGGACAGGTCGAGGAAGATGGCCGCCAGCGCTGGTACTCGCTGGAAGAGATCAACGAGATCCGCCGCAAGCTGAAGGTCAACCGCAAGAGCCTGATGCCCCCTCGCCCGGCCAACAAGCGCGCGTTCCGCGTCGCCATCTCGAACTTCAAGGGCGGCGCCGGCAAGTCGACCGTGGCGCTGCACTTCGCCCATGCCGCGGCGCTTGATGGCTACCGGGTGCTCTGCGTCGACTTCGATCCGCAGGCGACGCTCAGCCACTCCATGGGCCTGTCGGACATCACCGAGGAATACACCGTCTGGGGCATCATGGCCCGCGACCTGATCCGCGAGACCGACCGAATGAACGCCGCCACCCGCGGCGCCGAAAGCGGCTCCGCCCTGCCCGAGCGCAAGCTGCCCGAGGCGATCACCTCGATGGGCCTGCGCGACCTGCGCGCCGCCGATTTCATCAAGGCCACCTCCTGGCCGACCATCGACGTGATCCCCTCCTGCGCCAACGCCGCCTTCGTCGAGTTCGCCTCGGCGCAGTACCGGCACCTGAACCCCGAGTGGTCGTTCTTTGCCGCGGTCAGCCGCTACCTCGACAGCCTGCCGCCCGATGCCTACGATCTGGTGATCTTCGACTGCCCGCCCGCCATCGGTTACCAAAGCATGAACGCGGTCTTCGCCGCCGACATGCTCTATATCCCCTCGGGGCCGGGCTATTGGGAGTACGATTCCACCACCTCCTTCATCGGCCAGCTTTCCGAAGCGCTCGGCGATCTGTCCGGCTTCGAGGGGGTTGTCCCCGCGGGGACACTGACCTTGCCCAAGGCCTTTCTCGACATCCGCTTCCTGCTCACCCGCTATGAGAGCGGCAACGATCTGCACCGCGCGATGCGGCAAGCTTTCCAGAAGGTCTGGGATGAAAGGATGACCGAGCACCCGATCGAAATGACCCGCGCCGTCGAACAATCCGGCCGGTTCCTCAGTTCGATCTACGAGATCGACTATCGCGAGATGACGCGAGAAACTTGGCGCCGGGCGCGCGCCTCTTTCGACCGCGCCTATGAAGAGTTCCGCGGCCACGTGCTGACCGCATGGGACCAGCTGGAGGATGAGGCATGAGCAAGCGACGCGGTTTCGACATCGACTTTCCCGAAACGCCCGACGGGGTCTACACCGGCGGTGGGCGCAAGCCCGCGGCCGAGACGCCCGAGAAACCCGCGGCCCGGCGGGGACCGATGGCGGCGGCGATCTCTGAAAACGCCGAGGCGCTGCGCGACCGCGCCGAGGCCGAGCGGGCGATCCGCGAAGAGAACGACCGGCTGGCGCATGACTATGTGCGGCTGAAGCGGGCAGGGCTGATCACCGATCTGGTGCCGATCGACGCGGTGCAAACGACCAAGCTGACGCGCGACCGCGCCGCCGGGCCGGACCCCGAGATCGACGAGCTGAAGGCCTCGATCCGCGAGGTTGGCCTATCGAACCCGATCCGCGTCGAGCCGGTGGGTGATCACTTCGAACTGGTGCAGGGTTTCCGCCGTCTCTCGGCCTACCGCGAGCTTTACGCCGAAACCGGCGACGAGGCCTACGCTCGTATCCCCGCGGGGCTGGTCGCCTCGGGCGAGGCGCTGGTCGGGCTCTATCGCAAGATGGTCGACGAGAACCTCGTGCGCCGCGGCATCTCCTTTGCCGAGATGGCGCAGCTGGCGCTCAGCTTCGCGCGCGACCCGAAGACCGACACCAATGACATCGAGGGCGCGATCACCCTGCTCTACGCCTCCGCCGGTCGGCAGAAGCGCAGCTACATCCGCCATTTCGCCACGCTGCTCGAAGAACTGGGCGACGATCTGCATCATCCCGAGGCGATCCCGCGCAAGCTGGGTCTCGATCTGGTCAAGCGCATGGGCGACGAGCCGGAGTTCTCGGCGGGGCTGAAAAAGATGCTGGCCGGGCAGGGCGAGGTCTCCTCCGATTACGAGGTTGCGCGGCTGACCGACGCGGTGAAATCCGCACCCAAGGCGGCGCCGAAGCCCAAGGGCGCCAGCGCCAATGCCGCCGCCAAGACCACGCTGCGCTGCACTGTCCCCGCGGGGACAGTCCGCTGCGCGGCGCGCGACGGCAGGGTCGAACTGGCGATGGAGCGCGATTTTTCCAGCATCGACCGCCACAGGCTCGAGGCCGCGGTGGCCGCTTTCATGCGCGAGCTTGACGAGTGAGACACGCCACATCGCACACAGGGCCAGCCCCTGTCCCCGCGGGGACAGGGGCTTTTTCGTGCGCGGACGGCAAGGGCCGTGCAGGCTTGTCCCCGCGGGGACACCCTCGCCAACAGCGCATATCGGCGCTGACGTGTATCGCCCGGCGAAGCGACCGGCGGACAGTCCTCCCGTTTCGACCTTTATGCTGGGCCGCTTGTCACGCCTGTCCCCGCGGGGACACTTTGGTCTGTTGCCCACATCGCTGCGCACGAGTGTTGTCCGCGCAGGCGCCCGGCAGAAAGCTCCCACGTTTCGACCCTAACGCGGATCGCTTGCCGCTTCTGTCCCCGCGGGGACACCTGCGTCCGCTGCGCAAATCGGCGACGACGAGTCCTGCCCGGCGCAACGAACGGCAGTCAGGTCTCATAGTCCGACCCTAACGTGGGGCCACCTGCTGGTCTGTCCCCGCGGGGACAGACCAGCAAACCCACCATCCTTGGCCCGCTGGACTCCATGCCGAGCGCTCATGATTGCCCATGATGGCGCGACCCAATCAGCCCTTCGTCCCCGCGGGGACAGAGACGAAACACGCGCTTAGACTTGAGGTCAGACCCAGTCAGCGGCGGCGACGGGCGGAGCAAATGGCGCATGAGACATCACGTCTGTCCCCGCGGGGACAGGCTCTTTGGCTAGGCTGATGCATGGCTTTTCCGCGGCCCTTTTCTCAACCCCGAACAGGGCCGACGTCCGGCAATGGACGTACCTCGCCCCCGGTCTGTCCCCGCGGGGACACCAGATAAATCGGTCTGGCACGTAGAGACCGGCGCCCGCTCAAGGGACCGACGCTGGCCGACTTCGGCGCCTTGCGTGCCGCCTGTCCCCGCGGGGACAGCCGCGATCACCCGCAGGGATTTGTTTTGGACTCCGCGGCCACAGCTGTCCCCGCGGGGACAAGCGCCAGAGGTGGGGGGTGTCTGATGCGTGGGCGCAAAAGGGGCGGGGCCTCTCTGCGCTGGGTGTCCCCGCGGGGACACCTCTTGAGAACACGCCGCAGGCACTGATGGTTTCAAGAGTTTGCAGGTCCATAGGGCTCGCGCCATGGCGGCCTCGGTTTTGCGCCGTAGAGTGGGCTGTGATGGACACTAACAAAAGGCTTTAGGCTGTCCCTGCGGGGACACATCCGGACCCTGTGTCTGCGACTTGGAGAGACTGTATCGGTGGGGTCCGCCATCTTTGGACGACGGCGAGCCTCGCGCCTTTTATGGACGGTAACGCCGCGCCACCAAAGTGCTGTCCCTGCGGGGACAGGCAATCACTGTAGTATTATGTTAAATTATATCGCAGCGGATCTGTCCGCCTTCTCGCCCTGAAAGGCATAGATGAGCGGCAGGGCCGACGCGCCGAGATAGCCCAGCGTTGCGATCGAGGGAAAATCGCCACGTGCCGAAAGCCCGGCCATAAGAGTCTCAAATCGGCCCGGTATCATCGCACCGAAGACCGCGAGGCCGCTGGCACACCAGCACAACACCCAAAGGCCGACGCGCCCCGCGGGCCCGGCGAAACGCGCGGCATCGGGCAGCAGCAACGCCAGCGCCATGGCCGTCGCGCAGAGGTCATAATCGTAGTTGTAGGGGCTGACCGAATAGCTCGCCAGCAGCGCCACGCCGAGCAGCCGTCGCGGCTGCCAGCGGCGCAGCGCGAGGCCCGCGACCAGCGCCAGCGCGGCCAGCGCCACCGCGCCTTGCATCGCGAAGGCCAGATCGGCGGAGGCGCCGGAGTTGCGCAGACCGGCGTAGACCGAACTCATCCGAAAAAGGGGATAGCGGCCCGCGGTGAGATAGCTGCTGGAGTCGGACGCGCTTTGGGCCACGGCGGCCCAGATGCCGGGGCCGAAGGCGAGCGTCGCGGCGGCCACGGCACCCAGCGTGACGGCCAGCGCGATCCCCAGAACTTTCAGACGCAGCCGCAGCGGGCCGGTGAGCAGCGCGTGCACTCCCAGCCCAACGGCGAGATGCGGCTTGATCGCCATGAGCCCGAGCGGCACGCCCGCAGCCCCGCGCCCTTGCAGCGCCAGCAGCGCGTAGCCGCCGACCAGCGCAGCGGTCATCATGCCGTTTTGGCCGGTCAGCAGGGTCACCATCAGCGCGGGCAGCGTCAGCGTCAGCGCGGCGTCGAAATGCGGCCCGGCGAGGCGCCGCAGCACCCACAGGAAGGCCGCCAGCGACCCGCTGGCAAAGACGACATACGCCAGCCAGCGCGGCACCAGCGCGAGGAGAGCGACCAGCAGGTTCATCTGTGCCGGGTAGGTCCACGGCATGAAGCCCTGATCCGGACCGTTCACCGCGTCCTGCGCAGGTTCGAACAGGCCGAAATCGTAAGCCTCCGCCACGCGGCCTTGCCAGACATACTCGCCCACCATGTAGAAAACGTTGAAATCGAGAAACAAAATGTCTTTCCCGAGGTGATCGGCAAAGTGGTACGCCGTGACAAACAGCAGCGTCATCACCAGCAATGCCAACAGTACCGCGCGGCTGACCGGGCGCAACCGGAACAGCACCGGCTCGGCGGTGCTGCATGCGGCGGCGGGGCGCGGGTCGGCTTTGGTGGGCGGCGCGGCGTCATGGGGCTGGGTGGTGCTGGCGGTGTGGGGCATCGGCAGGGTCCTCAAGGTGCGGGCTGATCGGGGTGCGATGTGCGGTTCAGGGGCGGAAGCCGCCAAGGTGGGCAGTCAGCGGATCGGCAGGGCAGGGGGGTCACAGGCTGAGCTTTTTGAACACCCGTTCGGGGATGGCGCGGATCACCGCCATGATCGCGCGCCAGATCGGGCGCACGTAGATCACGTCGCGGCCTTTTGCGCAGCCCTTGGCGATGGCGTCCGCGACCTCTTCGGGGGCGGCGGTGAGCTTTTGCGGCAGGTCCATGCCCTCGGTCATCCGCGTGGCGACAAAGCCCGGCAGCACGGTGAGCACCTGCACGCCACGCTTGGCCAGCCGGTTGCGCAGGCCCGACAGGTAGGCGGTGAACCCGGCCTTGCCGGCGCCATAGACATAGTTGGTCGCCCGCCCGCGCTCGCCCGCGACCGAACTGATGCCGACCAGCGTGCCGCTGCCGCGCGCCTCGAAGCGGTTGGCGAGATGCGCGAGGATGCTGGCGGGGCCCTCGAAGTTGCTGCGCAACACGGCGATGGCGGCGTCGGGGTCGGCTTCGCTTTGGCTCTGCGTGCCCATCAGCCCAACGGCGCAGACGGCGATGGCGGGCAACTCGGGCAGCGCCGCGACGAAGGCGGCGTGCGTGGCGGTGTCGAGCGCGTCGAACTCATGCAGGGTGACCGTGACGCCGTGGCGCAGGGCAAGGTCGGTGCGCTCGGGCTCGAGCGTTTGGGCGTGGCGCGCGGCCAGTTGCAGCGGATGTCCGTCGGCGGCAAAGCGATGCGCCACCGCCAGCCCGATGTCCGAGCGCGCGCCGAGGATCAGGACAGGGGAAGGGCAGGTCATAGCGAAAGCCTTTGCGACAGGGCCGATTGCAGCGACGCGGCCATGCCTGAGCGGGCGCGCAGCGCGGCGAGATCCGCGGCGCGCGGGTCGGCGCGGTGGAGGGTCTCGGCGCGCATCCGGGCGTCCTTGGCCAGATAGAAGCGCCCGCCGTGGGCGAGGGTGATGGCATCAAGCCGGTCGAGCAGCGCCAGCGCGCGGCGGCTGGCGGGGAAATCCATCGCCAGCGTGTAGCCCTGCATGGGGAAGGAAAACCCAGCCTCCTGCGTGCCGAAGCGTTTGAGCACGGCGAGGAAGGAGGCGCAGCCGGTTTCCGCGGTGGCCTCCAGCAGTTCGGCCAGACCGGCGCGGGCGCTGGCGTCGGGCAGCACGCATTGGAACTGCACAAAGCCGCGGCGGCCGTAGATGCGGTTCCAGCCGAGGATCGCGTCGAGCGGGTAGAAATAGCTCTGCCAGTCGGTGACGCTGTGGCCCGCCGCGCGCAGGCCCTGCCGGTAGTAGAGCGCGTTGAAGGCGCGCACGCTGTGGCGGTTGAGGGCAAAGGCGGGCAGGTCGACCGGCAGTTTGCGGGCGCCGCGTTTGGCGGTGGCGAAGCGATCGGCGGCCTGCGCTGCGGTCAGCTTGGCGCGGGGCAGGTGATGGCCGAGGGTCAGCAGCGCGCGGCCAAGCGCGTCGCCGCGGGCGAGGCAGTCGATCCATGCCACGGAATAGGGCGCGGTCTCATGTTCTTCGAAGCCGCGCAGCACCGCGTCGAGGTCGGGGCAGGGCAGGGTGGTCTGGCCGATCCAGCCGCTGTCGACCGGGCGCAGCCGCAGCGCGAGGCGCAGGATCACGCCGGTAAGGCCTATGCCGCCGAGCGTCCAGTCGAACAGTTCGGGGTTCTCGGTGCGGCTGCAGCGACGGGTCTTGCCATCGGGGCCCATGAGGTCGAGCCAGTCGACGCAGGCGCGAAAGCTGCCGTCCACATGGTGGTTCTTGCCGTGCACATCCGCCGCCGCCATGCCGCCAAGGGTGACGTAGCGGGTGCCGGGGGTGACCATGGGAAACCAGCCACGCGGCAGGAAGGCGTCGATCACATCCGACAGCAGCACCCCGGCCTCGGCCACCAGCTGGCCGGTTTTCGGGTCGAAGGCGATCATGCGATTGAGGTGCCGGGTGGACAGGGTGGTCTGCGCGCCAACCGCGGCATCGCCGTAGGCGCGGCCATTGCCGCGGGCGATGGCGCCGCCTGTGCTGTCGGCGCGGGCGAGCCGGTCGCGCATGGCCTGCGCATCGCGCGGGGCCTCCAGCGCGGTCTCGCGCGGGGCAAAGCGCCCCCAACCGGTCAGTTTCACGCCGCCTGCTCCTGCCCCTGTTGCGGGGTCTCGGTCACATCCTCATCCGCTATAGCTACGGCAAAGACGAAGCGCCGGTCGAGACGGTATTTGACCACATAGCCCACGGTCAGCCCGAGTGCGGCGCCAAGCTCACGCATGGCATCGCTGTGCCAGATCAGCCAGAAGGCGGTTTCCGTGCCCCAGAACAGCGCCGTCGTGGCGACGCCCATCAGGCTGTAGAGGGCGAACTGCCGGGGCCTCGCGCGGGTTGAGCGGTCGTGGAAGATCCAGCGCTTGTCGAGCGCGTATTTCACTGCCAGCCCGATGAGCGTGCCAAGCGCGATGGCGGGCAGCAGCAAGCTGCCCGGATCGCCCCCCTCTGACTGCCCGAGGGCCAGCACCGCGCGCTGCGTGCCGAGATTGGCCGCCATCGCCAGCAGCGCGAAACCGGCGTAGCGCAGGACCAGCGCGGGCAGGCTCATGTGAGGGCTCACGTCAGGCTCATGTCAGGGCGGCCAGCGTGGCCCAGAGCCTGTCGCCGAGGGCGGCCCAGAGGCCGAAGCCGAAGATCGCCAGCGCCGACAGATGGCTGGCGCGGTCGCGGGCGGCAAAGACCACGGGATCGTCGTGCATCTGGCCGCGCTGGGTGAGCAGCACCATACGCGTCACCCAATAGAGCAGCACCGCGCAGATGCCCCACAGCGCCTGCGGCTGCGAATAAAGCGACAGCACGGCAGGGGAAGTGATGTAGAGCGCCATCACCAGCACGGACAGATAGCCCGCGCCGAGGCCGACCATGGTGATGATCGGCAGGTCTTCGGTGCTGTAGCCGCGTCCGGCGGGGGCGGTCTTGCCGCGGGTCTTGTGGTCGACCAGTTCGGCCTGCCGTTTCACCGCCGCCAGCGCAAAGAAGAAGAACAGCGAGAAGGCGGCGAGCCATGCCGAAAGCTCGATCCCCAGCGCCACGGCGCCCGCCACCATGCGCATGGTGTAAAGCCCCGCCAGCGCGAGGATATCGATCACCGCGGTGCGCTTGAGATAGAGCGAATAGGCGGTGGTCAGCGCCATATAGCCGGTCATCACCGCCAGCATCTGCGGCCCCATGGCCAAGGCCAGCCCCAGCCCGCCGCCGCCAACCGCCAGCAGCATTGCCGGGCCGTGGGCGATCGGCAGGCGGCCCGAGGCGAAGGGCCGGGCGCGCTTGCGCGGGTGGGCGCGGTCGGCGCCGAGGTCGAGCAGATCGTTGAGCACGTAAACCGCGCTGGCGACGAGGCAGAAGGAGGCGAAGGCGGCCAGCGCGGTGCCGAGGCTGCCGGGGGTGATCTGATGCGCCGCCAGCATCGGCAGGAACACCAGCAGGTTCTTCAGCCATTGGTGCGGGCGCAGCGCATCGAGATAGGGGCGCAGCGCAAAACCGCGGGTGCGCACGTGTTCGGTGTGCCGGGCGACGCGCTCGGAGCGGCGGCGCAGCGCGGCGGGGGCGTTGACGGTGATCGCGCGGCTGGCGTGCTGCCAGATCGGCAGGTCGGCGGCGGCGTCGCCCATATAGGCAAAGCGGCTGGCGCCCCAGCGCGCGGTGATGAAGGCGGCCTTGCGCGCGCCCTTGAGGTTGGTCTGCCCGTCCGAGCCATGCGCCTCGTCAAACAGGCCGGTGTGGGCGGCGACCGCGTCGGCGATGCTCTGGTCGGCGGCGGTGACCAGCACCGCGCGGCCGCCTTCGGAGCGCCAGGCCTCGATATAGGCCAGAACCGCCGTGTCATAGGGCAGATGCGCCGCCTCCAGCCCGGCGGCGCGGGCGAGGCTGTGCTTCACCGCGGCGCGGCCGCGCAGCAAAGACCGGGCGGCACCGAGCGCGCCGCGCCAGTCGCGGCCAAGCGCCGACCAGAAGCTTTCGAACAGCGTGTCGGTGTGCACCAAGGTGCCGTCGAGATCGACCACCAGCAGGCCGGGGCCGGTTCGGGGGCCGGTTTGGGGGCCGCTGGCAGGGGAGGGGGCAGATGACGCGTCCAGAGCCTGCTTCGGCGCCAGCGCGCCGCGCAACGCAACCACATTGGCCTCGTCGCCGCGTGCCAGCGCCGTGATTGGATGTGCGTCCTGTATCTGTGACCCTTGTGGGTGGGCATCCTGCGGCTTTGGTGCCGCCGTGAACCCGGTAACCTGCGAACCAATCATCTTTTAAAACCCTCACACTCGTAGGTCACAACCAATGGGGGAAATGGGGCAAAAATTGGCCATCCGCGGGATAATTCCGCGAAGTGTGCCGCGTGGGCTGCCACCTGTGGCGGGGCTGCCGCGCCTCGCGCGGGGCAGACGCGGTCGGCAGAGCGCCGCTCGTCATGCGCGAAATATGGCCAAGTCGCTCGCCCTGCGGCATTTTGGGCGCTAGTCTCGCGGCATTGTTTGCGGTTCAGGCCTTTTCCATGTCCAGATTTGCCAGATACCCCGCCGGGCTGCCCGCCCTCTTCCTTGTCGAGATGTGGGAGCGGTTCAGCTTCTACGGCATGCGCGCGATTCTCGTGCTCTATCTCATTGATGCCGTCGAGATCGGCGGCATGGGGATGGAGACCTCTGCGGCGGTGGCGATCTACGGCATCTATTCGGCGGCGGTCTATATCCTCGCGCTGCCCGGCGGCTGGATCGCCGACCGGTTCTGGGGCGCGCGGCGGGCGATCACCGTGGGCGGGCTGGTGATCATCCTTGGCCACATCCTGTTGGCGGTTTCTGGCGCGACGGCGTGGATCTTCCTGGCCGGGCTGGTGTGCATCGCGGTGGGCACCGGGCTGCTGAAGCCGAACATCTCGACCATGGTCGGCGAGCTGTATCCCAAGGACGACGTGGGCGGGCGCGACGCGGGGTTTTCGTTCTTTTACATGGGCATCAATCTTGGCGCGATCCTCGGCGGCTTCGTCGCCGGGTATCTGGGCGAGGTCTGGGGCTGGCACTATGGCTTTGGCGCGGCGGCGGTGGCGATGCTGCTGGGGCTGCTGAATTTCCTGCACGCCGGGCGCGGCTCGCTGCGCGGCAAGGGCGCGCGGCCACCGCAGAAGGCGGCGCAGGGCGGCGGGCGCGACCGCATGGTCAGCCTTGGGATCACCGCGGCGGTGGCGCTGATCCTTGGCGTGCTGATTGCCGCCGGGGTGCTCGATGTGACCAGCGCCGAGGGCGTGGCGCAGGCGACCGGAGTGCTGATCGTCACCGTTGCGGTGGGGTTCTTCCTCAATATCTACGTCGCCGGGGACCTGTCGCGCGACGAAAAGAAGCGGATGATCGTGCTGGCGGTGTTGTTTGTCGCCGCGGCGCTGTTCTGGTCGCGCTTCGAGCAGGCGGGCTCGTCGCTGTCGATCTTCGCCGCCGAGCTGACGCGGCGCGAACTCATGGGCTTTGAGGTGCCGGCCTCATGGTTCCAGAACCTCAACCCGTTCTTCATCATCGTGCTGACGCCGCTGTTTGCATGGTTCTGGACGCGGGCGCAGGACAGGGGCTGGGAGATCTCGGTCTTCGTCAAGTTCGGGCTGGCGCTGGTGCTGGTCGGCCTCGGCTTTTGGCTGCTGGTGCCGGCGGCGCAAGTGGCGATGACCGGGGTGCGGGTCTCGGCGCTGTTCTTGATCGGCACGTTCTTCATCCACACCTGCGCCGAGCTTTTGCTCAGCCCGGTGGGGCTGTCGACCTTCTCGCGGCTGGCGCCGGAGCGGTTCACCAGCCAGATGATGGGGTTCTGGTTCCTCGCCGCCTCGCTGGGCAACCTGATCGCCGGGCTGCTGGCGGCGGGGATGGACACTGAAAGCCCGTCGGAATTGCCGGGCCTGTTCAACGGGCTGTTCACCGGTAGCGCGGTGGCGGGGCTGGTGCTGATCGCGCTGGCGCGCCCGCTGACCCGCTGGGCGCTGTCGGGGCACGAAAGCCTCGCCGCCGCCGAGGACAAGGCGCGGCATGGGTGAGGGCGGCGCAGCTTTGGCACCTCAGGGGGTGAAATAGCCCACCTCGCGCGCGAACCTGAAGCGCAGCTTTGCCTTCAGCGCCTGCAGGTCGGACGGGTCATCGAGCCTGTGGATCATGCGATGGCATGTCGGGCAGAGCACCATGAAGTCTTCTGGCACGCGGTAGCGGCGGGTTTCTCCTTCGGCGAGGCCCCGTAAAGGCGCTGCATGATGCACATCAAGCGGCATTTCTTGGGCAGGGCCTTTGAAGCAGTAATCTAGTTTTGGGTCGAGCCCGCAGCACTCGCAGAGAGGTGCTTTGGACTTGAGGACTTCTTTGCGTACTTTCGATGAGCGTTCGATCCGCCGCGAGAGGATGTAACGCCGGGTTTCCTCGATCGTTTTTCCTCCTGCCTCTTCTTGCATTGCTTCGCTAGGCGTCGTGCCGCCGCGGTTTACAAGCGTTTCGTAGGCGAGGAGCATCTGATGAAGGTCCTGCCGGATCTCGTCATCCGTGCAAGAGTAGGCCTTCTGTAATGGGGCGTCCTATGTCAACTGAGAACTTAGAACGCCATGGCATCGCGGTACGAGATTATCATACGGCGGCCTAGGCGA
>NZ_JBSWYX010000015.1:0-129649 GCF_056161345.1 Salipiger sp. ABF4_146 | reverse complement strand
CGACCGCTGCCCACAAGCCTTCTTCTCAGCAATCGCACTCGCTGCGACCGTAATCTTCTGGCTTTGAAGGAGAACGAGTCCTGAGCCTAGGGTGTGCCGCTGCTCGGGCAAGAATGTGGCGTACCCGTCAAATAGCGCTGCGGCATATGAGCCAATATCAGCTGTAATTGGTGCTTCGGTAAATGTGAGTGGAGTGTAATTTTCGGGAATGTGCTGCTCGGGCATCTCGCCGCTCCTGCTAGGAGATTTCTACTCCTGCAAGCATATGCCCGTCACTAAATTCCATATAGCGCCTTTTTGCGCTGATTTAGGCTTCTACCACTTGTAAGTGGGCGTATCTTCGTCAATTATTTCCGGCAGTGGGTTTTCCGCAAGAAATGACTTGACTGTGCCAACCACCTGCGGCTGGGGGCAGTAATAGAAAGTCCCGCTGCGATGCACATACCGCGCGACCGGACAATGTTTTTCGCCTTCCGAAGCGGAAGACGGTACCGGCAAACAAGGCCAGTCGGCTTTGGCGCGTTTGATGATCCCATATGCCACTGCCTCCCGGTCGTGCCCTGCATAATCAACAACCAACGCAAGGTCGCTGTCAGCAATGGGATCAAATGCGAAGCGCAGCAATGTGCGCCTCGCCGTTGCAATGGTGCGCAGCCGCACCGGCACATTGTTCCCGATTGCTACTGCGCCCCGGCTTGATGTTGCATCGGCAATTTCGCACATCAACACAGCAGCCCAAAGTCTTCGGCAATCGTCAGCATGGAACTCGGTCGGGTCGATGGGCGCATTCATTGCGGGCGCTCCGGGCGCGGGTAATGTGTGGGTGTTTTGACGGCAATCGGCGCTGATTGCGTAGCAGGTAAACCCGCTCCAGCCGACCAATTAATGATCGGGTAATGTAGCACAGCCATATTTTCTCTCCTAACAGCATAGAGCATTATGCTGCCGCAAGAGGGCTTCCGCTATCGGAATTATCGGAGGTCGTTTATTTGAGCAGCGCCTTCAATTGGCGACTGCCTTCCTCATATGCGGCGACGGCTTCCGAATATGGCAGGTAGTCCTTTAGGAGCAAGAACGGCAATTGCTTCTCGCTTAACTCCCGGAGGCATTTAGCGCGGAGCAGCATCTTGCCCTTCCCAAGCCGGTCGGCAATTGAGCGCACGGCGAGGCAAACGGTGAGTGGCAGCAATGGCGGGCCGTCCCACGCTTCCGCAAGCGCCTTGTCTTCGTCACTCAGCCCGGCTTTTTCGGCTAGCGCGTCAAACTCCTTGCTCCGCACGTAGCTGGCCATGTCGTCAACTTCCGCAATTGGACCGAACGCCCCTAGCTGCGCTACCTCCGCTTGCGTCTTTTCGGAGTACCGTGCCGGGAATTTGAGCGCCTCAACGCCATCGCCTGCCAGCGCGACACACTGCACCTCAATTTGGTCGTAAATATCGCGCGGGACGCGGCGGGCGACACAGGCAACACCATCAGCGTCAATGTGGCTCAGCTCGTGCCGTGCGGTGAAGTCGCCGTCTGGCTCATATGGGCGTTGTCCGGGCGTCTTTGGGTTGGCAGAAGCCATTACAATTCCTCCCGCAGCGCAAGGTCGGTGGCAGTGAAGTGCAGTGACTGGTGGACCACCGCGCGTTTATAGAGCACCGCGTCACATACCGACTTCAGCGCGTTAACGTTGGCCGAAAGAAGCTGGGGCACAATATGGGCGCGCTGCTGGTCTTCCGTAAGTGACCGGATTTGCTTCTTCAGCTGGTCATTTGTATCTGAAAGCTGCTTGAACTGCTTATCGTTCCGCAGGATGTGGCTGGCGAAGTCGGCAATGGCGGTTTTGATGCGCCGGTCGGTGTCGGCCCGCTTTGCCTCAATCTCCGCTGTGCGCTCGGTGTACCGATCCAGACGGCTCGAAATGCGGTCTAGCGCCTTATCTGAGCGGCCATCAGCAGCGGCGATTGCATCGTCTACCGTCTTGCGCAGGGCTGCAAAGTCAGCGTCGAGTTCCGCTCTTTCCGATGCGACAAGCTGGGACACCGCTTTGAGCAGCGCTTTGCGTTTGGGTGCAGCTTCGGCAGGAGCCGGAGACGACTGCTGGGGGCGCTTATCTGGCCCATACGCCTTGCGTTGCACGGTCATCTCCATACTCCTCCCAGCTTGGATTTGATGTCTCGGAGGTCGTCGCGCTTGCCGCTCTTGCGGTGGTCCTTGCGACGCGCCTCCGCTTCCTCTTTGGCGACCTTCGCAACCATACGCTTGGCCTCCCGCACCCGCAGGCGCTTGAACGCGAACTTGTCCAGCAACTGGCCGTCTGCCATCCGAATATGCAGGAACCGAAGGCCACCCGCTTGGTCATTCAGCGCGACCGGCTCCTTGTGGCCGTTGCGCCATTCCTCGTCAAAGTCACTTGGCTGCGGGACGTACTCGGCAAAGACGCGCTGGCCCTCTTTGGTGTTGAGCCGGATATCGTCAAACTCAGCGTCAGTCGTATCGTCATCGCAAAGGGCGTTGAGCACGGCTGTAGCAAGGAAGTCGTCAGTCTTTACGCGGCGCTGGCGGCAGACCTCTACATCACGCTCCAGCTTTGTAGCGGCGACGATGCACTGGTCGGCAAGGTCCGACACCTGCGACAAGTCATAGTCGGGCAGAGCTTCCAGCTGCTCGTCCGCAAAGCCCCGGACAGTGTGAGCACAGTCGAGCACCTGCCACTCGTCCGTAGACGTGTGGATATCCGGGTCGTCGCCATTTAGGATTGCGGCGGCAAGCCGGAAGTCTTTGGCGGCAGAAAGTGACTGCTGCTCAGCTAACTCCAGCTCTTGCACAGCGTGCTGAATGTTCCGCACTTTCTGAGCGGCGCTGACGGTATGGTCCTTGCCGCTTACATAGGCGAACGCTTGGTCCCGGCGCTCCTTTGACAAGTCCGAAAGCGCGCGCTTCCCGGCATCGACAAGGCCATCAAATACGGCGATTGACGGGCGTTTGGGCGCAATAACGTGACGGCGGCTCATTTCGAGCGCTCCAATACAGACATTTCGGGGAGATTAGGGGCACAGCGGGAGGCGAATCCAGGGTCATTCCCGGCAGAATTGCAGCATTCATCCGATTCAAGCATATTCGCCTCCCACTGTTGCGGCCGCATTGTGCGGATTTCATAGGCAAGTTTAGCGCAGGAGAGCGCGCCCATATAGCGGCAGGATATGGATAATTACCGCGGCTGGCAGTAATTATTAACGGCGATGAAATCGTCGCCCGGGCAAGCGGCGTAAATGGGTCGGCTGTTATTGGCGGTGAGCCCCGGCAATAGGCGCTCACGCTGGGAAAATGCCGGTAGACCGGGCCAAGGTGTGCCCGTCTAGGTGTGTACCGTGAGCGTCAGCGCAGCACCCCTTGGCGTCTATGATCGGCGGAATGGATATTAGTTTTCTGACGAAGAGTTTGGGAAGAATCCTTTCCTTAGCGAGCCTTCATCAAAAGAGTAGTGAATCAAAGCATGGAAAGTCTCTTCTTGATCAGCATCAAATCCCAGAACTCCTGCCATTACGTTGAAACCTCTCGGGATTATTTTCCCATTTAAGAGCTGCAGGCGGCCCTCCAAGAGCGCCACATCGTCAGCAGATTCAAGGACAAAGACGAGCGTTAAAAGGTCCAAATCACGTCGCTCCAGCTTTGCCTGTGCCTGACGCGAAACGTCCACAATTCTTTTTACAGCTCCGGAAACTGACCTGAGAGTCTTCACTTCGAACCCAAAGTTTCGACCATTCTTCGATGCGATAAAGTCTGGAAAGCCATCAGAGTATACTATCTTTTCAAAGCGCCCTGAAAGCCAATCAAATACAGCTCTCTCCCCGTCCCTCGCTCGCAGAACAAGCTTCTGAAACTCTGAGGCAGACTCATTGCGGACCCTTGAAATATCACGAACCTCCTCCAAGGTCTCACTGGAGACCGTAGTTTTCAAGAGCTTCTGAGAGTATGACAAGAAATTCTCTGGCTTATACATGAGGAAAGTTTCAACTCCGGAAACTCTCCTAGCCTCCTCAATAAGCTCTGGACGAGGCCCCACCGTCTTCAATCCGTTTGAGTTGACAAGCCACCACCAATCTTCTTTTGCATCGTCCGTTACGAAAATAATTGACTTATTTTTCTCGCTATTTGCGAAGCAAAGAATTTGGTGCCACACCACGTAGTCGCCATATTTTCTTCTGTAAGATAGACCGCCGTAAGAATAACCATCCGCCCCATCTTTATCCTTTCCCGCATCCATATACCCGGGAGGCACGCGCTTGGAATATCTAGCCTCAGCATCTTTGTACAAACTGTCCAATTTTTTTTGATCGCTCGGAGGTTCCCCGACCCGAGATTCGAAAAGCTCCTCAAGCTTCTCTTTGAGCGGATCGCGCGCGGTAAGTTCCTGCTGCTCCTTTTGGATATCCTTTAGCTTAGCAAGGAAATCCTCCGCAACCCTCCTAAAGCCATCCATTACTGGATTTGGATCAATTAGAGAATGCCTTCTCTCCAATTGAAGTTTACTAAGGTCGGCTTGAAGATTATCTCGAGATTTCTCAATAACCGCTTCTACCTCTGCGAACCTTTTATTCTGATCCGCGATGACAGACAGTCTATTTCTCTGAAACTCTAATGCCACATGATGTGGTATCCATATTCTATCTGATAGGCTCTCGAGAACCTCAAGTAGTTCGTCGCGAGTTTTTGCTTGATATCGATATAGGTTCAATAGGACATTAGTATCGAAGACAAAAATCGCCGACTCCCACGCGGCTTGATAGTCGATGGACCTACTTGGATCGAACTCTGAGAAAATTCCCTTCATTGAACGTCTTTCACACTTTCCTTGACAGCCAGACTAGCAAGTATCGGACAGTGAAGGGCTTGGGAAGTGAAATTGTTAAAATTTGGCCTGACTCACGCCTTGGGGGCTTGGACTAAACTAAACTCTTTGCCAACTTAAAGCGAACGAAGGGGGGTAGCATGAAAAAGACCTCAGGCCTGTCGCTGCAAAGGCTGAAAAGCGGGTTTGCGCAGCGCGCTGCAACATCCCGATGGAAGTGGATTCTAGGTACCTTGAAATCTTCGGACCAATTGCTTCCCGACTACCCGGCGCGCTCATGACCCTGATCGGTTTCTTTCAACACCGCCCCCCGCCCCTATGGGCGGCCAGCCGGACGGCGTAGCTCCATGCACAGCCACACAGGCTGGCTCTCGCAGCGCAGATGGCTATGGCAAGCACCACCTAGCACCAACCCCTACCCCAGCAGCGCTATGCGCATCAGCGCGCGAGTCTCGCAGTCTCCCGGCATAGCAGCAGCAAAGCAAACGGGGCACCGCTGCACGGGCGCGCCGAGCACTGCTCCGGCACCCCGCTCCGGCCCCTGCGCTGCCCACCGTCTGCAAAGCAACAACGGCAGGCGCTTGGCCCACCGTTGCGACAACTCATTCCGATTTTGGATCGCCTGCAGAAAACACCGGCCCCCAAACCTAGGCCCCCGATCAGCCTAGCACCTTAGAGCGTGACGGTGTTGGGGTGGGTGGCGTGGGGGGCTTAGGCGGTCCGTTAGGGCCACTACGGTCGTCACCGTCGCCACGACGCTTGCGCCACTCGACGCCGAACTGCTCGATGCTGTCATGCATCGCGTATTCGTACGCTGCCGTGATGTCGTCCAGTATCACGTTGACTGCGAGCACACGCTTTGCGCACCCGGTTCCCTTCTCGCGCAGCGCCTGCCTGTCGTCGAAGATGTCTCCGAGGTCTGAGTTGTAAACAGGGTGATCTCGCATTGCGTCCTTCAGCTCAGTTGCAGCGGCGTGCAGGCGTGCCCAGCGCAATAACGAGCGGCCAGGGTTCAGCGCGTCTCGACCGTTGTCTAGCTCACGCCTAATGAGCGCGTTGAGTTGGTCCATAGCTTCCATATAGTGATCTCCTATTCCAGCCATCCTAATATTAGCGCCATACCTACAAGCGGGCTACGGAATTAGGCGTAATTGTGATGGTTTGCGGGCATTCCACAAAATGCAGAACGTTGCATAAATTTAGTTCTGCAATTTGCTCTGCAACCCGCGCAAGTTATTAAGAATAAAGCACAAATTGCAAAATAGGCAGAATTGCAGACTTTCCCCCTATACGCGCGAGGTAATTAAAATAGCATTTCACGATTTAATTATGGCATTTGTGGATGCATAGATGCATCACGCGCGCATATGCGTGTACGGGGAAAGAAAGTCTGCAATTCTGCCTGTTCTGCAATAAGCTACTGACATCTATGCAGAATAAGGCAATGCAGAACTTTGCGCAGAACGCTGCGCTTTGCAACGTTCTGCCTTTTCGGGCGAGAAACACCTACTCAGAGCTATCATCGTGCTCAAAACGGCGGCTGATGACTTCGACCTTGAACATTTTTCGGTACTTTGACATGTTCACATTCTTAGTGATGAGCCTAGCTTCGATGCGTACAGGCACCCACTCCCCCACATCATTCCGTTCTACCGTGTGGAATGCCACCGGCTCGGTATGTGACGCGAAGCGCTTCGACATTGCTCGCATTGCCACCGGCTTCTTGTCGTCAATACCCGCTATGTCCCTGTAACGCTCATACATGACGTCTTCGATACCTCGCCAAGACCGAAGCCCACTCAGATCGTGCCCTTCAGGTATCGCCGCCATCCGCGTCGGAGCGTACTCTTGGTTCGACATATTATGTTCCTCAAGGTCGCGCAGCTCACTCACCTTGCTCAGCGGGAAGAGCTCTTCCCCAAAGCCCGCATAGAAACCATGCACCACGTCTGACATTGCCCGCGTCTCCAGCCCTTCCTCCCGGCTTTGCATGAACGCCTGCCCAAAGCTGAGCATGCCGTCGCTGTCTGGGTAATGTGCGTGCCCTGTGTCTGCCGGGCGGCGGATCATGACGTCGTGCCAGATACGCATCGCGTTCATGACCGGGGAACCAACAACCTCATCCCATTCCGGAAAGCGGGACTGAGACCGGTGCTCGATGTACTGGTCCGAGAAACGAAAACGCATGATCGTGTAGGCTGCCATCAAGATCTTCTCGCGGTTCGCCTTCACCCACTCGATCGCATTTGTGCGGCGCAACTCACGCAACTCGGGGTTCGCTGTTTTGGCATCGAGACTAACCGTCACAAATCGGCTGGCTGTATCTTCAGACAACGAAATTTCGTTACCTGTGAGCACTGGGATCACCGCCGCGTCGACATCAACAACGCGGCTCTGGCCGAGTATGCGGCTCGCCACCTGCTCGGCGGTGATGATTCCTTCCAGTGCCGATGATGCGAATACCGATCCGCGTTTAAGGTTGTCGATGCCGATCATTAGCGGTGACTTCAGCATCAGCGAAAGCATCCGCTTCTCGCCCTCTTCCTCACCGTTGTACCCGTCGGGCCATGCGAGCATCGGCAGATCATGTCCAAGGGCGGCGTAGGAGACCAATCTCACCAGAGTGGTCTTGCCCACCGAGACGCTGTTGGCGTTCACGAGGAACCCGGGGCAGAGCTTCAGCTGCTTGACCACAAGGGCCGTACATAGCATCGCCAGAAACCCCATCCGGTCATGGTCAGACTTGAACAAGACATCACAGCAAACAGAATTCAGCAGGAAGTTCGTGGTCTTGAACACCTCGGTGATGGTTGGAGGCGGTCCGCTGACGTCGATTTGCGCGGTACTACATCCAAACAGCCCAGTGTCCCAGTCGTACCCTTGCGGGGTGTACACCGACCCATCATGCCTAAGGATTGGGTGCTGCACGAGGCCGGGGCATGTAGGGTAGACGCTGCTCGCGTCGGCGTAGAGGTACGCGTTCGACGTGGCGTTGATCGGGACCTCTTTGATGCCGTTCTTCGTCCTGCGCCAAAACAAGAAGTGCCGCTCAAGCTCGACCGCGTGGGACTTTTCGTTGTGCGGGTGGAACTCGAAGTGGTGCTCGACCTCACCGCTGAACCGCGACTTGACCGGTACTTTGCGAACGGTGGTCGGCTCCCCTGTTGGTCCCATCAAAACGGGGCTCGCTGATCGGCGATCAAGTATCAGCTGCCGCATGTCAGCATGGAAGGCCGTACGAGGCTTATCAGGGTCAGGGTCGGCGATGGCATCGCGCCCACTGTCAGCGGCGCGCCCCCGCAAGGCGGCCACTTGGGCGCGCTCTTTCATAGCGCGCAGCGTCTTCACCGCGTCGTTGACAGCGTCATCTACGATGGCGGCGGCGTCTTTGCGGGAAAACGACGACACCTCGGCGAGCCTCCCGGCCAGATCATCCTTCACGCCCTCGGGGTCGTGTTCATAGTAGAGCAACAGGGCGGAAATCCCGGTGATAGCAGCACTCCGGGAATTGTACCCCTGCATCGCCGCGAGCAGAGAGCCGGTGTCGAGCTTCAGCTTGAAGATCGTGCCGCCGCCCATGAAAGACCTGATGCGTGCGAGCCTCGGGAGCCCAGCATCATCTAGTTCTTCGCCATAAATCAGCGCCCTCGTCCTGCCCTTCTCTGGTTCGACGGGGCAGTAGGCGCGCGCGCCTGCATAATCCTGCCAGTTTCGTATGATCTCGAAGACCGGCACTTCGCGGTCGTCGTCAAGCTTGACCACATGGTCCCCGAAGAGCTCACCGCGCTCTAGCTGGGCGAGAAGCGCCTTCGCCTCGTTCTCCGACTTACCCCCAGCGATCATCTCAGCGGTGCGTTCTCGAAGCCACTCTGCGCGTCTGCGCGCGGCTTCTTCCCGTAGCGGCGCGCGCAGTTGCGCGATGATCTTGGCCTCTTCGGAAAACTCAGCCTGTGTCAGCCCGATGATTGTGGCGGCATCTACAGGTCCGCCTTCTACCACCTCGAACTTTGTCTCCGGCCTGACCAAACCGTCAGCCAAAACAGGGTCCGCTTCGAAGATGATGCGCTCGGGGTTTGAGCTGCCGATATCGAGCAAAGTCTGAACAAGGATAGCACCGCTGCGGCTGACTTTCCCGAACCCCCACCCGGCTTTGAGCAGCCTGAAATGAAGCTGCGCAGCTACCACTGGCATGTGTGCCCCGTCACGCAGGACGAAGTAGCCGTGCTGATTGTTACTGTCTAAGCGCTTGCTGCCGTCGCAGGTCTGGACCCCGGCAGATGAAGAACCCCGTATGAGCCAGCCAGCCCGGTCGAACTCAGGCAAGCCGAGCGACCGAATTAGCGATACGATGCTGTTGCCATGTTCGCGCTCGAAGCGCTCTCGCAGATCATCGGGGACGCCCTTGAAGTCGAAGTCGAGGAAGCAGAGGCCCGGCTGGCCCGGAGCATAACCGAAGTTCTGCTTGGTGCGAGCCACTTCACCCTTCCCGAGTTGTGCCTCGGCTGCGATTTGCACGACACCATCGCGCTCGAGCCCCTCGTCGCCGATGTAAGTCCCGGTGATAATGCACTCATTCTGCGACAACCCCGACAAGACGGCGTTAAGTTCTGCGAAGTCACTGACCGCCGCTCGCCTTAACGTCCCCCGCCCCAGCGCGACCTGGGCCGCTACTTTCTCGATCTCACCATCATTGCCAAGGAAGAATGATTTTGTGAGGAGCCGATTGGCTCCTTCGGATTTCAGGATACTGAAGAGCATTTCCCGCCCTATAGAATTGCATGGTGATATTTTCCTTTCTGGGTGAATGCAGCGCTCAAGTTGGGCGGCGGAGCGCTGCGGAAGGGCCATGCACTCGTTACTTGAATTCCTCCCGTGCCGTGCTGGTAATCGTCTGTTCTTCGCGTGTCAGCTCAGCATGTGCATCACTTGTGACTGCGGCTAGCCGGCTGTGCTGGGCCATGTAGGTCCGGGCGATGCGCTGCATGATCGGGTTTTTGAAGCATTGCTGACCGTTGTGGATCGTGACGGTTGTAAGCCCCGTCCCTACCGGGTCGCGCCCATCGGCCAGTACCAGTGCATCAATGTCCTGCTCATCGTCCGGTGCGACCAAGTCATCCAGAAACTCATTACTACCCAAAGCAGCGCGGCGTATTTCGGCCGCGTAAAGCTCCGGGTAATCTTGCAGGAACGTGGACACGACCTCTGACATGGCTTTTTCATGGTGAACTTCCCAGCTCACCGTTGACGAGCCACCGACACGCAAACGGCTGTAAGGGCACACAGCGCCATTGCGCAGCACTTCATCTTTGAAGTCTTCTATGCGTTTCTGCTCGATCACTCTGAACAACCCGGTCACTGCACCATATCGGCTCCACTGCGCGTCTTTGAGCATAAACGCACGGGCGATGCCTTCTGCCCCGAGATCAGCGTACTCGCCCCCAACGTCTGCGACGTAGCACAGGCTTGGTTTGTATGGATTCCGATCACTGCGCGACTGGTGGCTTCGCTCGACGCCGACATAGCGTGGAACGTGACCCGCCCCGCTCAGACGATCATGAGCCTCAGCAGTCGTGTTAATGAGCAGCCTCTCGTCCTCGTGCAGGTCAGCACGGTAGAGCATTCCATGAAGCACAAATCGGAGCGCTTCATGAAGCTGGTAGATGTGCGTTGCGACGTACGGACCTGCGATGCGCTCATGTGGAAGGTACTTTCCGTCACGCACCCAGCGCTCGACTACCATCGAGAATGCGAAGCCGAACGCGGGGTTGGCGGTGATCCACTTGCCTGCGTTTAGCCCGGCTTTCGACCGGAAGGCAAAAGCGCGTCCCGGACCTGATGCGCGTGGATCACGGGTCCGCGGAGCAACCGGCACCACCGAAACATCATCCACCATCAACGGAAATGAGCCGGGCTTCTGCCGGTTGACTGGCCAGTTTAGAACCGCCTGTGCGGGGTGTCGTGCAAAGCCCTCTCGAACGACATCACGGTACTGATCCAGCTTCGACGGGTCATCAAGTACCGCTTTGAGGACGGCGATCTTCTCTTTGAGTGCATTATGCGACATGTGGCACCCTCCGATGTCGCACAAGGATATCTCTATCACGGTTAATTCGCATATCAGTCTCCATAGCTCCGGCAATCTGGGTTGCGATACGGACGAAAGGAGCATATGCTTTTATTACGGTAAGCATTTCCCGTATATCGTCCTCCCCGCCGTGTAATCTTGCCGGATCAACCACACGGCGGGGATTTAATTTTGCCCCCATCCCAGCACCGCCAATAGAACAAATGCTGTACCCCTGCGGCTTCTGCAGCGTAAGGCTTCGTATGGGCGATTACCTGTTTCCATTGTCTGATTGTTACTGTCTGATACCTCGAAATCTGAGCCGCACACATAAGCAATTCTGAGTAAACATCCGCAATTATCCTGCGCCCGCACAGCCATTTGGCTTGCAGGGTGTGCCGAATTAACCTATGCTGGACTTAGCTGAAGTTCAGCAGCGCGGGGGCTGGTTGGCACTTTGCTCCCGCGCTGCCCAGCTTAGCTCCTCAGAGCCCTCCCATATATAGAAAAGTGCGGACCACACGGCAATTACGCTGTGCCACGCCGCAATGCGCAGCCACGCGATTTATTCCGCCACCCTCCGCCGTTGCGCCAATAGCCATTCCCGCCGTAAAATTACAGCGCCGGAGGGGTTCGCTCTCCGGTGTTATTGACCCAAGGTTTTTTGGGATCGCTGGTTTGGAAAAAACCGCCAGTCGAAGGGAATGGGGCGTGCTGGAGCGGCAATGAGCCGATCTCCTGTCAGTCCCGCAGGGATCAACGGTGGCGATAGGCCGAACGACGTTTCCCTGCATCATGCGACAGGCGACGGAATAGCCGAGCGCGCGTCATAGAACGCATAGCACTCGGCTTTTACGCCTTCCGCAACGCCAGCAGCGCATCTGCTACCGTCTGCGCTTCGGCGCGATAGTCGAGTGCAACGCTGTGCGTGTACCGCCTGTTGACCCCGCCGCTTGGCTGCTGGTTGAGCAACACGGCACGACGCCACTCATCAACCCCTGCCCGTTCTGCCACAGTGCTCCATGCATGACGGCTCCAGTGAGGGTTGGGGAGCCCGCTGGCACGGTGGTCGTAGATGTGGCCGCTTTCGCTGCGCTGCGACGGGAAGAGCCATTCACCGCGCGGGCCGCCTAAGCGCGGAAGCGCAGCAAGCTCAGCCGTCGCCTGTGACGACAGCGGCAGCGTGAACGCCCGCTTGGCACCACCCTTCGGCTCCGGCAGGTGCAGCGTGGCGGCGGCAGCGTCAAAGTGTTCCCACCGTGCCGTCGCGATGTCTGACTTCCGCAGGCCAGTTAACAGCGCCAGCCGCCAAGCGCCCCGCACCCAGACGTTGCCGAGCGCATCAACCTTCTTCCATACCGCAGACACGTCAGCGCCGGTGATCTCCATCGGCGCAGCGGTGGTCTGTGGCACCCGAATGCCTGACGCGACGTTGGCCTCCACCCACTCGAGTTCCAGCGCCTCTGACAGCACGGGGGACACCGACCGCAGCCAGTTGAGTGCCGTCGCGCGCCCGGTGCCGTCTGCCAGATCATCATGCCGCTCTCGCAGCCACCCACGTCGCACCGCAGGAAGCGCCATGTCCCACAGCTCGGGCGAGTAGCGGTCGATGCTGTACTTGTAGCCAGCGATGGTGCGCGGCTGACGGCCCAGCCGTCTGTGGCGGCGCTCAAGCCGGTCGAAGGCGTCTCTAAACGTGTGCTCACGCTGAACCGGCGCGAGCCCATGCTGATCGACTTCTGCCAGCTTCTGCAGGGCGTCACGCCGCGCTTGCGCAAGCCCATAGACGCCGGCGCGGAAACGCCCCAGCGTGTGCCAGCGCTGACGGCCCCCTGCGTACACCATCATTCCAAACGACAGGCCCGACTTGTTGACCGTAACGATCACACGAGACTTTGGGTCGATGATGCGATCTTGCGTGCCGCTAAAAGTGATCTTGCTCAGCGCTGCATCAGTAAGTGATTCTGGGCGGTAGGTAGCCATGCGATTGTGGTCCGCACATCATTCCAATTATGGAATGATTATGGCTTCGTCCACTTCACAGCAAGACGGACACAGCACCAGCACGCAGCATCGCGCAGCTAACTGCTTGATCTCGCGCAGTATTACGCGGATTTTTGGTGCCCCCACACGGGCTGACAGAAACACTATATTGTCTAATGAAATCAGTGTTCGGCTGTCCCAGATGCGGTCCGACCCGGCACACACAAAATCAATGGGTTACAGACAATGTGTCCCACGCGCCTCGAGCGCGTTGGCCGCTCCGGCCCCGACTGCCATCCGTGTGACGCCGCCTGCTTTCACAGGTGACAATGGCATCTCAGGAAACTTGAACCGTTGATCCTAGGATCACGATCAAATATCATTTACCTCTATTACGCATGATTATTCCCCTGATTGATATTTCGATAATTTCAGCGACCCATGCCGTTAAGTGAGTTCAAATGGTTGATTGGTATTCTAGCAGCTCTAGCGCCCTGAAAACTTGGCTACTATCACTTCCGGAGATAGCACTCCTTGCAGCGATATTCATCGCCGTCGCATTTGCTGTAGGCCTCCCCCTTTACAGCCTCATGACTCGTGTGGAGAGGCGTAGGCAGCGCAAGGCGGACACGTGGCAGGTTTCCCAGCCACCTTGGAGCAAAAGGCGTTCGCTCCGAACGTACTTCGCCCGCAGAGGACTGCGCTCAGACACTGAGCTCATCCTCGGCGCAGTCATCGCCGTGAGCATCTTTGCATACACTCAGGCATCGGATCTGCTCCCCGGTGAAGCAACATCCTCCACCGGGCAAGTGCATCGTCTCAGCAGCGCAAGGGGCGCCACCGAACTGTCGGGGACAACAACTCATGTACGTGACGGCGACACAATCGAGGTCCAAGGCGTTCCGATCCGCTTCGAGTCTCTCGACTGCGCCGAACTCGGGACACCTCAAGGCGATCGGGCTAGTGCGAAAATGAGAGAACTCGCCTCCAATCGACCGCTCAAGTGCACCCTTATCGGACGCAAGAGCTACGATAGGGAGATAGGCGAATGCTCCCTTGCAGACGGCAGAAGCTTGAGCAAGATCATGATCACCGAGGGCTACTGCAGACGGTGGCGGTGACGGCGTCACCTTTTCTGGCGGCCCGCCATCGAGCCTCTATCTTCAACCGGCGAGCCGATCTCCTCTTCTGCCCTCTGCCTCAAATACTCGCGCGCCTTAGCCGTCAGTCCATACCGCGTCATGTAATCGAGCAGCACGTCGCTAAGTCGAACTTCCTCCAGCATGGTGACCTCCTTTGGTTGCATCGCAAGATTGCAGCACAGGTCTTAAGAATGGGTGAATGTGAGATACCAAGAGAACGCGCCGCTGTTCCCGGGCCTATCTAAAGCCCGCGAATTGCGCACAACCGGCAAGGGATTTTAGGTTGTTTGGGAATATAGACTTTTCAGATACTTAGCCACGCCCCACTCAACCAAACAAAGCAGAAACATACCGTGAAAGAGTGAGCGGCGGGGCCGCGCGAGATCCAGACCGTTCTCGCCCCCTAACCGACTGCCTCGATGATGACAGCAGCCACTCCCATCAAGACGATCGCAGTCACAACAAGTGCGACCACTGCGCCCTGCTCCTCCTCCGGAGCGTCATAGCTCATCGGTCCGCCACATTTAGTGCATGGCTTGTGCCCGCGCTCCAAGCGGCGCGTCGTCCTCCATCCACAAACACCGCACCGTAGGGGTGCTCCCTCTCGTCGTGCCACAGCCTCGCCTCCTTAGCTGGGTTCATTTGAAAACAAGCTCTCCGGAAGCTGACCGCGCTTTCGGGCCCGCTCCAGAAACATCGAGAAGCCACGAACAGACGCTCCGTACACGGCTTGGTATTTGGTAACCGCCCTGAGAATAGAGATCGCAGCGATGAACTCATCAACCTTAAAGCCCTCGGGAAAATTGCCGTGCTTCAGCCGGTTTTGATAGAAATTAAAATCCGTATCGCTATAGCGCCTCAAGGCTGGAAACAGATGCTCATCATTCGTGGCAGGCAGCACACCCTCCGACGCAGACGCCAAGATAATCGAAGCGTCAAAACACCCGTCTTCAAACATCGCAATCGCAGCCAAAGCCTGTCGTTCAGATGCTTGTTGGGCATCGAGATAAATAGACGCTGGCTCCCTATGAGGCCATCCCATAACATCACTCCCATTCATACTGGCCCATAACTGGGGCTTTATTCGCATTTTTATCGGACACTGGGCCGCAATGAAGATCGCGCGGCTTCAAGCGTCTAGTATCTTTGACGCTCCGCCGCACCCGAGACACGTGCATGATCCCTCCTACGGAAATGCGGATCAGTTCGCCACGCTTCATCAGGTTCTTCTAGCCGGAGGCATCTGCCTCGCTACTCTACCCGAACCTACACAGGGCGAATGCAGCGGAGCCGCCCTGACGTTGAGGATGGGCTCAAGCGGCCGCATGTACCTCGGCTAAGTTCAGCGCACACGAGTATGTCCGCTCGGTGTAGCGTGGCAACATTCTGAACGGTATTGAAACCTACCGAGAGCGCCACCTCCCTGTGCCGCCGTGCCTTGGCTGAAATTCAGACAATGCCGCTCGTTATCGCCGCCTTCACCGCCAGCGTTCCCAAGACGAAAAGGGCAACAGTCGCGGCCGCTGCCACAAGGGACAGGCAGTGGATCAAGCGCTTCAGAGCAGCATAAAAGCGCTCCCGTTTGCCGCCGCGATTGTTGAAGGTCGCTAGCGTCGCATAATTGGTGAAGTAAGCCATTCCCATACTGAATACGCCTGCCGCCGCGCCGTAGGCAAACAGCACAATCGCACCCGAGACACCCAAGATCACGTCCGCATATGACTGATCCGCTTTCGCGATCGACGCCACGAACCCGAGCACCGCAACCGCTGCACCACCATTTATGAGGATAGCGCTCCGCAGGAAAAGATTTGACGAACTGACGATGTTCTCGTTCATGTGCCGGAACATTTCGTCGCGAAAATTCTCAGATGCCACTTTCGATGACCCCTTACTTACACTTGTCCATTTCCATTATACCTTTGCCGGAAGGACAATAGCCACCTTGTCCGAGCAAGCGTGACCTGATCTGGCGCCAAACCTCCGCCGGCGCTCATTGAACTGGTACTCGCGACGATCCATCCTTGGTGCTTGCTGACGATCGGAGCATTCTAGATTGCGAAAAGCTACACTCCGGAAAGAAACCCTCTTGAAGAATGTTTTAGAGGCACTAACTTAGGCCGGCATCTCGCACGCCCCGCCACTAATGCGGTTCGCTTTGAAATGGGCGGCGAGTTTCGAGTAGAGACCGGACCTGCTTGGTCACTGCTTTGATTGCGTCTTGAGCGCCGCACGAACACGGCGCGGATGGATTAGACCCCCCGTTTGTGGGCTTTCTAGTCGTGTCTGAAGACAAGGCGCTCGAAGTAGTAACCCGTCGCGCGAAGATCGTTTGCGACAAAAGCAGGAGACCACATGGCCGAAATCGACCATGAGAAAGACTTGCCCATCGTCACGCTTGCCGAGATGGCAGCAGAACTCCGCGCTGAGTATGACAGCGCATCCAGCCACCCGTCGCCTTCCGAGGAGCAAGTTTACGAGGACGCCTGCTCGGCCCTCGAGAACGCATATTCGGCCCTCGAGGACGCCATCCTCCGTCTCTCGCCTCGCGATCGAAGGGACTTGGCGCACCAAGTTCTGGTCGCCACCTACCGCGGGGCCGGTCTGGAAGGCATCGACCACGGCGAAGCGATGAAGGCTAAGCTTATCGTGATCGCCAAGGCCGCGGCTGCCTGATGATCAGCGCTGCCCCATGTCGCGCCGCGGCGTGGGCCGCGGCCCTATCGGCGCTAAGAGAGGCCCTGCGCCGCACCTCATCAAGCGCCTCCTCCATGCTCGAAGCGTATCCTTGCGCCACCGGCTGCGCTCGGACGAACCACATCCAGCTCAGCGCCGGGTCAGACAGCATCGTGGAATACACGCGACCGACTTGGCGCCGCCCATTGAAGACGAGCCAGCCGTTGTCGCCATCATCCCGGCCTGCGATCACTGTTCTCTTGCGCGTCCACATGGGCCGCAGATAGACCCTGAAACGCAAAAGTAGAGGCCCGGCGCGATGGCCGGGCTCATTTCACTCTGCGCAGCCCCACTCTTTGCAAGCGCGCGCCTGATAGATCACCCAATCGCCGAAGGGCCGGTCGGCCTTGATCGCCTCGATCGTCTCTGGCTTGGCCTCAGGCGGCGGCTTCGAGACATCCGAGAACAGCGCGCCATCAGCGCTGCGGCCCAGACAGCCAGCGGTCAAGCTCAGCGCCAAAAGCGGGATCGTCCAGCCTTTCAATTTCATGTGTGATATCTTCCCGTTGCTTGATGTTTTCGACCTGGCCCTCGGCGGCCCGCAGGGCGGCGCTCTGGTGCGCGGTGTAGCGTCCGACGAAGAAGCCTGCGCCAGACGCTATGAGGGCCACCAGCGCGCAGGCCAGCGGCCACTGGAGGCCTGTCGGGATCATTGCAGCAACCTCCAGTTCCGGAAGGCCACCAGCGCCGTGAGCGCGCCCGCAATCCACGCGAGCCACGCCGTGCCGGTGTAGATGGCAATTCCCACCACCACGGCAGCCACCGCCAGCTTGACGGCGATCCAACCCCGGCCGAGCCGCTCCATCAGGAAGCGCACCACCGGGTTGAGCTCGCGCCCACCGCCGGCCAGCACGCGCTCGGTGGTCCAGATGTCAGCGATCTGGGCCAGCGCGAAGAGAATGAGACCCCAGATCATCGGCGCATCCCCGGCTTGGTGCTGTAGGGCCGCGCCGCACCACGACGCTGGTGTGCCACGATGAGCCCCGAGACCACGGCGAGCCCGCGCAAGATCTTCTCGGTCGTCTCGGCGGAGATGCCGGTGACGGCTTCGAAGGCCGCCGAGATCGGGCCGACCGCCTCGCTGGACCCGAGGGCCATCAGCAGATCGAGCCCGGCCAGCGCCAGTGGCAGGATTCCGAGCCAGAAGCTCCGCGCCCAGAGGATGAAGATCGGTTCTTGGGTCATGTCGGAGCCCTCTTTGCGAAGATGGAGGTCAGCAGGTCGAGCGCCGCGTAGAAGCACTTGGCGTCGCCGGTGGCTTTGGCGTTCGCACCATCTTCGCGCTCGACAGGTGCCGGGATGTTGGCCCGGCTGCGGGCGAGCATCACCGCTCGATCGACAACGCCGAAGTCGGCATCCTGCACGCCGTCCTGCTCGCCCATGACGCGGCGGGTCCAGCCGGTGCCGAAGGTGGTGAAGATCTTGAGGGTGCGCAGCCAGCGCATCCGTTTCGAGCACAGCGCGACCGAGAGCTTCACCGGGTCATAGTCCATGATTGCCGCGAGGGTCTGCACGCCCATGATGCCATCCGCCGAGGTGCCGACGATCTCCTGCACGTACCGCACCGCGCGCGCCGGACCGGAGTTCACCGAGAAGTCGTAGAGCGCGTAGTCGACGCCCTTCGGCAGCTTGTCTCCCCAAACCTTGTCCCAATACTGCTCGCGATAGATCGTGTCGCGCTCATGGGCTTCGAGCAGTCTGACGCTGCGCGACTGCAGGCCCATCGTGCGCCGCCATGCGTTATAGGTGCGCTGGGTGATACCCTGATTGGTCGCGCCGCCCGGATCCTTGGGGTGGTTAACATAGCCCCCTTCATGGGTCAGAACCCACGGATGGCATCGGTCGAAGGTGTCGAGCATGTCGATCTCCCAAAATGAAAAACCCCGCTCGATGGCGGGGCATGTAAGCGATGAGGCGCGGGCAGATCAGTGGCTGCGCGCGTCCAGTTTGATGGCGAGGTGGTGAAGGTCTCGGGCTACGTCGATCAGCTCTCCGCGCTGTCTCTGCGCCTGCCCCGATTCATGCCGCAATGCCTCATTCAGCCGCTTCAGCTCGGCGAGGATCGCCGCGCCCTGCGACGGCCCCTCACCGGCCTTGGCCTCCTTCCGACCCTTCACGATGGCTACTCCGCCGATGGCGGTGATCAGGGTAGCGATGGCCCCGATCACGAGGCCGAATTGTTCTGCGAAGCTCGCATCAGGCATGAGCACGGACCTCCATGGCGTGCACGCAGTCCTTGACCGCGCGGTAGATACAGATGAGCGCGGCCCCGAGGATCATCACGCCGTAGGTGTAGGTGGCCGTGGTCGGCCAGTAGGTGACCGCGAAGCCCACGGCGAAGAGGCCGTAGCAGAGCGAATTAACAACGAGCATCAGCGTGCGGGCGAACGGCGTCCACCAGCGTGACCCGTTGACGTAGAGGGCCACGCAATGCGCGATCCCGGTGGTCCCGAAGAGACTGGCCCACTGAACCTCGCTCAGCCAGCGCGTCAGGTCTTCGAACGCGCCAGTTGCCATGCTCGCCATCGGTAGCGCGAGCCAGAGGCCGAAGCCGACCGTCGAGACTGAGAACCACCATTCGAGCAGTCGGTTTTTGTAAATGATTGGCATGTCGGACCTCAGCGATAGCGGAAAAGGGAGACCGTCAGCCACATCGCCAGACGCCGCAGCCGCGGCACCCTGTCTGCGGCCAGGGCTTCGTGAAAAACCGCCCCGGCGGCGACCCTGTTCCAGCCTTTCGCGGCCAGCAACCAGTCATGCAGGCACGACGCCTTGCGGAATCGGGGGTCCATCGGGTTGACAAGCCACCTCAGCCCCCTCGGGACCGAGCATTGAAAGGTGAAGTCCTTGGGCACGATGATCCAGAAATTGGACCCCTTCGCACCCATCTCCCACGGCACCGCCTTCGTCGTCTCGAAGTCGATGCCGCCGACCGGCCTGTGCCAGCTGGTCAGCGCTGTGTAACTGCTCATGCCGGCCAGTGCTCATCCGCAGTGATGTCGTCGGGAAGCTCAGCCATATCCTTCAGCTGCCGGGCCGCGAAGATGAGCGCCTGCTTGTGCCGCATCGCCGCCTGCCCGAAGGCGAACATGGTCTGCGCGTCCATAGGGTGCAGGCTGTTGTCGGCGGCGATCCATGCGAAGTCGGTATCGCCGCCGTGCCAGCGGTAGTCGCCCGCCGTTGCGCCGCCGGTCATGGCAGCAAGCGCGCTGGTGGCCGCCCCGGCCATGTTCTCACGATCCTCGGGGCGGGTTTGGTAAGTCACGCCGTCAAAAACGAACCCGCCGTTCACGCGACGGTCGCGCTCTTCGGTGATGGCGGAGAGCTTTTCACGCCGATCCATGGCGTCAATCTGCTCTTGCGTCACATCGCTCCCGCTCGCGATCGCCAGCGCATCAACCTCTGTGCTTGCATCGGCCCGGCAAAAAACGCGCACAGGTGCCGCATCGTCAGAGAGGAAAGCCCGCCACTCATTGCCAGATACGTTCTTGGCATAAGGAGTGAATTCTTGGTCATTTTGCTCAGTCATAGAGGTCTCCTCAAAGCCAAGAAACACGGAAAGCCCGAGAGGCTCCGGATCGGTTTTCTATCTGCAGCGTGCCGTCATCCGGCATAAAGGCCGTCACCTTGTTCACCGCGCCAGTGGTTCCGGTTGGGGTTGTTCCACCAACATCCCAAGTGAAATCGCTGCCCGCGGCGATGATGGTGCGCGCTGGGGACGGGCCAACGTCAATGACTGCCGTGCCGGACAAGCCGAGGGTTGGGAACGTCGAACCAACGTTTGCAAATGTCATGACGTTGCAGAGCGCACCGGCAGATGGGGGCGTGAAAACACCGACGGCATCATTTGCAACGGTCACGTATTCGCATCTTAGCTCGGTAGAGTCGCGACTGTAGAATTCCACCCAGTCGTCCCACGATGCCCCCGTGTCTGTAGACCCACGAAGCCACATGCTACCGGAATTCAAGAAGAGCTGCTGCAACCTATTGCCGCCAGTACCTGAAAAGACGTGCAACGTCGCCCCATAGGGATTGGCTACCGGACAGTTCGACCCACCGGTCCCGAAACGGTAATTGAAGCCCGGAACCAAGCACTCATTGGCGTCACCGTTGGGCGCAGCTACACCTCCGCTCTGCCCAACACCAAACGATCCAACGCGGAGCAAGATGTTATTGCTCGAATTGTCGTGAGGGTCATCTTGAACATCGCGCGCCTGCTGCGTGCGGTCCCAAGTTGACCAAGCTCCGCTATCCCGAGACCGGGTGTATTGAAGACCAGTCAGATGCGCGGGACTACTGGCTACTGCGACCTGCGTCGCATCATTTTCGTTATATTCGATATGAAGAACCGTCCCAATGAAATCAGGATCGGGGCGGTTTGCAGTCGAGGTAGGCACACCAATCAACGAGGTGCGATCCGCGTCGTTCAAATCATTCGCGTAGCTACTCGTAGCGTCCGATGGAGTAAGCGACGAGTTCAGCCGACCCAAGCCGAAGCCGCCGACCTTCATCAGCTTGCCAAGAGTTGCGTCCGCCGTATCACTCTGCACCGCATCGCCGTCGATCAGGAGCTGCAAAATATCGCTGGAACTGATGGCCTCCAGCTCGGCGGCAAAGGTCTGGGTGAGCCATGTAAAAAAGGCCAGCGCCCGGGCGTTGAAGGTGCCCGGATCGTTGAGGCTCGGAAGCGGCGGCGGCGGGGTAAGTTCGATCGTCATGTGAGACCCTCGATTTCGAGCTGCACGATGGAGACCCCGCGCTTGCGCAGCGGGATTTCGTAGTCTTGGAAGAGGCCGTAGGTGATGGCGCCGAGGTCCGAGATCAGGCTCTCATCAGCGAAGTAGACGGCAGGCGTGTCGCGAAGACCGTTGAGCACCCGCTTGACCCGCCCTGCCCCAGAGGCCGGCATGGCAAAGTCGAAGTTCACCGGGTCTGACTTGGCGCGCGGCACGATGGTCCAAGAGCCAAAGTCGTCGACTTCCTTGCTGCTGTAGGAGGTCAGGCCGATGGTGGTGCCTTCCAGCGTTTCGCCGAGCTGCGTCACCTTCCCGAGCACGATCTGCCCGGCGCGCGCAATGCCCACGCCGTCACCGATGGTGATGTCGATGGTATAGCCAGGATAGGCGGCCATCCCGGTGAACAGCGCCTCAGTCACGAACCCGTCGATGTCGGTCGTGAAGAAGCTGAACCAGTCGGTGATTTCGCTGTCGTCCACCAGAGATTGCGTCACATCGAACACCGTGTTGCCGGGGCTCCCGGTGTCGGTGACGTGCACCCGGACTTGCGACGCCCCCATGTTGAAGAAGGCGATGCCAGTCACGAGGCTCGGCGCATCGAGCGTGTAGGTGATGGTCCCGGCATTCTCGACTTGATCGGCGAGCCGCTGGTCGAACGCTTTCCAGCGGTTCATGGCGCTGACCGCGATCCAGTTGGTCCCGTCGTCGTCGGTTGGATCGTTGTTCTGGTTCGAGTCCTGCACGCTCTCGTAGGTCGTGCGCGACGGGAGATCGTTGATCCGATCCCCCGCCGCGTAGGTGGTCCCGGCGTCCCATTCGGGGTTGTCAGTCTCGCTGACGTTGGACGCCGTGAGGATCGCCTCAGTGATGGCGATAGGCGCGATCACCTTCATGCCGTGCTCCTTTCAGGGGGAGTGCCGATCCGATCCTCCTTCTCCGCCAGCCTGCGGAGCTTGGAGAGGTCGCGGCTTTGGTTGAGACCAAGCTGGGTCATGGTGTCCCGAAGCTCGGCCAGTTCCTTCCGGAGCCTGCGCAGCTCGGAGACCTGCTCACCGCCACCCAGCAACCCCCGGGTCTGCGGCGCGCTGTAGTAGCGGGCCGAGCCGGTAGCCTCGAGTTCCGGGCCGTTCTCGCCGACGATCCTCAGGCCACCCGAGTGCAGGCCGCCGGTGGCGAAGGCCGGCACCCCGCCGAGGTTGCGGATCTGGCGGCGCAAGCTCTCGATCGTGCTGGCGCTGCTGTTGACCGAGGCGTTGTACTTGCCGATCTGGGCCTGCAGCCCGTTCGATCCGTAGAAGGTCGAGCGGAACCCGGTGAGGTCGTCACCTTTGCCGTAGTTGTAGTGGGAGGCGTCGTATTGGATGCGCCCATTCGGACCGACCCGCAGGATAGCATCACCGTTGTCGTGACGCAGGTCCACGCCGGTGCTTCGCTCCAACGCTTCGATCTGGTCGATGATCGCCTGCCCCTGCGACGGCAAAGTGCTGTTGGATTGGACCGCCGCCGAAAGGCTGTTCTGCAGAGCGGTGATCTTCTGAGCCTTCTCGGCCGCATCCGCCGCCGCATTTACCGCCCGGCTGTTCTCAATCACCGCGCTCCGCAGATTGGTGATCTGCTGGCGCAGCGCGTTCATCGGGTGGCCGATCTGGTTGGCGTTGCTGGTGTTGTACCACTGTTCAAATGCCTTCGACGGGTTGAACGTGAAGCTCCCGCCGAGGCGCAGATTGCCCACGCTGCCGCCCTGCACTGCCTCAAGCAGCGAGCGCTGCGCGGTGTTGAGCTTCGACAGGTCGACACGCCCATTCAGGATGCGGTTGATCGAACCGGAGCCCGCGTAGATTTCGCGCAGATAGCGCGCCCGGTCGCCGGAGATGCCACTCAGGGCCATCTTGCCGGAGATGATGCGCTGGATGGTGGCGCTGTTCTTCAGCAGAAGCTCGCGCTCGGAAGCCGACACGCTGTTCTTGAATGCCATGCCCACGGTCACCCCGCGCACCGCAGAGGTCGAGGCGTTCAGCAGCACCCGCTTCAGCGAGGACGAGACGTTGCGGTTCAGCACCGCGTTTACGGTCACAGCATAGATGCCCTGCCGCTCCAGCAGCACGCGCCGCTCGGCGCCCGACAGGTTCGAAGAGAACGCTGCTTCGATCATCGCGGCATAGCTGCCGGAGTTGCCGAAGACGACCTCACGGACCTGCTTGCTGGCCGAGAGCGCCGTGCGCACCGCGACCGAGTAGGAGCCTGAGTTGCGCAGCGCGATCTGGATGGCCTGCCGATCGGCACCGGACGACAGAGCAACGTTGACCACGCGCGAAAGCTCCGAATTGCCCGCCAGCGCGACCGACATCTCATCGTGACTAAGCCGCGACCCCATAGTGAGGTTCACGGTCCGGGTCAGGTCCTTGATGGTGTCGAGCGCGAGCCGCTTGGTGCGGTTGTCGACATCCTTGCCCACCACGAAGTCCAGCGTCTTGATGTGCTCCGAGGCCCCGGTGATCGCCAGCCAGCGCAGGTCCGGTGTCAGGTGCTCGGCGCGCACCGCGAACTCGATGCTGCTCTCGATGCCGTTGGCGGCGGTCGAGATCAGCTTCTTCACGTCAGCCGGGATGTTGGCCTCCGGCAGCAGGTCGACCGTCACCTTCAGGCGCTCCTTGAGGTACTCGTAAGAGAACATCTCAGCCTGCTCGATGGCGGCCTGCAGACTGCCAAGCCGATCCTCGAAACCGGCGAGGTCTTCGGGCTCCAACTGGTCGCCGCTCTGGATGTAGTCGTTGAGCTCGTTCAGCACGTCGACCTGCTGCTGAGCGAGGTGCTCCACAGCCGTCTGCGACGCCGCTTCAAGTTCGCTGATCCCCGCCAGCAGGTTTGCCTGCGCCTTCACAGAGCTTTCGATCCGGCGGTATTCCAGCGCGCTTGATGCCTGCGCCCGGGCCGCGTCGAGATAGTCGCCGGCCATGCCCGTGAAGCTGCGTGCCGCGTCGATGTCGCCGCCCTGCGCCGCGGTGAAGGCCGCGTTCATGTCGCGGGTGAGCGCCGCCAGCTGCTGCTGCGCCGACAGCGAGCTATTGCTGGACGCCGTGAGGTCGTGAATGAAATCGCGCAGCGTCTCCGAGGCCCGCAGCCAATCCGACGCGGCGCGGGCCGCATCGTTGGCCATTGCGGAAGCCTCAGTGATCATCGTGGTCACCGCGCTCGACGTGGAACCGATCAAACCCGACATCACCGCCGCGAAATCGTTGATAGACGGCAAGATTTGATCCAGCGCGCCCGACATCGAGATCAGGGCGGCATAGGTCTCCCGGCCCTTCTCGCTGGTCAGGTCCAGCCCCTCGACCATGGCCCGGAACTGCTCGCGTGTGCCGGGCATCGCGTAGCCCAGATCAGCCAGCGCGTCCGTGGTCTGGCGGGTCAGGATCGCCAGCCGCTCAGCCTCGCCATAGAAGGCCTGATAGTAGGCCGAGGTCGCCGTGTTGAAGTCGTCCAGCGAGCCGAACAGCTGCACCAGCTGGGACGCCATGTCGGCGCCCTGCAGGCCGATGTAGAACATCTGCTGCCCGAGGGTGTCGAAGGCGGCGTTGACGCCGCTCAGGTGCTGGCTGAGGCGCTGCAGCGTGTCCAGCGCCTCCTCGTCCGCCAGCTGCATGTCGGCGAAGGTCTGGCCGAAGCCCTCCACGATGGCCTCTGCCGCCGTGTTGCCGATGTTGCGCATCGCGTCTTCGAGCTTCTCCGTCAGTTCCTCGTCCGACAGGCCGTCCGTGCTGATCTTGAACTGATAGGCGACATCGGCGAGCGCGTCCGACGACAGCCCAAGGCTCGCCGCTACGGCAGACACACTTTCCCCCACGCCCGCTACTGCGGCTTCAATCGGGTTCGCGATGTCGTCAGCCGCGGCCTTGAACGTCTTGTCGATCGAGGACGACAGCCCCCAGAAGCGCGAGGTCTTCGTCTTCTTGAAGGTCTCGACCAGCGCGTCAATGCCGTTGACGGTCACCCGGATGCCGCTGTCCAACTCCTCGGTCTTTTTCGAGAAGAACGACACCGCCGCGCCAACGGCCAGCAGCGGCGCAGCAACGGCGCCGACCGCGCCCGCGATCGCCGTCATGCTGCCCGTGGAGGCAGCGAGGCCAACCTGCGTGCCGATGGTGCCAGCCATGCCGCTGAGGCCGCCCGAGAGGAAGCTGCCAGCCGCAAGGCCCATGCCCTGCACCCCAGCGCCGAGGACCGATCCAACGGAGCCTAGGATGCCCGAGCCGGCCGCACCCGCGCCGCCCCCGAGCATACCCATGAGACCGCCGCCGCCCTGCGCCATGCCAGCGGCAGAGGCTGCGGTTCCGGCAATACCGCCAGCGCCGCCGAAGCCCATGCCGATCAGGATCCGGTTCCGCGCTGCGGTGGTGATCATGTTGGCGAGCAGGCTCTTGAACCCACCCCAGATGTCCTGCGCGAAGCTGTTGAAATCCGAGAGACCGCGCTGCAACCAGTTGGAAAAGGCGTCGCTCACCTCGTTGACCATCGGCAGGCTGTCGGCGAGCTCGTCGTTCAGATCGGCTACAGCCTTGTCGTAGGCGCCTTGCGAGAGCCCCGCGTCGAGCAGCGTATTCAGCTCCTCGATGCCGGCGTTATATTTCTTCACCGGGTCTGCATCGAACTCCAGCTGCTCGATCTTGTCCTGCAGCGCCTTCGCGGCCGCGGCGGCCTTCGTCGCCGATCCACTTCCACCGCCGAGCCCGCCAACGGCTGCGTTATACTGCTCCGCAGCGGTGGTGCCGTCATCCATGGCGCCCTCTGCGCCCTTCACAGTGGCCACGAGTGCGCCGACGGCCTCGCGCGCAGGGCCGAAGGCTTCAGAGATCGTGCCCGCGGCGTTCTCGAGGGCGCCCGCTGCGCTCTCTTCCGCTGCATGGCCGGCCCTCCACAGGGAGCCGGATGCTTCGCTCGCTGCCTGCGCTACGCCCATGAGGCTGTCGCCCATGCCTTTCAGGGCTTCGGTCTGCTGCATCCCGTTCGCGATGCGCCAGATAAAGTCGTGGAAGCTGGTCGCCATCTCGGAAAGGCGTGTCAGGAAACCGGCCTTCATCAAGTCCCAGACGCCGTTCAGGCCGGGCGGGATCGCGGCAGCGGAGTCGATCATGCCCTGCCAGACAGCACCAGCCACATCGCCAAGCAATCCAAGCGCAGCGCCAAAACCGCCGGCCGAAGAAACCAGCCGCCCGAACCAATAGACGGCCTCCCCGGCTGCAACGACAAGCGCCCCGATCCCGGTTGAGATTAGCGCCCCCTTCATGACCCGCAGGGAGGCCGAGAACAGCTTCACCCCCGCGCTCGCCACAGCCGAGGCGCGCGAAGTGGCCCCGAGCGCCATTTCCAGCGCGATGGTCTGCCGAACGGCTGCGATCGCGGCTGCAACGTACGTGGTGCCGACCGAGACCGCCAGCTTAACGCCGAAAGCCGTAGCGGCAACGCCAGCGATCGCGGCGGCCTGCCCGAGCCCGGCGGTGATCGCGTCCATATTCTCACTGATGAAGCCCGAGACGGCATAGATGCCGTCAGCCACCGCGAGGATCGCCCGGGCCACGGCCTCGCTTGCACCGCTCGCCTCGTTTAACTTCCCGACCGCCATTGTCACGCTGCCAGAGAGTACGGAGAACGCTTGGCTGATTGTGGGCACCGTGTTGCCGAAAGCCGTGGTGAGGCTATCCGTCTGGCTCAGGAGGGCGTCGAAGAACTCGCGCGAGGAGATTTCCCCTTCGACGACGAGGTTCCGCAACTTGCCGACAGACCCGCCAGCTTCATCGAGGCCGCGCGCGGCGGCCAGCGCCACCGGGTATGCCCCGTCGAGGATCGAGTTAAATTCTTCGGCCCGGACAGTCCCACCGGCCATCGCCTGCGAAAGCTGTGTCAAAGCGCCAGCCGCCTCTGCGGCACCGCCCCCGGACTGCGCCAGTGCGAGGCCGACGTTTTCCGTGAAGCGGAGAACCTGCTGTTGGTTCACGCCGAGCTCACGACCAGCGATACTGATCCGCTGGTAGAGGTCTGCGGTCGCTTCTAGAGGCGCGCGAGTGCGCTGCGCGATGCCAGCAACCGCATCAAGCGACGCCGTAGCCTGATCGGCCGACAGCCCCATGGATCGGAGACTGTTGGACATCGAGGTATACTGCTGCGACGCGTTGAACAGCGCGTTTGCGCCTGCCAGCGCGGTCACGACGCCCCCGACGCGCGTGGCCAGAGAGGCAAAGGCGGCATTAATCGTGTCGGCCGTCTTCTGGACGCGCCCACCGCGTTGCTCGAGCTCGCGCAACTCCTTGTTGGCGCGCACCATGCCACGGCTGTCCACGATCAGTCCGAGTTCAGCAATATCCACGGGCATCTCCTTGAATGCAAAGACCCGCCCGACTAGCGTCGAGCGGTCCAATTGGAGGTTTCGATGTTCAGATTTACGATTGCCGCGCTGGTATTTGTCGCGGGTGGCGCGGGCGCTCAGGAGCTGACGAATTGTGCGGAAGAGCCGGGCACCCTTGCCCGCTGGTCGGCCATTGAATGCGATGTCACAAACGCGACGAGCCGAGCTATTGCGAGCTTGCGATATGGTCTCACCCTGCGAGAGGCTGGCAGGACCGTTCCGTGGAGCGAGGTGGGATGGGAGGGGTTTCCGCCCAGAAATAGATATATTTCAGGCGGTATCGAACCGGGAGAAACCGTCAGGCTTTCGTTTAGTGCAGAACCTCTTCCCGACCGCGCCGATCCTGACGCAATAGAATTTGACCTAGAGGTTCTTCATATCTTCGATGTGGACAAGGTAAAAATCCCGATGACCTCCGAATGATTTAACGGAACCACCCGAATGGGAGCCACTAGGTCCAAGCAAGGGCGGTCTCCCGCCCCTGCCATCACCAGCGAGGCGCTCTGCGCGCCACAGCATTCAGGTTAAGCCGATGCCCCCTTGAGAAAGGCGAGAGCCATTTCCAGTGCCTCGCGATGACCCTCTTGGAATTTGATGTCTTCGCTAGCGGAGAGCATCCATTCGATTTGAGCAGCGGCGCCGTCCTGCGTCTGAGGTTTGGCTGCGTAGATCTTCGCCTCAAGCTCGCTGGACTTGTCCCAGAGCTCCTCTCCATGTGCCGTTTCGTCTCCATACTCATCGAAGCCATCGCTCAGCCATTCGGCACGGGCACTGCGCCACTGGTCCAGCCAATCGCGGATCGGGTCGGGCTCGGGCGTTTCGATGATCGGCGCTTGAAAAGCGGCGACCGGGGTTGCTACGACCGCGGTCGCCGCGCTCAGGAAGTTACGGCGCTTCATGCTGCACCTCCTTCCTTAGCGAAAATTTGCGCCAGACGGGCCATGCCTTTCGGCGTGATCTTCATCTGAACTCGCGTTTTCTCTTCGCCCGTCTCGGGCACTGTGTAGGTGTAGGGCTCGTGCTCGATATATCGCTGCTTGATCTTCTCCGAGTAGCCCTGCCATGCGCTGCCCTGCCGGAATGACCAATTGTTGGCGTGGAGCCAGCGGAAGAACTTGCGCTCTGGAACGCCGAGAGCCTTGGCGGCGATGCGCGGCGAGACAGAACCTTCCGACGCTTCCATGTGCTCCAAGGCGGCGACCTTGCCCTTCATGCCTTCGATCTGTTCGGCTTGGTCAGCAGCAAGGCGCAGAGCCTCACCGAAGGATTGCGGGACCTGAAGCGCACCCTTCACGCGCTTCTCCATCTCGTTGAACGCTGCGAGGAACTTGATCTTCCAGTCCATCGCCTTCTTGCCAGTGAAGCCCATAACCAGCATCGAGTAGCCGTCGCGGCTCATTTCGTACATCTGGTAGGTCTGACCGTTCTGCGCATCAACATACGGGGTCTCCTCAAAATTGAGGACACCCCACTCCGGGTTCGTGTCGATCAGGTTCCGGATGTCGCGCTGGACGTTGTCGTGCCGTTTCTCGAACTTCTCCGCGATGATGCGGCTTGTGGTCTTCAGCGTCTCGCTCACGAGACCATTGAAATCGTCGCTATTTGCGATCATATTCATGGGGAATTCCCTATGGATGTGGATTTCATCGAAGGTCGCTGGGTGTGTGAGAGCCCCAGCGGCCTTTACTTTTGCGCGATGGACTCATCGGCCTTCTGGCTCTCAAGCTGCCGCACGATGAAATTGTTCATCGAGCGCCCCTGCTCTTCGGCCCTTTCCTTAACCCACTCCTTCAGGTCTTCCGGCATCCGGAGACCGAAGGGCGCGATTTGCTTCGTCTGCATGTCACCTCCTTCGCTACACGATGTAATTACGCTACATCGTGTAATCATTGCGCGCAAGAACTTTTTCGCTACATCGTGTCGCTATGAGCGATGACGATTCTCCACAGCTGACCCGTGACATTGCCCCTTTCGGGGTGAGGATGCCTGCTGACCTGAAGGAGCGAGTCCAGGCTGCCGCAAAAGCTAACGGAAGAAGCACGAACGCAGAGATTGTCGCGACGCTTGAGAAGGAGTACCCGGCGCCTCGAGTAGACCGCATTTTATCTCTGATGTTTCAGGTTCTTGCGCTCATGCCTGAGAGCTACGTCGATGTATTCGTCAGAGACGTTCGCAGGGACTTTGCTGATGCCGACATACTTGATGAGTTCGAGGAACTTCGGAAAGAGGTGATGGCAGAACGTGAGAGGATCGGCGGCCCACTCCCTCAAGAAGAGGTTGACGACTTCATCAGGCGCTTCGAGGCCAAGTACAAAGCGATCAAAAAGCCGCCCACCTATGGCGGCTGACCGTTAACTTCGCGGTTGCGGTTCTTTGCCTGAGCCATTTTGGACTTCTTGTCGACTGCACCCCTGACGACTAGCCCCACTCGCTCGGCGGCCGGCAGAGCGGGTCGCTGCCCTTGTCCTGCCCCTCGACATAAGCCTCAGCCATGTCGACGAGCAGCTCGAGCTCCCAAGGCGCTGCCACCCGGTCAGAGACTGCCCCGAATGCCGCGACCTCCGGCCAATCCACCGCCCGCATACCGCCCATGGCCAGCTGCCGCGTCGGGCGAAGAACGAAAAGCGCGTCGAGCAGATACTGCCCGGCGCGCAGCGGAACCATAGGCGGCTCCTTTCCGGCATCGACAAACTTCTGAAGGCGCGATCGCGCGTCCCGCTTCGTCTTGTCGCCGTTTTTGTGCTCGATGTGGGAGTGCAGCCACCCCCACTGCCGAGCGGCGAGCTTTAGGCGCTCGCGGGCATCCCCAAAAAACGCTCGCCGTCTTCCGCCGCTTCAATGACCTGCTGGGCGAAGGGCCAGTTGGCGATCATGAACCGCGGGATCGTGATCTCCTCGCCATCCTTGCCCTTTGCAGTGGCGGTCAGCGCGTTGCCTTCCGCGTCCTTCTCCACCTTCATGTCGGGGAAGGTCATGTCGAGGATCTTGCGAATGCGCTCGGGATCCGTGCCGACCGGCTCTTTGCCGATCTCGAGGTTCACGCCCGAGATGATGAAACGCTCGGCGCTGTCGATCAGGTCGCCGTGCAGCTTTTCCATCGCGGCCTGCTGCTCGGCTTCGCTGTCGCCGGACTCTGCGGCTTCCTTTGCGGCGCGCTTCATCTCAGCCATACGCGACTGAACGGAGCGGGCGGCGGTGCCGCGGACCATGAAGCCCGAAGCGCCCTGCTCCGGGTCGGTGCCGTTGATCGGCTCGCGGGTATACGGGTTGCAGAGCGGGACGAAGACGCCGGTTTCAGCGCGGGTGCGGGTGTCGAACTGGGAGAAATCCATGGTGGTTCCTTTGGTCTCTGGAGCGGTTTCATTTGGGTAAAGTGCGCCGGGGTGGTGAAACCACCTCCACCCCGGCGCGGTCCTAGGGCCTGTGGGACGGCCCCGGGATTAAGCGGCGGCTACGTCGGTCACGCCCGAAGTGCCGCGGATGACGAAGTTCCGGCCCTCGTAGGAGCTGGCGGTGCGCTCGGTGTGGCGGAAGTTGGCCGCACGGCCCTGCCAGTAGTAGTCGGCGCCATTCGTGTCGGTGAATTTCCAAGTCAGCACGATGTCGCTGTCCTTGTTGGCCTTCACGACATCGAGGCCGACCGCTTCGTCGGGGTCGAAGGCGCACGAAACCGAAATCTCGCCGAGGTCCTTCACGCCGTTGACGTGCGAAGTGCGGCCGCTCTTCAACAGGTTGAAGGTGATGTCCTCCGAAGTGTCGCCGAACTCGCCCATGGAGAGCAGGTTTTCGACTTCGGTGAAGGACAGGGCCTCATAGCCCGACTGGTCCTCGGATGCCGGGGTGCCCACGGCGACGTTCAGCGTGCCGCCGATGCTGGAGTTAACGGACATGATGTCCTCCTTTGCTGTGGATGGTCCCGGCGATCACCCGCAAAGGGGAGCCCGCCCGCCGGGGAGGCAGGGTCTCAAGAGCGCCGCAGCGCTATCTCGGAAAGGTCAGGTGGCGTTGGCCACGTAGGTGGCGACGACCGGCACGCGCCACGCGCTGCCGTCTGGATAGCCGCGCCGGATGTCGACGGGCTTGCTCAGCTCGATCTGGCCGCCGGGGATGGCAATGCTCGGCAAGCCGTAGGCCGCCGACTCAAGGGCCCAAGCGATCGCTGCGGCGTGGCCATGTGCTTCCGCTGTAGCATCGACCCCAAGCTCCACCGTGATGCTCGCATAGAAGAGGCCGAGCTCGCGGCGGACACCGCCTTTGAGTGTGACCACCGGCCGATCGGTCGGCGAGTAGTCAAAGACAATGCCGGGGCGCGGCACTTGCTCATATTCGATGCCCGGCAGCACGGGGATCAGCCCCTGCGCCTGCGCGGCGCTCTTGCAGGCCTCGATGAGCCCGTTCTGGATGTCTTCAGGGTTCATCGCATGATCTCCGCTTTGGCGCGCGCCACAGCTTTGCGCACGTATCCTTGCCATCCGGCCACAGCCACGTCGCGCCAGAAAGTGCCGGGCACGCCGTTGGCGCCGTAGTGAACGGCCGCCGCGTAGGGCGCGATCTCGCCGCCCCAAGTGAAACGCGCCACCGCCCCGGCCTCCATGGCCCCCGCGATGAGCGCGTAGCTGTCCTCGCCGCCCTCCGTGAGCGCGGTGGAGCCGTAGAGCGTTGACTGCAGGCTTCCGGCCAGCCCGCCCAGATCGCGCGGGATGGTGCCCCGTACGCGACTGCCGCCGCGGCTGATGCCGGGCGTGATCGAGATGTCCGCGAGCATGTCGCTGGCCGCCTGCCGGACAACCGCGGTCTGGATCTTCTCGACCTTGCGCACCCACGCGGGCAGCTGCGCGAAGCTGTATTTCGGCACTACATTTCGGCGAGCGCTGCGGCCCGCTCCTCCGGGGTTAGCCGATCACGCAGCCCGCTGATGAAATCCACCCGCAGGCGCACATGGCACCGGCAGTTGATAGTCTCGCGTGCCGGCGCCCCAAGGCTGCCGTCACCCGGGTACTGCATCCGGTAGCCGTCGTCGGTGGTGAAGGCCTCGCCGCGTGCCCGTTCCTGCCCGTCCATCTCGCGATGGCTGTGCCGGGTGGCGCTGTCGCCCGCGGCATCCCACTCGCGCTGGATCGCCTCGTCGCCGAGCCCCTCGCGGCGCTGCATCTGCGCCAGAGCTTCATCCTGAGCCGCATGCACGGTGCCGAGCAGCTCCGTCCGCGCGATCGTCTCGCCCCGCCAGCGGAGAAGCCCGTCGCGGTAGCGCTCGGCGATACGCCGCGCTTCTGCCGCCGGCACCCCGCGCCCTTCCCTTATGGCCTTGGCCACGGTTCGGTCGAAGCGCCGATCGCGGATATTGGCGGAGCGCCGAAGGTAAGCCGGATCGCCGTTGATGAGCTCCTGATAGGCCGCCTCTGCCGCCTGCATCTGCCGGACCGTGAGCCCGATCACCCCGCCCTCCCGCCGGCCAGTCGCCCGGTTGACGCGGCCCACGAGGTCCAGCGCGGCGCGGCGCGGCGAGGTGCCCGCCTCCGCGGCGCTGCTGAGCACGCCCTGAATAATCTCCCGGCGATCGCCGCTGATCTCGACAATGAGCCGGCTGGACTGCTCCGAAAGCCACCGCACGACCTCGGGCGTGTTGCCCCCGAAGACGCTGCTCACCCGGGCGCCCTGCCGCCGCGCCATGCGCTGCAGCTCGGCCATCGCGAACTCGCCCGCCGTGGCGTGGCCTGCGCGCAGCGCCGCGTCGAGCGGGGCGAAGAATTCCGCGTCCATGCGGACCATCTGCAGCACCGCCGCCGTGTCGCCGCGGGCGATCGCGTCCTCGAGGGCGGCCAGCTGCACATCGCCGGTGATCCGGGCGATGCTTGAAACAAAGGCCTCTCGTACCTGCGGAGCGAGCTCGTCCAGCAGGTCGATCAGCGTCTTGCGTCGTGCCATTAGCGGCCCTCGATGTAGGTCTCGTAGAAGAGGTTCCACCACGCAGCGGTGGCGATGACTTCGCGGAGCTTGGCCTCATAGCCCGCCCGGAAGCCCATGTCGTAGACGCCCTGAAAGATGCGCTCGATCCGCTCGCGCTGCTCGGGCGTCCCGCCCTGCCAGTCGTCTAGGATCGTGCGTTTCGTCATCGCTGCAGGTCGGCCTCGAAGAACACATTGATACCGCCCGGCGCCAAAGGGCGTAGCTCGGCGATTTCGCTCGTCCGCTCGGCTTGCTGCGCCTCGGTCAGCGCGGCAACCGCAGCCTTGGTCAGCCCGACGAACACCTTGTCGCCCTTGGCAGGCGTCACGCCCTCCGCGGTGCTGATGTAAAGCGTGCGCCGGGTCTGCCCGGTGAGCGTGCCGGAAGCATCCCGCACTTCTTGGTTCAGATCAACGGCCGTGATCTCGGTGTCTGTCTGCGTCTCGCTCGGGTTCCATGCGTCACCGGAGCGCACAATCTGCCGGAGGGTGGCCGGGCCGCCAAACTCTGCGATGAGCTCGGCAGCGTCCGCCGCGGCCTCGGCGTAGTCGAAAGCCGGCATGGCTCAGAGGTCGGCGAAGATGAGCCGCGCCGCGATGGTGCGGAGGCCGTCCTCGCCGTCCTTGTCCTCGACGCGAATGCTAGCGAAGTCCTCGGCGGTGGCGCGGTCCGGATAGTGCGCGAGGATCATCTCGAGCAGCTCGGCGCGGTTCGCCTTGGCGATGTCGGAGCGGGTGATGCCCTCGGCCTCAGCCGGCGCCGGGTCCGGCTCGACGATCAGCCGCTCCTTCTGCAGCTGCACGGCGATGTAGCGTTCCTGCGAGATGCGGGCGAGCGTGGCGGCCGTGACGGTCAGCTTGCCGCCCGGGGCTACGCTGTGGCCGGTGCTGGCGGTGATGGGCTGGTCGGTGGTGTTCTTGAGGGTCGGCATCAGGTGGTCTCCTTGGTTTCGGTCAGTTCCTCCGGCGCCCCGAGCAGCACGCGGGTCCAGCCGCTCATGCTGCGCATCCGGGCGCGGTATTCTTCGGGCACCTCGAGCCAGCTGTTGCGGAAGCCGTGAGCGCTGCTGCGGCCCTCCGGCTCGCGCGGCAGCCAGCTTTCGCGGCCGGTGAAGTGCGGCGCCGGGTCGATCGGCACACCGCAGAGCACCACCCGCTCGAAGCCGAGATCCACAAGCGCCACCTTCGCGGCGAAGAGGCCCGAGCTCCCGCTCTTCTCGCCGGCGAAGCTGTAGGGCGTCGCGATGATGTCCGCCGTCAGGCCCTCAGACTGCGCCAGAGAGCCACGGAAGGCCTCGGGGTGGCCGATGTGCGCGCGGGCCGGCGGATAGCCCTTGGCGGCGCGCTGGTGGCGCCAGCTGGGCCCAACGCCGAAGTAGCGCGGGTGCAAGCTGACCCATGCGTCGAGTTGGCCGGGCCATTCGGCGCCGGCGTCATTGCAGGCGACGACACCGGCGAAGTCGATCGAGGCCCGGGCGCGCGCCAGATCGGAATGCAGGCAGGCAGCCCCGCCGAGGACGAGTGCGGTCCTCAAAGGCGGTGCCCGATGCCAATGCCAGGGCGGCCCGGCCAGCCCTTGATCCCGGTCACGCCCCGCGGCTCAGGCCGGAAGAGGCGCTTGGATCCGGAGAAGTCGCGCCAGAAACGCAAGTCGATGCCCTTCCCGCCCTGCCGGCAGGTATCGCGCAGCGCATCGACAGCGGCCCCCTTCAGCGCTGTGGAGCACAGCGAGGCGTGGCGGTCGTTCCTACATTTCAGCGTGCGGCCGGTGACGCGGTGCTTGTAGAGGCTGTGGCTCTCCCCAATGAGATCAGCTTCTTTCAGCCGCTCGGCGCAGCGCTCGACCCACCACGGGGCGTATTCGTCGTCGTCCTCGATGATCGCGACGCCTTCGCGCGCCCATCCGCCCAGCCCATAGAGCAGGTTCCGGGCGAGCGTGTTCTGTCCCGGCTTCCAGTGCGGCCGCGGGCGTAGCGTCAGAATATCCCAGCCCTTCAAGCTCGGCTCGGCCATCGGCTCCGGGCCGTCGTCGACGATCACCCAGAGCACCGGCCCGGCGTAGGTCTGCGCACGCATCATCTCCACGCAGGCCGCGAAGGCTTCCGGGCGGCCGCCGGTGGGCGTGAGCAGCGAGATCACAGGCCGGAGCTCCGCCCCAGCGCGCCCATAAACATCTTCGGCCCCGAGAGATCGGGAATGAGGAGCGCGGCCAGCAGGTCATTGACCGCCGTGAGCATCGGCCGGTGATCGGCCGGGCCCTTGGCATCCTGATAGGTCTTGCTCATCGGGCCGAGCTTGGTCTGCTTCACGACCTGCGAGGGCGTGACCTGCCGGAAGAGGACGCCCGGGCTGTTCGCATCGAACCAAGCCGCCTCACAGGTGGCATCCTCGATCGCGGCGGGGATGGTCGTGCTGTCGATCGCGAGGCCATCGACATCCGTCGCCCCAGCGCGAGGCCAGAGGCGGCGCTGAGAGGCGCTTGCCTTGGAGCCGGGCCAGCGGCTCGGCAGCGTCTCGGTCGGGCCGCCTACGCCTTCGACAAAGACCGTGCCCCGGCGGATGGATGCCTCGAGATCCGCATCCGCGATCGCCGAATAGCCCCAGCCCCGCGCATCGGCGTAGGTCTTGAAGGCCACGAGCGAAACGAAGGCGTCATCGGAGGCGCCGCCGGGGGTCACGGTCAGCGCCATGATCAGGCCGCCCGCTCAGCTGCCACGGCATCGGCGATGCCCGGCCACAGCTGGTCGCGCTCGGCGGCGGAGAACTTCGCCACGCCATCGTCGAGCAGCGCGTTGAGCTCGCGCACGTCCGGCACGCCGGCATCGTTGAAGTGCTCATCGTCGAGCACCTTGGCGGCCTCGGCGAGCAGCGCCTGCCGCTCCTGCCCGGAGGGCGGCGGGGTGACGGGCTCTTGCACCGGGTTCTGCGCCGGGTTGGTCACTGCCGTGCGGCCGGCGACGGGCCGGCACTTGCCGACGAGGTAGCCGGGGATCTTCTCGCCCTCGATGGTCAGCTCGGTGCCGACCTTGAGCTCTTTGCCGTCGGCATCGTGGGCGCCCTTCTCGATGATCTCAACTTTCATGGGGTTTCTCCTTGGTTACGTGATCTCAGGAAAGGGGCCGACAGCGCCGACCCCTCGCTCAGATCACCGCTCGCCCAAATCAGGACGAGTGCGCGACGCCGCACTGATCCTCGGCCGAATACTTCACCTCCACCGCGGCCGCGGCCATGGTGACGAAGTTGTAATCGTCCTCGGGGTTGGCGCGGAATTGCGCGCGGTTGGTCATCGGCATGGCGTTGAGCACCTGCACGGTCCGGCGGTTCTTCACCACGCCAATGAGCTCATTGGCCGCGACCTTGGAGGCCGGGACAATCTCGCCGACGCCCTCGAGCTCGCGCACGCGCTGCGCGATGGTCTTGTTCGGGTACTGCGCCGAGAAATCGGTGTTGCCCGCGAAGAACCAGTCATCCCAGTTCACGTAGATGGTGGCCGGCATGCGGAAGCCCTTGGCGTGCAGGAGCTTCAGCGTCGCGTTGATCTCCGCCAGCCACTCGGCCCCGGTCGCGCCGTTCAGCGTCACGCCGGTAGCGCGGGTGTTGCGCTTGGGGTGGGTGCGCAGGCCGTACTGCTGGGCACCGGCCACAACGATCTGATCGTTTCCGTCCAGCGCGTGCATCTCGAGGCTCTCGGCCACCTTATACATCGCGTTGATGCGCGCCCCGCCGTCGAGGTTGAAGCCCTCGGTCGCGGCCGCTTCCATCTGGCGCCAGCCATAAGAGAAGGTCGAGTCGAGGATCGGGACCGGGGTGCCCTGATAGGTGATGGTCGGCTGGTCGGTGCGCGCTTTCGAGCGGCCGTCCAGCGAGACGTTCACCGTGCCCGAGTCGCTGATCTGCTGGAAGTAGTGGATCAGCTTGCCGATCGGCATCGGGGTGGCCACCGAGGCGGCGAGGTCGTTGAAGACCGCCAGCACTTCGCGCTGGATCTCCACCGCCTCGCGGTCCCACTCGCCCCAGACATCGCGGGGGAGCGGCGAGGCGTTGCCGATCAGCGGGTTGCCGCCATCGCCAAGGTCGTAGGCGTTGGCCATGACCTGCTGGCGCCGGTTGAACATCTGGCGGTTGGCCAGAATGAGGCGCTGCTGCTCTTGGGTGAAACGAAGCATATGGGCCTCCTTATGCCGCTGCCGTCTGGAAGCTGTTGGCGATGCGAACATCAGCCAGAGCCCCAGCGGTGAAGGCGCCCGGGGTGTCGTCGAAAGTCGCGACAACACGCTGCGAGGCGCCGGTCTTGGTGAGGTAGCCGGAGGCGCCAATGGTGAGCTTGTCGCCCTTGGCGTAGGTCGCGGCTGCGAGGCGGGCCTGATAGACCTCGCCGGGGCGCGGGCGGAAAGCCACGCCGGTGTCGCCCGATGCGTAGGCGTCTGCGAGGCCCTGATCGTAGAAGCGACGGTTGGAGAGGACGAGGAGCTCGGCCTCGATGTCAGCCGCCGTGGCGACGGTGAACTCCGTGGCGCTCTCGGTCACGAGAATGCCCGGGAGGTAGGCGCCGGCTACGGTCTTGTCGGAAACCGTCTCCGGCTCCGACGCGATCGGCCCGCGATAGATGACGTTGCCGCTCATGATCAGTCGTCCTTCTTCTTGCCAACATCGACGTTGGCGTTGAGGTCGAAGTCGGCCCACTCATCCTTGCCGCCGGCATCGCCGGGGAAAGCACCGTTGAGCGCAGCGGCGCTGCCGGGCTTGGACTTCTCGACCAGCTTGTTGAGCGCAGGAAGTGTCATGCCTTCGAGCTCATCCTCGGTCCACTGGCCGCCCTTGGTGAGAGCGTTGACCGCGGCGGCGCGCTTGGCGTCTTCCTCGGCCTTCTGGTTCGCCGCCATCTGGTCGACGTGTTCCTTCATCGGCTTGACGGCTTCGGTCACCGCGTTGGTGATCGTTTCGCCGAGGCCTTTGAGGTTTTCCGAGAGGGTCTTCACCTCGTCGGAAAGCGCATTGAACTGCTCATCCGAAACAGCCATGTCGTTCTCCTTTGCGTTTTGGGAGGTTTCCCGCTCGGAGCCTGTGACGGCCTCCATGATCGCGGTCTTGATGCGCTCCATCAGCGGAACGCGGGCCATCCGTTCGGCAGCCCTAACGGCCATGTCGGCCGCCCAGTCGAGCTCACGCTCGGCATCTTCCAGAGCCGAGTTGATGACCTCGATCTGTTCTTCCTCGCCCTTGGCGTTGACCATCATGCCGACGCCCTGATCGGGGGTGGCAGCGCCCTCCTCGCCGAGAAGGATCGCGTCGTGGTCGAAGCGCATGTTGCGGGCGATGTACTCGCAGTCGTCGGCGTTGCTGGCCTCGAGGTCGAGCAGCAGGCCGGTCGAGGTGTGGATCGGCTCGCCCTTGTCGATCGCCTCGAGCACGGCCTTGCCGCCGGAGCTCTCGTTGGCGCGCTGCACGTCGATCACCTTGTCGAGATAGACCCGGCCGTTCTCGCGGCGGACGTTCTCGTTGTGCGCGCCGATCCAGCCGAGATTGATCCCCTCCGGATCGGAGGCGCTGACGAACTTTCCGTTGATGGTCGGATGCCCCAGCGGCGCCGGGGTCCGATTCAGCGTCATGTAGCCCTTCTCGATCTCATCGGCCGGATACTTGATGCCGTTCATGATCACATCGTCGGGCAGCGTGGCGCTCGGAACGATGATCTTGTCGCGGCCATTGCGGCGCTCGCGGCGCACAGCCTTCGTGTTCGCCAACGTGCGGACGTTGACGCGAACTGCCTTGGACATGGTGCTGCTCCTAGATTGTCTCGTCGTCGGGCGGCGGCGTGCGGCCCGGGGCGCCGGTGTCGTCGGCGTATTTGTCCGCATCGCTCAGCGGCTCGAGGTCCACGGCGTCGCGGATTTCCTCGGGCGTGAAAACGAGCTCGCGGGAGCCGCCCTGCGCGGCCTTCTGGTTCACGCCGGCCATCTTGTCGGCCCGGTCGATCTTCTCCGCCATGCTGGCCTCGGTGAGATCGGTCCAGCTGATGAACCAGTCGCGCTCAGGCAGGATGCCGAAGCGCTCGAGGCGATGGACCAGCGCCATGATGTTCGGGCGCACGCGATCGGCGCGGTGGCCCATGCAGGTCTTGGCCCACTCCTTCGCGTCCTCGGAGCTCGCCCGCTCGCCGGTCTGCATGCCGGTGAGCACCTTGCTCGGGATCTCGACCGAGGCGGCGAAGTTCTCCAGCGCGCCGGCGCGGAAATGCTCGGGGCTTGGCAGGGTGACGCCGAGGGTCTTGGCCTCGATGCCCTGCAGCAGCAGGTTCTTGTCGAAGCCCTTCTGCCACGCCTCGACCTGCTCGTTCATGGCGTCGGCGAGCTCTTCCACCCCTACGCCCATGGCCTGCGCCATCTGGCTCAGCTGCGCGCCCTTATCCATCTGCAGGACCGGCGCGCTCTTGGCGTTCTTCCAGAAGCCCTCGCCCCCGGCGCCGGTGATCTTCTCCAACGTGAGGAGGTCGTTGTAGCCGGGCTCGAGCATGGAGCGGCCGTGCACGGTGCCATCCTCGGACCAGACGATGACGCGATCCGGGTGCACCTCGAAGCTGCGGTTCTTGCCCTGCGCATCGTCACCAACCTGCGCCTCGTTGAACTAGAACATGGTCGGCTGCCCGTAGGCCTCCGACATCTCGTCCGTGTCCCAGCTTGCGACCCGCAGCTGGCCTTCCCACGCGGGGATGATCTCGACGAGGCCTTCCAGCCCGCCGGGCACGCGATCAACCGGCTCGCGGAAGCGCTTGCTGTCGGCCAGCCGGAGGATCACCCCAGAATAGGCGCCGACCATGCCGCGGCGATCGGCTTCGGCCAGCCGCTGCCAGAGCCGCAAGTCCTCGAAGCGCTGCCGGATATCGGCCTCGAGCTTCGTCTCGTCGTGCTGCTTTTCCTCCTCTCGGAGCCACGGCGCCTCTTCCCAGATCTTCCGGGCAGTCTTCTTAACCGCGGCCTTGGCGAGCCCATTCCGGCAATACATCGCGTGGAACTGGCTGAACTGGAGGCTGACCGGCCAGCCGAAGTCGGCGTAGTGGTTGTGCTTGGCCTCCTCGAAATAGCCCGGGAAGAGCGCCGACATCCGGCGCGTCGCCGCGTTGACGACGGCTGCCATGGCCCGCGCTGCGTTGTTCGTGGCGGCCATCAGCGCCTCCCCTGCAATTTCTTCCGCGCCGCTGCGCTGAGGAACATCTGCGCGGCCGCTGCGGCTTGGATCGGCGCGAAGGCCATAACGAAGGCGTCCGCCTTGTTCGGCGAGGCGACATCGCGCTTCGCCAAGTCTTTCTTGCTCTCCACCTTCGAGCGGCCGGCGTTGTCCACGTCCTTTCGGGGCGTGGCCAACTCGTCGATCAGCTGATCGACGTGCTCGCACTCGCTGCTAATCGCGATCAGGTCCGCCGCGTCATAGGCGTGGCCCTTCTCGATCGCGTTGAAGGTGTTGCGGAAGCGGCGGGCAATTTCCCACCACGCCTGCGCCTTCACGTTGGCGTAGAAGTCCTTGTTGGTCGGCCCGTTCGGATCGTGCGGGTCCACCCGGTCGTCGGGGTTGAGCACGCCGCCGCCAGCATTGAATCCGCGGTAGGTGACGTTCGTCTTGTGCTCCTCGTTGAGCGCCGCGAAGTGCGCGCCAGCGAAGGCCCCGACGCCGATGCTGTCGAAGTCAATCTCGGCGCCGGCCTCCCGGGCGATGCGATGAACCCGGCCGGCAGACTTGAGCAGCTCATCCTCCCGCGCCTTCCACTCATCGCATTGGATGGCGAGGAAGCCGTGGGCCTCCACTGTGGCGCAGAGGTCGTTGCCGCTGTCGGCGATGTCGAAGCCGACCCGCTTGCGGCCGGTGGGCTCGATGCCCAGCTTCTTGTGGGCGTCGATCGAGGCCATGAGCCACGAGCGCTTGATGATCACCGCGTCGTCGTCCTCGCGCGGCTCGCCGAGGTAGATGTGGCGGAAGTCGTCTTCATCCTCGGCCCGCTTCCGCTCGATCACCTTGACGATCGTGCCGGAGAGGAAGGGGTTTTCGTCGAAGTTGATCAGGCGCTTGATGGTCGCGCCGACCACGCCCTTGATCTTGCCGCTGATGACCGCACTCGGTGTGCCGGTGATGAACTTCCGATAGACGAAGTCGGTGGCCAGCCGCGGGTTGAAGATGATCCAGAACTGCGAGCCCTCGCCGCGCAGGGTGGGCTCGAGGATTTCCCACTGCTCGGCGGTGAGGTTGTGCGCCTCCTCGATCCAGCAGATGTCGATGCTCTCCAGCGACTTGATTTCGTCGATGTGCCGCCAGAGGCCGTAGAACATGAACTCCGCGCCGGTGACCTTGTGCCGGATGGAGTTCTCGGTGATCACGAACTCGTCGCGCAGCCCGAAGCGGTCGATCTGGATCTTCAGCAGCGTGTAGACCGACTCCGCGATCTTGTTCTGGAACTGCCGCGCGCAGAGCACCCGGATGCGGCATTGCGTGGCGAGGAAAACCGCGAACCCCGCCGCGTCCCATGACTTCGAGCTGGACCGGCCGCCGTAGAGGACGCGCTCGCGAGCCGGTGTAAGCCAGAATTCCCGGAGGACCGGGTTCAGTGTGGGTGCATCATCCCCCTTTACCGCCGTAGAAGTCTGCAAGGGTCCGCACCTCCACCGGACCACCGCTCGGGCCGGAGTGCTCGTTCTTTTCCGCGAGCCCGAGCTCGCGCGAGATGATGTTCGGGTTCAGCAGGTCAGCCGCGGCGCCGCTGAACTTCTGCTCGTAGATCACCGCCTCGACGCGGCTGATCGCCTCGGCCAAGGCCGGCCGGTATAGCGCGTGACCTTCGGTCTTCCAGCCCCGCCAAGTCTCGGACGAGATGTCGAGGAACAGGCACAGGCCGCTGATCGTCATGGCCCGCATCTTGGCGATCGGCTCGTGTTTTGCGCCGCCCTGGAAGGTCACCAGCTTGTCCTCGTAGAGCGGATTGTCCGTCACCCATTCGAAGTACTCGATCGCGGCGGCCCAGAGCGCGTCGCCGTTCGCAAAGGTCGGCTTCCTCCCCGCACTGCTGCGGGCTTCCCAGAAACGGTGACCTGGGAGGAAGCGGCCGGTCTCCGGATCACGGTGGTTGGACATTGGAATACCTCGTGAGAGCTTTGCGCGAAAGGTTGACCGACCCGAGGCGCCCCCCTACCTAAACGAAGCCGTAGAACTCATAGGAGGCGAGATGCCCGACAATTTCCGCGTAAAGGCTTACCTTCCCCAAAACCGCAATGAGAACTTAGCTGAACGTGTTTTTGCGGACGGCGGTTTTGCGCGCCCCGTGCGTGCTCCGGTTCCACCGCAGACCGAGCGAGATGTCTGCGCTGATGACATCGCTGACTACCTTGTCGAAACCAATGTGATTACCGCCGAGCAGCGCGCAGATTTGATCTTCGAGTTCGAAGACATCGATTGAAAATGAAATCGCCCGGAAGGGTTTTTCCTTCCGGGCGCATCTGTGTTTCTGGCATCTTGTCTACCCAGCTTTTTTTTCGCGGTCAAGCGATAGCAGAGTTGGACGAAGCTCGATGACGGTCGATATTCGCTCACTCATTGGAAAATCTCGCACCAACCTCAAACAGATGACTCTTTAGACCCGCGAAGAAGCGGGCCTCCCCACCTTCATCAAAAAGCTCCGCGAGAGATTTTTTCCAGTACAACCGCTTAGTGTTGCAACCGGGCACGGACAGCCACTTCTCAGACGACTCCGCTGTACCGTAGTCCTCGTCGGCAGACCAAACATCATTAGCACTGAGCCCGTCTTCTGGCTTTCCCGTAACGAAATAGGCGTACAGATGCAGCTCACTATCCGTTTGCTCTACGGGCGGCATGTTTGCAGGGTCTGGCCCATGGAACGACGCCGATTGCCGCACCGTCTCACCGTCAAATCCGCTATCCGACCGGACCTCCATCACCAGAAACCAGTCACCAGCCTTGAGCTCTGAAGCGTTGTCCCCGCCGATGGGGGTGAACCAATTCAAGGTATGGTAGTAAGGGAGTCCGTCCCAAGTCCACTTTTCCGCCGGCCTCTTTTTGCCAGAGGGCGGACGGCCGTAGCTGGCTGGCTCCCAATAGGACTGAGTCAGATCGGGAAAGTAAGCTTCAACGCTCGACAATAGGTGAATCACCCGTTGCTGATAGGCAGCGACGATGCGCCATGCTTGTCGCGCATCCTTCAGTACGTCTTGGTAGCGTGCTTCGCTCATTGCTGACCTTTATTTTCTCAGAAGTGCCGGGAGGGTCTGGTGCGAAAACTTCCTCAAAACCAAGTCCTCCAGTTGCCGCGGAACAACGCGATGAAAATAGCCGAAAGTCTCTAGCCCTCTTTGAATGTCACCGACGATCCTAACATCTCGATTATTGAGTGGCTTCATGCTGGAACATGACCGCGCCAGGTCTTCCCAATCCATTAAAGCAACGATCAGTTCACAGCCTTCAGGCAAGATGATCGAGGCACGCCGTTTGAAAGTTTCGGCGCGCAGCTCCCTCGCTGAGCGCTGGCCAGTGCCACCAAGCGCAAGCAGAACGAGAATATCCGGCGCGCTGTCCTCATTTGCGTAGACTGTCTCTCTCCAAGCTTCGATCTCGGAGAGCCACTGAGCTTCGTATTGAGCCGCGTCGCCCCTTTTTGCCTCCAATATGACGTGCGCGCGCTTGGATGGGTCACCCAAGTCCAAGGTCATGAAAACATCTGGCTCAACACCTCTGCGGCGCCCCTCAAGTTCCCACATGGGCCAGAAGTCGATCTCTCTGAGCTCGGCCACCTTGTATGCAGGAAGGCTCCCGTCAGCCGCATCGGCGAGAAGGTTCCAGGCCAGGTCGCCGCTCAGATAGGACAGTCGCTCGATGATAGTGGCCGTGACCAAATCTTCGCTCCCGCGAAAGACATCTCGCCAGCGTATAGAACCTTCTTCACCTTCAAGGCGACCGGCCTTGCTGCTGAGAATTGCGTTAAGCATCTTATTGTAAACTCACTCCAAACACGCGCCACGGTACCGACCCATCTTAAAAGGTCAACCGCGCCAGGGAGCCCGTTGAGGTAGCTCGTCAATGACTTCAAACCGGAGCATCGGGGCCCGCTGCAGCGCGCCGCGAACGGTCAGCAGGCTACCGCGCCACTCGAGGTACATCCGCCGCGCCGCCGCGATCTGCGCGCCCGTCGGGGTAACCGTTACCGGGGTGAACAGCACCTTCTCCTCGACGATGGCGCCTTTCCGGTTGCGGCGCTTGTGGTGCGGCCAGCCCCCGGCCCCGAGCCGTGCGGCATCAGCTGTGCGCCCTCTGGCCCCGCCCCGACCGTAGACCCACTCGACCGGCAGGACGCGCGGCGCGGCGTCCTGCATCCAGTCCGGCTCCCGCCCAGCTCGCGCCAAGTCAGCGACGAGGCGGGCGGCCGACCATGGCAGCACCGAGCGCACAATGCTCGCAATGACGGTTGCGTCCTCTGCCGGCTCTGACCGACCCGGCGAGGTATCGATCGCGACCTTGCCCAGCATGTGCCGCTCGAAGATCAGCTGCTCCATGCTGATCCCTTTCCGCTGGCTTCCCGAGGACGCCCCGAGCTCATCGAAGTCGAAGCTAGCTTTCTCCGTCCGGAACGCCCACTCGAGCGCGGCTTTGACCGGCATGGCCTCCGGTAGCCGACGCGGCGCCGGTGTTTTGCTAGCCGGCTCTCGACCGTTCACCGGTAGCGGCTTGCGTCGCTTCAGCTTCGCCGGCACGCACGGCTTGACCAGCGTCACCTGCCCATCAGCGAGAGCTTTTTCAATCGCGGCACGCTCTTCCGGCGTGATCCTGTCCTGCCCCATCGTTCTTCCTTCGTCACTCGTATCGCGTGGAGATGGCAATCAAATTGGTCGTCAGCCCAAAGGGTCCGCTGGCGGCTATCGCACTCATTCCGCGGCCCTCATGCCGAAGAACACGGCGGCAATATCGCCGTATTTGCCGACCAGGTGAGCTTGGGCGCCGTCCTCGCCCGCTTCAGAGCGAAGGGCGAAGTGCCAGGGCGGGTCAGCCATGATCAGCCCGTACTTGAACAGCGGCACCGTTTCGATGCTCTCGAAGGCCATGCTCTCGGTCACTCTGCGGCCTCCTGCGCCCCGCCGTTGAGGCGCTCGAGCTCTTGCTTTTGAGCCTGCGCCGCACGGGCCGCGGCGATGAGCGGGTTCTTGGCGCGAGACTCCTCCAGCGCCGCGATGTCGGGTCCGTTCGGATCTGCGATCTCGGTCCAGTGCGGCACTCGGTCCGGGGCGCCTGCTTCGAGCTCCGCCTCGTTGCGGGCGGTCGGATGGCGGCGAACTTGCTCCATGTGGCGCGGCGTGAAGCCTGCAGCCTCCATAGCGGCGCGAGTCTGGTCTCCCGTGGCGCGATCCCGCTCCGGCTCCGCAGGGCGCTGCTGATCGGCCCTGTGGCGCAGCTCAGCGGCGTAGCGGTCTACAGCCGCCCGGGCGCGCTTGACGATGTCTGCCGGCGCCGGGCGGCGGCTCTCCTCTCGCTCCCATGCATCGAAGGCCTTAGAGACGGCCCAGCGAGGAAGGTCGAGCAGCGCGCGGGCGAAACTATCGAGGATGGCAGCCCGATCGTCTGCGCTCATGTCCGGCTCGTAGAAGAGCTTGAGGCAGCGGCGGGCGCGTTCCATCGCGAAGGCCCTATCGCCCGGCGAATGGATCGCTTGGGTCAGGTCCGAAGTCGAGATCGCCGTTACCGACGCGGCGGATGTATTCGCGAGTTGCGGCATCCTCGCGCTGTCGTTGCGAGGAAGGTGCGCCACCGGTGTGCTGCTGTGCGTCTCGGTTGTCATAATTTCCCTCCATGAGTTTCGTGAATTTCGATGCGGTGGTCAGGGCGTCGAAGCCAAAGCCAGCCCAGCCCCTGTCGCCGCGGCTGCAGATGAAATCAGAGGCCTCGGCCTTCTCGAGCGCTATGCGCCATCCCTCGATGCCACCGGCGTCCCTCAGTCGGGCATTGAGGGCCTTGCGGCGCTGTGGCGTGAGCTTTTGCATCCGAGGCCAGCCCTGCCGCTCGGCGGCGGCGTTGTACTCGGCGCAGGCCTCGGAGAGCTCGTTTGCGTGGGAAGGCTCAGGAGCGAGAGCGGGAGGAGACACGACAGTGTCTTCTTCTAACTCTGGCTTCTGGTATCTGGTCTCTGGCATAGCATTGCGTTCGCATTGCCCCTGCATTGCGGTCGCATCACCCGGCTCTTGATTTGTTTGGATTTTTTCGGGTTCTTTTGACCATCTTGCATGCGCGGCGTCAGTCGCGTTTTGTGACCGATTTGCGCGCACTTTCAGCTCGTTTTCCGCTCGGCCGTTTGTAAGCGCTCCATCGACCTCGAGGATCTTCCCCTCTTCGATCAGCACCGCCAGCGCCTTATTGAAGCCTGCCTTGGTGCAGCCACAGACCCGCGCGAGGCGCTGATCCCGGCGCTCAACAGGACCGCCGTTATCGTAGATCACTGCGAGCAGCGTGACGTAAATGCCCCGCTCTGCGGGCGTGAGCCCCGCCACGCCGCCAAGAAAGTCGGAGGCGTAGAACTTGAACCATGGGTCGCTCATAGCTTTCTCCCGGCCTGCGCAAGCGCGAGACCTTTTGCGAGACGCTGCCGGATCGACTGCGTCCCTGTTGATTTCGTGGCCTTGCAAGGGCACTCCTCGAGCGCGACGCGGAGGCCGTGCACCTCTTCGTTGGGCACGCGGATGACCGTGAAGTCGCCCTCTCGGCTGATGCTGGCCCCGGCGGTCATGCTGCCTCCAAAAGATCAAGCTGGACCGGTGCCCGGGCCGGGGCGGGCTGGGACGCCAGCCAGATCGCGCCTTCGACCCATTGGGCTACAGCCTCGTCCCATGTCGGCCCGCTGCCCTCGATGCCGTAGGCGCGCACCACCCGGCACTCGGCCGAGCCGTAGCGCGAGAAGGGGCCCGCCCGGCGCATGAGGCGGAAAAGCGTGGCGCCGGGCCTTGGGCCGCTGAGAAGCGTTGCGTAGGTACGAAGGCAGCCGGTCACGACTACACCCGCCATTCTGGAAGAAACGGAATCTCGTCGTCGATGTCGCGAGAACCGCCGCGGCCGCCGCTGCCGTAGCCGGAGCCGCCGTCGTATCCGCTACGCCCGCCATCGTTGTAGCTGCCGCCACCGCTACCGCCGCCGCTCTGGCGGCCGTCCAGAAGGAGCAGCTGGCCGCCGTAGGGCCGCAGGACGATTTCGGTGGTGTAGCGATCCTGCCCGGCCTGATCCTGCCATTTGCGGGTTTCGAGCTTGCCCTCGATGAGCGCTTTTGAGCCCTTGCGCAGATACTGCTCTGCGATGCGCGCCAGCGGCTCGGAAAAGATTGCGACCGAATGCCATTCGGTGCGCTCTCGGCGCTCGCCGGTGTTCCGGTCCTTCCAGCTCTCGGAGGTGGCGAGGCGGATGTTGCAGACCTTGTTGCCGTTCTGAAAGGTCCGGACCTCGGGGTCAGCGCCGAGGTGGCCGATGAGTGTCACGCGGTTCATTGAGCCGGCCATTTGTGTCTCCTAGATGAGAGTTCTTTTGAAAGACGCCGGGAGCACAGAGCCCCCGGCCAGTTTTCCAACAGGGAGTCGCCGGGGCTTCCTGAGCCGCCTCGCGGCCCCGACAGCGCGAGCTCTCACGGGGATAGGGATCCGCGCGGCCCGGAATTGATGCGCGACGAGGCCCATGGGGGATTGCCGCCCCGTCGCGCGCACCGGCCGGGAGGAGTTGGCCGGTATCTGGTTCATTTTCGCGCTGCGCTGATAGAGACCGGGCCGGCGGCGCGGTTCTCGCAAAGACGCGCCATCTCAGCGTGCTTATCGGCCGCCTCTTGGTGCTCTACAGCGGCTCGGCTCCAAGCCTCTTCGCACGATGAACGCGCCGCGCGCAGGCTCGCGTCGATAGCCTCTCCGTTCTCCTTCGAGACTTCTCCGATGAGGGTGTAAGGGCAGGTCTCACCTGCCTGCTCACGCGTCTGCGCTCGATAGGTGTCGAAACAGGAGTTCCGGGTAGCGTCCATAAGCGCCCACGCCCAAAGCATGGGAACCTCAGCATTGCCGTGTTCGATCCGGCTCAACGAGCCGGCGCTGATGGAGTGGCCGACAGCAGAGGCAATGGTCGCCGAGGCAGCCTCTTTTCCGCCCGCCTCTTTGACGAGGTTCTTGAACATCTGTGCCGCGACTTTGGGCTGCATCAGAAAAGCCTTTTCCTTGGGATTTCGAGAGAGCCGGCCCATGCTGAGGGCATGGATCAGTGTGTGTTTTCAGAATGCTGAGCGCGAGTTTCCTGATGTTTTCTGCGCGCAGTCTTGAAACACCCCTCGGGGTGACCAATGTCTTTGCGACAGGCAGGAAACACGCGAATTCATTACGACGCTTCCCGCACGTGCTCCGCAGAAGACGGGTCGTGCGCCGCCAAGAGAGCCTTCGCAGTGACCCCGGTTTTGTTGCGGGTTGCCACGCGGAGAACCCCCGCAAGATGCTTGGACGGGATCGCCCCGTTCTGCGCCCAGCGATAAACCGCGATCGGCTTTACGCCGCACTCGGCTGCGATTTCGTCGCGGGCACCGATTTGTGTCAGGAGATTTTTGATGCGCTGTTTCATGCTGCCCATAATGACTAAACTAGTCATTACGTCAAGGCAAAACACATGACTGACATAGAAATTGCCGGTGACGCATTTAGCAATCAATCTACGAGTATGTCGCTCAAACCCGATTCATTGCTCCCGCAGGACGTATGGCATGCCATGCGCAAGGAGGCCGTTGGCCACAGGCTCTCCCTTCTTCGGAGAGCACTCGGGAAGTCGCCATCAGAAATGGCCGACAGCCTAGGTATCGAGCGGACGTATTGGTCCCGCTATGAAAAGGGGCGCCAAGGGCTATCGGATAGCGTCGCCGCCCTTCTTACCATTCGCTACGGCGTTACGCTCGACTTCATACTCCTCGGGAAGTGGGACAAACTTCCTGTCGACCTCGCCGAACAAATGCGAGCACTCCCGCCTGAATAACTCATCAAGGCTCTCGCCGGTGCAGGCGGCCCTCATGGCCAGCACATACAGCTTACTCGCACCCAAGAATCATTTCCTCCATATGAGAACAAACCGTGAACACCTAGCCACGGAACCCAACGTCACCGCAAGCCTCAGTCATTGAGATTGACTTAGTTAGTCATTTTACTTCTTGCGTAGTGACTATTCTAGTCATAGTGTCGACCTCACCAATCCGCCGAAGAAGCTCAGCCGATCGCGGGTTATTTACAGGGAGACATCACAGATGGATCACATTCAGCACCACCTTCGCCTTCTGAGCGACGCCATTCGTGCGGGAAACCGCCCCGTGGCATCTGACCTTGCTGGCGACATGGCCGATATTTTTGCGGCCTTTGATGATGAAGACGGAACCCCGCCTCCGGCCCTTCCGGCTATGCCCAACCGGGCAATCGAGGACTGCCGGAAATGACCTCATTCACTGCTCAATCTCATTTTTACCGTTTTTGCGCGAGTTTCCACTCGCTCGCTCCCGCATATATCAACATGTCAGCATCTATTACAGATGCCGCATGTCGATTTCACGGTTGCTCTACCTCGGGTTGCATCATGAAACGACTAATCGTTTGCCCTGTAAGGGTAATTTCCGTCAGAAAATTCATTGGCCTCCGAAACCGGGTTGGTCCTGTTCTTTTCATCCAGATGCCAAACCACCGCGCCGCTCGGTTCTGTGCAGCATCCATGGACCTTGAGCTGCGTCGAGCGCGACGCCTGCCGAAGAAGGGGAGGGGCCAATGACCTTCCACCGGCAGAGCCTCACCACTCCAAGGCGCGGAAAGCTTCATGAGAGCGCCGATGCGATCGCACAGCGCGAGGAGCTTGCCCGCCTTGTCTGGGCGCAGACGCACGCCGAGCGAGCGCGCCGCCCTGCACCGGTTACACGCGCCCGCCAGCGCAGCACTGGAACGGCAGCCCTTGCCGATGCCGCTCTGGCGCATCTTCGGGCCGGCGGCTGCTCGGGCGATTTCTGCCCGACCTGCAACGGCACCGGCGAGCGCCGGGAGCTCCGCGGCCTGATCAATTCCACCCGCGAGACCTGCTGGCAGTGCAACGGGCAGGGGATGGGCAAATGAGCCGCCTCCGCGCCGCCTTCACCGTACTCGCCGCCGGCGCCCTTGGCGCCTTCGCTCTGATCCTCGCCGACGCGATCTTCCGCGCGGCCCAGACCCCAGGAGCATTCTGATGAGCCCTCGCGAGAGCGCCCTGCAAACGAAGCTCAACGAGCACCTGAACGCCGCGCTGGCCGACTTCGCCAGCGCCTACCCAGAAACCACCACCGCCATCGCGGAGCGCGCCCTGCAGGATGCGGCCTCCGACGCCCGGGCGGTTCTTTCCCAGAAGGAGCAAGCAGCATGAATGCGGTAGTCGAACACCAAGGCCAGACTGCCGGACAGGTTGTCCATATGAAGGAAGACCCGATGGTCTCGATGATCGAGCGGTTGGTCCTCAACCCCGACGCGGACCTCGAAAAGCTCGAGCGCATGCTTGCGATGAAGGAGCGGATGGAAGCGAACGCGGCGCGGGTCGCCTTCTCCGGTGCACTTGCTGAAGCCCGAGCGAAGATCCCGCCGATCCTCAAGGACGCCACCGTCGACTACAAGAACAAGGGTGGCGGCCGAACGCACTACGCCCACGAGACCCTGTCAGGCATCGCGCGGGTGATCGATCCGATCCTCGCTGAGCATGGCATTTCCTACCGCTTCCGCACATCTCAAGAGCGCGGGACGGTCAGCGTCACCTGCATCGTCCAGCATAGCGCCGGGCACTCGGAGGAAACCAGCCTCAGCGGCAACCCTGACACCTCTGGGCAGAAGAACGGATTTCAGGCGGTCGGCTCGGCTGTGACGTACCTGCAGCGCTACACGCTCAAGGCGGCCCTCGGCATCTCGGCCGAGAAGGACGACGACGCGCAGAGCGCCAAGCGCAGCGAAGAGAGCTTCATCGAGGATGAACCGCGCCAGCAGCAGCAGGGTCAACGCGAAAAGCAGCGCCGCCCCTCGGAGGCCGAGCGCGCCTGCGAAGACATGATCGCCAGCATCCGCCAGCACGGCGCCGACAGCGTCGAGAGCGATGAGCGCTTCCGCCACGACCTCTCCCGCCTCCGGGTTCGCAGCGAGGAGCTCGCCGCTCGCGTCGACTTCGCGCTCAAGCAATCCCGCGAAGAGGCCAGGCACCAAGGCCCCGACTACGACCCCAGCGAAATCGGATACTGAGGAGCCCCCAATGCCGAAGGACCAAGCCGACAACATCGCCCAGATCGGACACAACCGGCCTCCTGAGGAGGTCGACCCGATCGACGCCGCCCTCGCCCCCTATGGCGACGCAATTTCTGAGGCCGAGAACTGGCTGGACGGCTCGAAGGTCGAGACCGAGGACCAGATGAAGGCGGTCGATGCGCTTCTCTCTGACATCCGCCAGTGCTCCACCGATCTGACCAACGCAGAGAAGGCGGCCGCGGGGCCCCTTCACAAAGCGTGGAAGGACGAGAAGGCCCGGTGGAAGCCGAGCCTCGACGACATCGAGCGCCTCAAGAAAGGCCTCGCCGCGCTCGGCAACGGCTTCAAGCAAAAGCTGGCGCGCGAGAAGGCCGAGGCACAGCGCAAGGCGCGCGAGGAAGCCGATCGCAAGCGCCGGGAGGCCGAGGAAGCCACCCGCGCCGCGCAGGAGGGAGACATCGAAAGCCAGCGTGCGGCAGCCGCAGCGCAGGATGAGGCGAAGGCCGCGCAGCGCGCCTCTTCGGCCGCCAGCCGCGACAAGGTGAAGGGCCTCCGCACTGTTGCCAAGCACGAGATCGACGACCACCGCGCCGCGCTGCACTGGATCGCGAAGAACGACCGCGACGCCATGACCGCCTTCATCGAGGACTATGTCCGCCGGAACCACCGCGACAAAGCGATCGACGGCGTGCGCAGCTGGACTGAGCGGGAGACGTACTGATGCAGAACCCGCCGCCGCTCCTGATCCAAAAGACGCCGAAAGGCCTGAAGCCCTACAATGCCCACACCGCGCACGTCCTCGGCGACGCGGTGAACGGGCAGGTCTTCGCCGCCAAGGCGCGCAAGGGGCGCACCGAACAGCGCAATGCAGCGTATTGGGCCGGGCTCCACGTGGCGGTGAAGGCCACGGACGCATGGCCCACCGCCGACCACCTTCACACCGACCTGAAGAAGCTCTGTGGCTACGTCGAGACCTATTTCAACCCGCTCACAAACGAGCAGGAGGTCCGCGTGCAGAGCACCGCTTTCAACCGCATGACGGAGAGCGAGTTCGCTGCCTATTTCCAGCACGCGCAGGCGCGCTTCTCCGCTCTGATGGGCTTCGACCCTTGGGACCGGGAGAGGGCCGCATGAGCCGCTCCGTAGCAGCATGGGTCGGCCGCACCGACGACACCCCGCCCCCGGCTCGCGTCAAGGCGCGCATCGTCGCCCGGCAAGAGGGGCGCTGCGGATGCGGCTGCGGCGTCAAGCTCGGCATGGCCGGCGAGCCGATCGAGTTCGATCACGAGCAGGCCCTGATCCTCGGCGGCGCAAACGACGAGGGCAACCTGCGCGCGCTGCGCAAGCCCTGCCACCGGGCGAAGACACGGCAGGACGTGGCCCAGAAGGCCACCGAGGCCCGCAAGCACAACAAGCACCTCGGACTCGCCCCGAAGTCCCGCAACACCATTCCGGGCTCGAAGGGCTCGAGCTGGAAGCGCCGCGTCGACGGCACCGTAGTGAGGAGAGACCAGTGACCCTTATCGAGCAGATCAAAGACCCGCGCCGCCCAGCGGGCCGCCCGGTTCTCGGGCTGCACTATTGCAGCCTATGCGGAAAGCGCTCGCGCACCTCGGCCGCGGTCGACCAGCACCAGAAGGGCGCGCACAGCGGCCAAGGCGAAGCTCTGCGCGAGCCTGCCCGCAAGGACATGGTGAAGGCCATCGTCGCCGCAGAGCAAATGGCAGAAGCCCTCGAGGCGATTGAGCGAGGCGACGACAGCAAAGACCGCATGCAGGCCGACATCGCGAGCGCTGCCCTCGCCGCCTACCGGGAGGCCACGGCATGAGCATCCAACCCACCGAAGGCCAGCGCCTCAGGGCATACCGCGGCGCTGCCGCCCTGCCCCCGCTCCGCCCCGCCGATGAGCCCACGCTGGCGCAGGTCGCGGCCGAGCTCCGCGAGTGCGACCGCGTGGAGCGCATCATCGAAGCGCAGGAGCGCCGCCAGCGGGTCAACCGGATGAGCCTGCACACGCCGCGCACCTCCGGCCCGTGGGGCCACCCCACCCAGCGCAAGCTCCCCGCGCCCCGCGCCCGGTGGGTTCTCACCGCCATCGCAGCCGGCGCCGCGATCGCTTGGTGGCCGACCACCCGCAGCCTCGAGTTGCTTCTCGACGCAATCCTCTAACCACTCGATACGAAGGACGAAACCATGACCACCGACACTCAAGACTCCGGCGCCTACGGCGTTGTCTCGGGCGAGCTGAAGCAATTCATCGAGCGCTTTGAGCGGCTCGAGAATGAGAAGAAGGAGATCGCTGATCAGCAGAAGGAGGTGATGGCCGAGGCCAAGGGCCGGGGCTACGACACCACCGTTATGCGCAAGGTCATCGCGCTGCGCAAACGCGACAGCGACGACATCGCCGAGGAAGAGGCGGTGCTCGAGATGTATAAAGCCGCTCTTGGGATGGCCTGATGAGCCTGCGCGAACCCATTAACGCCCCCGCAGCGCCGCGCGTGCCGCTGAAGGGAGACGTCGAGCTCGCCGGCCACTGGCTCTTTGCAGAGCCGGCGCTCACTACCCCGCAGATGCTCTTCATCGCGGCTGTCGTGGGCGTGGGCGCGTGGATCGCCGGGTTCAAGTGGATGGGGTGGCTGTGATGGACGCCGTTGATCTAGGCGATCTTTTGGTCATCCACCAAAAGCCCCGGAATGGAGAATTAAGGTCCAAACCGGGGCGACTGGTAAAACATAATCAATGGCTTCAAATTATTGCCCTCCCTCTCGGCAGAGGGGAAATTCCGGCGTTCGTGACCGAGAGGTCTGCGGACGCATCAGCCCACTCACGGACCTCGGCCAAGCTGCGGCAACTTTCGGCCTCAGTCGAGACGCATTCAGCCCGCAGTTGCCGAGGTTTCTGTGGATATCAACCGGTGGGTACAGGCAGCACAATCCGTTGTAGAAGTGACAGCAATGCGGCCGATGCTTTTTCGCCCAATTTCCTCTGCGCGCTGACGCTATTCGACGGAGAGTTGTAACCATGGCCCGAGCCCGACCTTCCGCCGCCGCCGTCAAGAACGTCATCGAGGCGCTGATTGCCTGCGGCATGGCGCCTGGGGCGGTACGCGTCGGCTCGGACGGCAGCTTCACCGTAGAGGCAAAAGACAAAGCCGTGGCAGAATCCAGCGAGCCGAGCCAAGCTGAACCCAAGCGCTGGGGCCACACAAAGGGATGAAAAACGTGCAAGTGCGGTTCAAGGGATACGTGCCGGAGCGGCTGCCGAGCGGCGCGATCCGGCATCGGGTGCGCGTCGAGGGGCAGCCGAAGCGGCGGATCGTGATCCCGGTTGGCCCAGACGATCCCACCTTCACCGAGCATTACTGGGCGGCGCGCGCCGGGCAGACGATCGAGGTAGTGGAGAAGACATCCGCGGCGCCCGTCGCGTCCCTAGATGCTCTGGTCGATGACTACCTCGCCGCGCTTGAACTGAAGGTAGAAGCAGGCAACGCCTCACCTCACACGCTACGCCAGCGGAAGAGCCTGATGCTCCGCGCCCGCGAGGTCATCACTCCCGAAGGTGACCGCATGGGCTCGCTGCACTGTGACCTGCCGCGCGAGGCCATGGTGCACATTCGCGACCATTGGGGAGCGCGCACTGCGCAGGCCGACAACTGCATCAAGGCGCTGCGCTCGGCCTACGAGTGGGCGATGGAGCTCGGCCGCGTCCAGACGAACCCGGCAGCGGGCATCAGGCGCGTGCACCGAAGCAAAGGCGGCGCGGTGCCTTGGTCGACCGAAGACGTGAAGACGTTTCTCGGCCATCACCCCGAGGGCTCGATGCCGCGGCTCTGGCTCATCCTCGCGCTGTTCACCGGAGCGCGCCGAGGTGACCTCTACCTGCTCGGCCGGGCGCACGAGGTTCAGCGCGACGGAATCACCTGGCTCGATTGGCAGCCGGGAAAGAAAGGCAGCGCGCCGGCCAGCCTACCCATGGCGCCGCAGCTGCTTGCCGCCACGCGCGGCATGACGGTGCAGGGCAGGACGTATTTGCTCAGCAAGCACGGGCGCCCCTTCCGCAGCCCCGAGGTGCTAGGCAACAGCGTGCAGGGATGGACATCGGAGGCCGGCCTCACGGCACGATCGTCGCATGGCCTGCGGAAGGCGCTTGGGGGATTGCTGGGGGAACTGGGCTGTTCCGAACTGCAGATCATGTCGATCCTCAGCCACACCGAACCGACCACATCATCGATCTACACGAAGAGCGCAGAGCGGCGCCGGTTGGCGCGTGAAGCGATGCAGATGGTGGGCGGCCTCAGGATCTGGTGAAGTCCAGTGGCGCGACGAAGCATTGGAGATCGCGAGGACTTTCAGATCCAGCAGCCCTCTGCAGCAAATATGTAGGGTGATCTATCGCGCCGAAGAGGAGATTGATGCCACTTCGAGACCGAGCGGCTTCCGCACCAGCGCTCACAGAAAGTCCAGAGCATAGTAACCCGGATGATCCCTCAGAACCCTCCGATTGTGGCGCCGCAGATCAATGAGCGTTGCGCAAACGCGGAGCCAGCACCCGTGAAACAATGATCCCAGAAAAAGGCTGCGACGTTGGCAGACTCGAAGAATGGCAAGCCTACAATTTTGCCTCACCTTGTTAAGGAATGCGCTTTCGACCTTTTGAAGAGGTTGCCAAGAAATTTTCACCTGGTATTCGGCACTTCGTTTAACCAGAAAATGAGGGATAGCAATGAGCAGACAAACATGGTGGACAGATGCTCTGCCGAAGGGCGAATTATTCGATAGCTGGGCAACACGCTTAGGAGCTTTGTCAATCATTCAGGTTGCCAGTAGCATCTCCGGCGTGAAGAATGGTGAAACAGACGTATTTCGAATACTGACAGTGATCGCTACGTTGTTGTTATGCGTCGCGACATTGCACCCGCTGTACAAACACATGAAGTACGTTGCAGACATTAAACGAAGTGACGCCACATATTACGCCGGAGCTGGCATATCCTTTCTTTTTATGTGCGTCACATTCGGTATGTCGTTCGCGTGGGCACGGCAGATGGTTAATGCGATTTTTACACCTCTCGGTGGCGCTACTTTGACAGCTGTGGCAATAGTTGTGTCCTCTGGCTTGATAGTATCGCGAAAAATGAGGAAAAATAGAAAAGAAAGTGAGGCAGCGGCTGATTTGAAATAAAATCGATCGTTGCTGTGATTAAGATTTTTCGTCACAATAAAAGGACGAGGTCCGTGGCATTAGGCCTTTAGCGTAGAGCGGCCTAGATTCGGCTTCTTCCGGGCTGTCATCGAACTTCGTTTCGCTTCCTCCTCTGTGCGACCTGAGCAGGGCCAGCCCACAAGAATCTCCCTTGTTGAGCTAAGCCATGGGAAGGGAGGCTCATGCTGCGCTCGCAGCGGCCCTATAGCAGGACCGGTGTCAATTTGGACGACACCGGTCTCTCTTTTCAACGATGCCGAACTCAAGTCTTGTGCTCAGGTAGATCTGCATCCTCGCATGCCACGTCGCCGAGTAGAGAATCTCATTGATATCCCGTTCATACTAGTCACGACAGGCCGGACGCACTGATCGAAGCATTGCCAAGTCTCGCAAGGGCACACGCCAGCTTAGCTGTCCCACGCCTAAATCCCGTGGGACAAAATGGCGAAAAAACGCTGCAATATCAAAGCCTGGATATTGAAATGGTGCCCCCACACGGACTCGAACCGCGGACCTACTGATTACAAATCAGTTGCTCTACCAGCTGAGCTATAGGGGCACCGTGCGCGCAGGGATATGCCAGCTTGGCCTCCGGGTGCAAGAGGGTTTTCACCGATTGGCCTTGGCAAGCAGTCCTACCGCCGCAAGCCCGACGCCAATCACCAGAACCGCAGCGGGCGCGGCGCCGCCAAGGTTTTCCAGCGATGCCTGCTCGTGGACCCTCGTGGCCAGCGTTTCGTAGTTGAACGGGCGCAGCAGCAGCGTTGCTGGCAGTTCCTTCACGCAATCGACGAACACCAGCAGCAGCGCCGAGGCGACCGAGCCGCGCATCAGCGGATAGTAGACCTCGCGCAGCGTCTGGCCCTGTGTGCGGCCAAGGGAACGGGCAGCGCGGGCGAGGTTGGGCGAGACCCGCCCCATCGCGGCGTCCGCCGCCCCCTGCGCAATGGCGAAGAACCTCACGAAATATGAGAGAACCAGCGCAAAGGCCGACCCGGTGAGCACAAGGCCGATATCCACGCCGGTCAGCGTTTCAACGGTGTCGGCGAGCGCGTGATCGACCGCCGCCAGTGGGATCAGAATGCCGACGCCCAGCACCGCACCGGGGGCGGCGTAGCCAATGGTCGAGACCGGCAACAGCAATCGGGGCAACTGCCGCCCCGACAGGCGCACACCGTAGACGAGAAAGACCCCGCCCAGCACCGTCAGCACCGCGGCGATCCCCCCCACCGTCAACGTGTTGGCCCCGGCACGCCAGAGATCCGGGTCGCTCCAGGCATCGGCATTGTCGAGCGCGTGGCCGAGGATCACCGACGCCGGCAGCACAAAACCCATGGCGAACGGCATGCCGCAAGCCAGCAGCGCCAGCCAGCCCCAGCCGCCCTGAAGGCGCGTGCGCGCCACCGGACGGTGGCGCGAGGACAGGTTGAAGAACCGCATTTTGCGCCGCGAGCCCTTCTCCAGCAGCACCAGCAGGATCACCAGCGCCAGCACGGTCCCGGCGATCTGCGCCGCGCCGCCGGCGTTGTTGCTCTGCAGCCAGACGCTGAAGATACCGGTGGTCAGGGTCTGCACCGAAAAGTAGTCGACCGTGCCGAAATCGTTGACCGCCTCCATCATCACGATCGCCACGCCAGCGGCGATCGCCGGCCGGGCCAGCGGCAGGCCAACGCGCCAGAACCGGGCGAAGGCGCCCTGCCCCAGAGACCGCGCCACCTCATCGGCGCTGCCGGGTTGTTCGCGAAAGGCATTCCGCGCCAGCAGGTAGACGTAAGGGTAAAGCGCCGCCGCCAGCACGAGGATCGCCGCGCCCATCGAACGGATCTCGGGGAACCAATAGTCGCGCGAGGTTTGCCAGCCGAACATCTGGCGAAGCCCGGTCTGCACCGGCCCGGCGTATTCGAGGAAATCCACCAGCGCGTAGGCCCCCACATAGGCCGGGATCGCCAAAGGCAGCAGCAGCAGCCACTCCAGCCAGCGGCGCCCTGGAAACTCGTAGCGTGCGATCAGCCATGCCGCGCCGGAGCCCGCCGCGCCGGCTAGCAGACCAACACCGGCCATCAACTGCAGCGTATTGCCGAAGTAGCGCGGCAGCGTCGTCGACACGAGGTGCGGCCAGATGTTCTCGCTGGGGAACAGGGCGATCCACAGCACCGCGAGGATCGGCGCCACCACCACGGCCGCGATCAGCGCCGCGCCAAGGGACCAAGGGCTGGGCCAGCGCAGGCGCAGGCGGCGCGGGGCGCTGTTGTCGGCAAGGCTCATGGCGGCTCCTTCATGGCTGCCTCGGGAGGCGCGCGGTTTCGCTTGAATGCAAAGAGCTTATAATGCGGGCAACAGGCAATCGAAAGAGCAGGCGGAACGGCAGGGCCATGCAGGTCATTCTACATATCGGCGCCCACTGCACGGACGACGACCGGCTTCTCAAGGGGCTGCTGCGCAACGCCGACGACTTTCACCGCGACGGCGTGGCGATCCCCGGTCCGTCCCGCTATCGGATGCTGCTTTCGGAAGTGGTCAGCCAGCTCGGCGCCACCCCCCCCGCTCCGGAGGCGCGCGATGTTCTGCTCGACGCGATCCTCAGCGAGGACCCCGAGCAGGTCAAACGGCTGATCCTGAGCCATGAGACGCTGCTCGCGGTGCCGAAACTGGCACTGGAAGGCGGCGTGCTCTACCGCAAGGCCGAACGCCGGTTGCAGGCGGTGGCGAAGATCTTTGCGCATGACGAGTTGCAGATCCTGCTCGGGGTCCGCGATTTCGCCACTTGGCTTCCCGCGATGCTGCGCGCAACGCCACATCAGACTGTGGACAGCTTTCTGTCCGGCGCCGATCCAATGCAACTGCGCTGGTCCCACCTTGTCGCACGCCTGCGCGAAGCACTGCCCGGCGTGCCGCTGCTGCTGTGGTGCAACGAAGATACGCCGCTGCTGTGGGGGCAAATCCTGCGCGAAGCCGCCGGGATCGAGATGCAGCGCAAGATCATAGGCAGCTTCGATCTGTTCTCCGAACTGGTCAGCCCCGAGGCGATGCAGCGCTTCCGCGCATTCCTGCGCGATAACCCGCAGGTGACCGAAACGCAGAAGCGTCGGGTGATGACCGCCTTCTTGGAGAAATACGCGCTGCCCGGCGCCTTGGAAGAAGAGCTCGACATGCCCGGCTGGGATGCAGCCTATGTGGACATGCTGACCGAACTTTACGACGAGGACGTGTGGCAGATGTCGCAGATGGAGGGCGTACGGGGGCTGGCACCCTGAAGAGGCCACCCATAAGTTGAGCACCTCATACGTTGGACGTCGATGTGTCGAGTTTGTGGGCGATGCTCCGATGGCCACAGACCACCAGTAGCAGAGATGGGAGGTCTTTTCGGTCCGCACGCTGCCGACGCTCGCGGACCTTACACCATGCGGGAGGCCGGGGCCGGGGCCCCGGCGCCGGGCTCAGGCCATGCCGAGCGCGGCCTTGTACATTTCGAGCACCGCTTCTTCTTCGGCGATGTCATCCTGATCGCGCTTGCGCAGCGCGATGACCTTGCGCATGACCTTGGTGTCGTAGCCGCGCCCCTTGGCCTCGGCCATCACCTCTTTTTGCTGGTCGGCGATTTCCTTCTTTTCCATCTCGAGCCGCTCGAAACGCTCGATGAACTGCTTCAGTTCACCCGCCGCGACGCCATAGGCGCCGGAATCATTGTCCTGCATCACATCATCTCCTGCCGGTATCGGGCGATTGACTACCCCCCCTACCCGCGCCCATCAAGGGGTTGCGGCGCGGGGGGCGATGCAGTACCCGGCGCCGCATCTCATCGCGCATCACATTCAGGGGAGTTGCGGCATGGAATGGCTGATCTGGACCGGCGCTGCGGTCTCTCTTGCAGGGCTGCTCGGGCTTTTCTGGTGCATCTACCGCGTCTGGAGCGCGAAACGCTCTGGGCTCGATGACGAGGCGCTGCGTGGCGTGATGCGCAAGATCGTGCCGATCAACATGGGCACGCTGCTGCTGTCGGTATTTGGTCTCGTGATGGTGCTGGTCGGCGTCATGCTCGGCTGAGCGCGGGCTCGGCCTTTTGCGTCGCGGCGCGCACTGCCGCATCCCAGTCGCCTACGGCGACCTCCAGCAGCTGCCAAGCGGGCTGCGGTGTCCAAACCTCGCGATCAGGGTGATCCACCGCAGCAAGTGCCGCGCGCAACGTCGCGCCGCCGATCTGGCGCGTGGCGTGCATAGGACCGCCGCGCCAGCGCGGCAGTTCCAGCACCTGCAGCGCCACGAGGTCGATATCCGAAGCGCTCCGCGCCATGCCCGACGTCAGCATCCGCGCGCCTTCGTTGGCCAGCGCCGCCAGCAGCAGACCGCGCAGCCGCGCCGCAGTCAGCGGCACCGCGGGCGTGCGGTGCGCATCGAGCAGTGCCTCTGCCGCGGCGCTGCGCGACGGTTTGCCCGCAGCATCCCAATCGTAGAACCCCGCATGAGCGCCGCGCCCCGTGCGTCCTTCCTCGGCCATGACGCTGGCCCAGTTCACTGCGCCCGCGACGCGCTGCTGCGTGCCAAGCCGATCCAGTCCCATCTGGTCGCGGCGCACGAAGGGGCCGCGCCGCCAACCCCAAGCCCGGCAAGCGGCATCGATCTGCGCCGGGCTCTGCCCAAGATCGACCAGCGCATCCGCCGCGCGGCACAGCACATCGAACAGGCGCCCGCCAAGGCTTTCGCCGCCCGACCGCACTGGCAGCACGAAGGGTCCGAGGCGCTGCGCCAGCGCCTCCACTTCGGCAATCTGTGCGCTTTGCGCGGCGGGGCCGGTGATCACTTCCACCAGCCGTGGTGCCACCGGGCTGGGCGCGAAGCGCAGCCCTACCTCGTCGACAGGCGCCGGGTAGGCGATGACGCGGCACGCTTGTTTGGGGATCGGCACCTCGCGACATCCCGGCCCGGCCAAAAGCACCAACTGCGCGGCTTGGGCCATCTCTTCGGGTGCGCCAATCCGGAGCCGCGCCAACGGGCCGGCCTCAGCCTCATCCGGCGCCTCTGGCTTGAACCGGTCGCGCAGCGCCAACACCCCGGCGCGCAGCGCCTCGGGCGTATCGCACCCCCAGTCAACCTCTTCGCCCGCCGCCAGCAGTCCCTGCACCAGCGGCATGGCAAGCGGCCCGCTGCCCAACACGGCAACGGGGCCGGGGCGCGCGGAGGATGCCGGAACCTCGCCAAGCGCCGCGCGTTCGGCAGCCGCCACAGCGCGCAGCGCGCGCCCGGCTTCAGAGCCGCGGCAATCCTCATAGGCGTCGGCCTCGAACGTCAGGCCCGCCTCGAAGGGCAGCAGCTGCGCCGCTTCGACCGCCGCGACGATCTCGCGCCGCGCCGGGTTGGGATCTTTGGCGGTTTCCGCCCGGTGCTGCGCCACCGCCCGCAAGTAGGCGGCCGCATCGGCAAAGCCCTCCTGACGGCGCGCCGTGGGACGCGGGCCAAGGCCTTCGGCCTGCAATTCGGCACAGAAGGCCCGCACCTCTTCGTCAAGCGGACCTTCGGCCAGCCTGTCGAGCAGCGCAGCCTGCGGCCCGCCATCCAGCGTGACCGTTCGTCCGGACAGCAGAAGCTCCAGCGTCAGCGCCGCCCCAAGAAGCCGTGGCAGCCGCTGCGTTGCCCCGGCGCAGGGCGGCAAGCCCAGCATCTGGTTCGGAAAGCCGACGCGGGTGCCGGGCGCGGCAATCCGGTAATGCGCGGCAAGCGCGAGTTCTGCGCCCGCCCCGATCGCAGCACCGGCAAGCGCGGCGACCACTGGCGTTCGACACCGCTCGACGCGGCGGCACAGCGCAGCCATATCGGGCTCGCCCCGCACCTGCGGGTCCAGTGCCTCGATCTCGGCGTGCGGCGCACCTTGCGAGAAGCATCCGCCTTGCCCTTGCAGCACGATGCACGCGACAGAGGGATCGTCATCGGCGCGCTCGACGGCGGAGAGCAATTCGGCCCGCAGCGCTGCGCTCAGCCGATTGCCATCGGCTCCGGCAAAGCCGAGCCAGACGATCCCGTCCTCGATCCGCTCTTCGATCCCGTCCTGCGTCGCCGCGCCGTCCGTCCGCGCCATCTGCCTGCCCTTCCTGACGGGGCGCAGCCGCCCCTTCCCGTCGCTCCTGCCATGTCGGCGTCACAGCGAGCTAGTGGGTTCCAGCTGACACAGCAAGCAGAGAAATCCGGCGCACGCCCTGCGGTGGCGCCGGGTCAGGACCGCTGCGGGTCAGATCGGCATATTGTCGAACCGCGCCTCGATCTCGGCGTCTTCCTCGCTGCGCAAAAGCTCGCGCAGATGCGCCGGCATCGTCAGACCGCGCGCGCGCAATTCCTCGGCAAGGCGCTGCAGTTCGGCCACGAGCGCTTCGTGCTCCGCCCCCGAAACCTCGCCCAGGGCCTGGTCGATTGCGTCGATCCGTCGCTTCAGCCTGTCTTCCATGCGATATCTCCCGGTCATTTGCCGTCTCCTCCGTGTCCCAACCGCGAACCTGATCCCGGCGGCGCCTTTCGCAAAGTCGCGTCACGCCACCCAAACCGGGCGCGCGGCATTGCCTGCCACGCAGGGCATGCCCAATGCCATTGGTCCCACGGCAGTCCGGCAGCCTTGCCCATGCGTGAATCATGCCCCTCAAGCGTGATGCGCACCATGATATGCGTCAATCGCAACGAATCCTTGAACACACATTCAGCTTTGCCTATATGAAACTCAAACCGGAGGATCAGACCATGATGTCACCTGAAGTTTCCGCCTTTTTCGACGAAGCCACCAACACCATCTCCTACGTCGTGCGCGACCCTTCGGGCACCGCCTGCGCGATCGTCGACAGCGTGCTGGACTTCGATTATGCCTCGGGCCGCACCGACACCCGCTCGGCGGATGCGATCATCGCCTTCGTCAAAGAGAAGGGCTACAAGGTCGAATGGCTGCTCGAGAGCCACGTGCACGCCGATCACCTGTCGGCCGCGCCCTATATCCAGCGCGAGCTGGGCGGCAAGATCGGCATTGGCGAGCGCATCACCGTGGTGCAGGACACCTTCGGCAAGGTGTTCAACGAAGGCACCGAGTTCCAGCGCGACGGCTCGCAGTTCGACAAGCTCTTTGAAGAGGGCGACAGTTTTCACATCGGCCAGTTGCGCGGCGACGTGCTGCACACGCCGGGACACACCCCGGCCTGCCTGACCTATGTGATCGGCGATGCCGCCTTCGTCGGCGACACGCTGTTCATGCCCGACTTCGGCACCGCGCGCTGCGACTTCCCCGGCGGCTCGTCCGAGACGCTGTTCGCCTCGATCCAGAAGATCCTCGCCCTGCCAGACGAGACCCGCATTTTCGTCGGCCACGATTACAAGGCGCCGGGCCGAGACGACTACGCCTGGGAGACGACCGTGGGCGAGCAAAAGGCGCTCAACATCCATGTCGGCGCCGGAAAATCGGCTGAAGAGTTCGTGCAGATGCGCGACGCCCGCGACGCCACGCTGGCGATGCCGAAGCTGATCATCCCGTCGCTGCAGGTGAACATGCGCGCCGGGCAGATGCCGCCCGCCGACGAAAAAGGCGACGTCTTTCTGAAAGTCCCGGTCAACAAGCTCTGACCGAACGCCGCCCGTCCGCCGACGGACACGGCGCACGCCGCCGCAGCCTGCGGCGGCGCCACCCATGATGCAGTCCAGTGCCGCAAAATGCGGCTGAACGACAAGGAAACGCGCGAATGCAACCAGATTGGATTTGGGGCCTTATCGGCGGCCTGCTGATCGGCACTGGCGGGGCGGTCTATCTGCTCGTCAACGGCCGCATCATGGGCGCCTCGGGGATCATTGGCGGGCTGGTGGACGGCTCCGCGGGCCCAAGCAAGTGGGAGCGGCTCAGCTTCCTTGCCGGCATGATCCTGCTGCCGATCCTGCTGCTGCCGCTTTATGGCACGGTCGACACCCATATCACCGACAATATCCCGGTGCTGGTCGCCGCGGGGCTGCTGGTTGGCCTCGGTACACGGCTGGCCAATGGCTGCACCTCTGGCCACGGCGTGTGCGGCATGTCGCGGCTGTCGCTGCGCGGCATTGTCGCCACCTGCTGCTATATCCTCGCCGGCGGCGTCGGCGTGCTGCTCTTCCGCCACATTCTCGGAGTGATCTGATATGGCCCGTCTCTTCTTTGCCCTCGTCGCCGGCGGCCTGTTCGGCGCAGGCCTGTTCATTTCGGGCATGACCGACACCGCCAAGGTGCAGGGCTGGCTCGATGTCTTTGGCGCGTGGGATCCCACGCTCGCCTTCGTGATGGGCGGCGCGATGATTCCGATGGCGCTGGCATGGCTGGTGGCCCGCAAGCGCAGGACATCTGCGCTCGGCAGCCCGCTGCCCGGAAAACCCGGCACGCAGATCGACCGCAAGCTGGTCATCGGCTCGCTGCTTTTTGGCGTCGGCTGGGGCCTTGCTGGCCTCTGCCCGGGCCCGTCCATCGCCTCGTTGAGCTACGGCGGCCCCGGCCTCTATATCTTCGTCGCGGCGATGCTGACCGGGATGGTCGGCGCACCAATGCTGCGCAGGAGACTCGACAAGCCGGTGGCGGCAGAATAATCCCGAGGCCATGGACCTGAACCGCATCACCCCCCGCTACACCGTCTCGCCGCAGATCGCGGTGGAGGATGTTCCCGCCCTTGCAGACGCCGGTTTCAAACTGGTCATCTGCAACCGCCCCGACGGCGAAGTGCCGCCAGAGCTGCAGGCCGAGGTGATCGGCGCTGCGGTGAAAGCGGCGGGCATGGAGTTCGCCGTGCTGCCCGTCACTCACGACGGGCTGACGCTCGACCTGATCGGCCAGCAGGCCGAGCTGATCGAGAACGCCGACGGCCCGGTCTTTGCCTACTGCCGCTCGGGCACCCGCTGCGCGACGGTCTGGGCGATGGGTCAGGCCGGCAAGCAGCCGGCGGATGACATTCTGCAGGCCACCGCCAAGGCAGGCTATTCGCTCGACGGTCTGCGCCCGACACTGGCCGCCATCGCCGAGCGCGGCGGCGCCTGAGGCGCCCTCTAAAACTGATCACGCTGTACATGCGCTGGCCCAACGGCCGGCGCATGTTTCGTTTCTGGGGAGCGCCCTTCAGGTGGTGGTCGACGCCAGCAGCCGTCCGAACCTCGTTCGCTATTCCCTCCCTGCCCCACAAGCGGTTAGGCTGCGGCAAAAGAAGGCTGAAAAAGCCGCCGCAGGCAACGAGGGCACCTCATGAGCAGCACGAGCACCCGATGACGAGGCTCACCATTCAGCGCGGCGCCAAGCTGCCGGACGATCTGCGGGTGGCCCGCTCACTCAGCGCCCCGCACCTTGGTCCGCGGCTGTTGTTCTTCAGCGGCGGAAGTGCGCTCAACCAGATCTCGCGCGCGCTGAAGAGCTACACCTACAACTCCGCCCATCTGATCACGCCGTTCGACAGCGGCGGCAGCAGTCAGGTGCTGCGCGAGGCCTTCGACATGCCCGCCGTTGGCGATCTGCGCAGTCGCCTGATGGCGCTGGCCGACGAAAGCGATCTGGGCCAGCCCGATGTCTTTCGCCTGTTTAGCCATCGGCTACCCAAGGACGGCAATCCGAAGGCGCTGCGCACGGAGGTGGCTGCGCTGGTCGCGGGGAAGCACCCGCTGCTGAAAGCCATTTCCACCCCGATGGGCCTGCTGATCCGCGATTTTCTGAACGCATTTCACGCCGCCGCGCCCGCCGATTTCGACTACCGCAACGCCAGCATCGGCAACCTCATTCTTGCTGGCGGCTATCTCAGCCACGGGCGCCTGCTGGAGCCGGTGCTGTTTCTGATGTCGAAGATGGTGGACGTGCGCGGCACGGTGCGCGGTGTGGTCGACTGCAATCTGCACCTCGGCGTCGAACTGGCCGACGGACGCAAGGTCCACGGCCAGCGCGAGATCAGCGGGAAGGAAGCGCCGCCCCTCGATACGCCGATCACCCGGCTTTTCCTCAGCCAGCACGGCAGCGAAGTGCCGGCAGGCACAGTGGCGCTACCCAAGCGCAACCGCAAGCTTATCCGCCGCGCCGACCTGATCTGCTATCCGCCCGGCAGCCTGTTTTCGTCGGTGATCGCCAACCTCTTGCCAGCCGGGGTGGGCCGTACCATCGCAGCCAGCGATGAGCCAAAGGTCTATGTTCCCAGCCTCGGGCACGATCCAGAGGCGGTGGGCCTGACGCTGGCCGACCGGGTGGCTGCGATCCTCGCGCCGCTGCGCGCGGATGCGGGAATGGACGTCCCAGCCACACGCCTGATCACCCATGTGCTGTGCGACAGCAGCGAAGACGCAGCGGCCTGCGCCGAAGTGACCGAGCGCCATGGCATCCCGTGCCACCGGCTGACACTCATCGGCGAGGAAGCCGAGCGCTACGACCGCGACCGGGTCTGCGCGGCGCTGGTATCGATGGTCTAAGACGCGTCGGGGCAGGCGTCGTCGCCGCCGCCCCGACCGGCCGCACCTTAGCGGTAGCGCTTCTCGGTCACTTCGAAGGCGCCAAGGTCCAGATCACGCTGGAACAGCTTATGGTCGCGGCGCAGCCGCTCCACTGCCTCTTCGGCGAAACACAACATATCGTCGATGAACAACTCGCCCGGCTCCATGGCCTGCTGGATCGCCGGCTCGATGTCGTAGTCGAGTTGCCCCAGATCGTCCGAGCGTGCATGCGCCTGCGCCAGAACGTAACCGCAGGCATGGGCGTAGCGCTTCCATTCCTTCTTGGAGAAGTCATCGAGATCGGCATCATTGCGGAACGGCGCCCGCTCGCGCGACATAAAGCTCTCGCCCTCGATCTCGACGTTGCCATAGAACACGTCGCCCTGCGCCAGATGCACCGCCTGTCCGTGAGCAATGCGATCCCCCTGATCACCGGCGTTGAAATCATGCGCCGGGATCAGCCCTTCGAGCGCCGAGCGCCGGGCCTTCTTGAACTCGATGATGATGTCGTCGGTGGCGTTCTCCGACGGGCCTTCAAGCAGCACGTAAAAGCGCGGCAGCCCCAGCGAGGCCGTGCCCTGCCCATGCCGCATCGCCACGTCCTTGACCCGCAGCGGCCCATGACGGCCACCGGGCTTGATGTCGTTCTGATTGGCCAGCTTGTCGACCAGCGTCTGAAACTCGTCGCGGCGGCTCGACACCGGGGTCAGCTCGTCGTTGGCCCGAAACCCCAGACCCGTCTCTTCGAGATAGCGGCCCTTGAGCCAATCCTCGCGCGACCGGCGCACCTTCTTGAACAGCGGGCGGATGATCTTCGGACAATTGTCCTCGCGCATCTCGCTTTGCTGCTCGGTGTTGTGTTCGGCAAAGAAGTCGATGCCTTCGCGGTATCCTTCGAGGAATTTCTTGGCGATCTTGCGCTGCTTCTTGCGGCCCAGATCGCCCTCTTCCTCGGCGGCGATCATGAAGCCCACGGCGCCGCGCTTCAGGTCCCAGACAAAGGGGCCATAGATCACGTCGTCAAAATCATTCACGCCGAAGATCGGAACGTTGTCGGCGTTTGGCATTACGCCAAAGTTGTCGGGATGCACGTCGCCAAGGCAGAGCACCGTCGGCATGCGCGCATCGTCCCCGGCCATGTCGCGGTGGAACAGCAGCGAGGTGCCACGGAAGAAGGAGAAGAAGGACTCCGCCAGAACGCGGAATTTCTCTTCGGCACCGGCGGCCTTCTGGTCGATGCGCACGGCATGGTCTTCGATGATCGTGCTGCGCACGTGCAGGCGCCGCGCCTGCCCCGACAGATCGCGCGGGCGGAAGACCACGGCCTCATCATCGACGCGCTGCGCCAAGGCCTGATAGTCCCGCGTGCGCCGGTTCATTGCCATGATCGGCGCACCGGCCCCGCCGTCGGCAACCTTGCTTTCTTCGTTGCCCGTGCGGTCTGTCTGCTTCGACGCGCTGGCGCCGCGACCGCTCTTGCGGACCTGCGTCTTGCGCGATTGGCTGCGCGACGTGCTGGCTTTCTCGGTCTGAGCCTTACGGGTGCCGGAGGTTTTGCCCTGCGTATCCGAGCCCTGTTTCTTCGCGGACTCGGGGCGCTTGCTCTTTCGTGCGGTGCTCATCTCGGTCCTTTCCAATCATGGGTTGCCTGCACAACCGGTGCCGGGCCGCTGAGGTTCCGTGTGCACGCCGCGGCCCCCGTTTGCTCCCGTGTGCTGCCGTGCCCCGCCGGATGGTGCCCCGTAGGCCGAAACCGAGGAACCGCACCGCCGGCGCAAAAGGCATATGAAAAATGTATGAAATACTTTGGCGAGTTTCCGTTACGCTGATCACGTTATCCGAGCTGAATTTATTTCGAATCAAATGGCTTGACGGCTCGCCCGTGCGATGGGTCGCGGCGGCGCATTCTCCCCGCCACTCTACGACCCCTGTCACGCGCCGATGGTGCGCCAGCCTTACTCCATGGGTGACCAAGGTGAACAGAGACGTCCGCCCTCCACCGTGTCTTTGCAAGGCCGAGACCATGGCCCCGACCGCCCCGACGGCACAGATCCGCCGCGCCGCCCCCTCTCCCTCCTCCCGCCACAGCTTTGCGCCCCGGCGCCCCATCTTCACCGCGCCCCTGCTTCACCGCGCCCCTGCGCGTCATCCCCGAGGAGACCACATCATGAAACCGCTCCAAATTCTTGCCGCCGCAGCGCTGCTGGCCGGCCCCGCCGTGGCACAGGACGCCACGGGCGAGGCGATGGCCGAAGGCGGCAGCGTTCTGGTCAACCTCATCATCACGCTTATCATCGGCGCGGTGATCGGCTGGATCGCCAGCATCATCATGAAGGGCGGCAGTTCGGGGCTGGGGATGAACATCATTCTCGGCATCGGCGGTGCCCTGTTGGCCGGCTGGATCTTCCCGCTGCTCGGCATTTCCTTCGGCGCGGGCCTGATCCCGACGATCATCGCCGGCGTCATCGGCGCCATCATCCTGATCCTCATCGTCCGCCTGCTGCGCGGCGCCGCAACCTGACGCGGCCTGCGGCAGCGCGTCTAAGGACCGTGTGTTTATCGACCAAAGAAAGCGACCATCATGACCGCCCCCGCCACCCGCACCACGCTTGGCCTCGCCCTCTTTGCCGCGCTCGCAGCCTGCGGCGGGTCAGAGCCCCCCGAACCCACGATGCGCCCCGCAACCGATGCCGAGGCCGCCTGTCTGCGCGACGTAGCGGAGAAGGCTGGAACCACTGATGTGACGCTGATGGGCAACTCGCTGACCGACAGCGGTATCCGCGTGCAGATCGGCGTCGGCCCGGACCGCGCAAGATGGACCTGCCTCGCGCTTGCCGACGGCGGCACGACAGAGATCATGTCGACCACCGACGAGGGCACCATGTAACGCCGGGAGCCGCGCGTGCTTCGGACCTTGCTGACCGGGCTGATCTGGGGCCTGCTGCTGGCCTATGCGGCGGCAATAGCGCTGTTTCTGCTCGGCCAGTTCGGGCTGCTGGGGCTCGAGCGGGACCCGCTGGCCGGCGTGTTCCTGATCCCGCTCGGCCTGCCATGGAACCGAATGATCGACAGTTTTCCCCAGCCCCTCTGGCCATGGCTTGCCGCGCTCGCACCGCTTGCAAACGTCGCCTTGCTCGTAGCGCTGCGTGCCCTGACACGGCGCGCACCTCCCGCCCGCCGCTGATGCACCCTTGCCCAAAGCCCTGCCGATGATGCCCGCCTTCAACACGCCGATCGCCCCCACCGCATGCTGACCCGCCGTGCCCTGCTTTGCGCCGCGGCGATGCCGTTCGCCACCGCCGCCCGCGCCCAACAGTTGCCGCTGGAGATCGCGCGCATGATGCCCGGCGAGTTCACGTGGCACCCCGAGCGCGCACCGCAGGGGGCGGTGGCGATCATCGTTTCGCTGCCCGAACAGCGGGTACATGTCTACCGCAACGGCATCCGCATCGCCGTCTCAACCTGCACCACCGGGATGGAGGGCCACGAAACCCCCACCGGCGTCTTCACCATCTTGCAAAAGGACGTCGATCACCACTCGTCCCTCTACAACAATGCCCCCATGCCCAATATGCAGCGACTGACATGGGACGGCATCGCACTGCACGCGGGCAACTTGCCGGGCTATCCCGCTTCGCACGGCTGTGTGCGACTGCCCGCCGAGTTCTCGAAACGGCTCTTCGGGATCACCCACCTTGGAACGCCCGTCATCGTGTCGGGCCACAGCAGCGACCCGTGGGAGCTGATCCACCCCGGTTTCGTGCTGACCCGGCTCAGCGAGGCCGAGCTCGACGGCGCGGTACGCGAGCTTGAGGTGCGGCAGCGCCCCTCCGACTGGCCCGACGAATGGGACGAGGCCGACCCCTTCCCGATCACCACCGCGCTGGTCACCTCGCCCGACCGGCGCATCACGCTCCTGCGCGACGGGCGCGAGGTGCTGACCGAGCGCTTCCTGCTCGACGATGAGCGCCCCTTGGGCGAGCACGTGCTGGTCCTGAGCGCCGCCGCACAAGGCAGATTGCGCTGGCTCGGAGTCACCCATCAGCCCGATCCGGCGCGCCCGCTGCAGCCGGAGTCCAGCATTCTCGACCGGCTGGTGCTGACCTCGGCCACCCGCGAGCGGCTGCTGAGCTACGCCCACCCCGGGCTGACACTCGTGATCTCCGACATCGCCGCCACCGCCGACCGCCGGTCGGACCGCGGCTTCGTCATCATGCAAAGCGGTGTGCTGCGCTCCCCCGAGCCTCAGGAGGCGCCCCGACCATGAGGTTTGCCCCTTTGTCGCGCGCACTGCTTGTTACGTTGCCTCTCGCCGCACCTTTGTTGGCGCAACCCGCACCGGAGCTGCCGCAAAGCGATTTCGTCTACGTGACCAGCGATGGCATGCTGCGGATGCGCGGCGCGCCCACGACCGAAGCCCCGGTGATCACCGAACTCGATCCCGGTGCGCTGCTGCGCAACCTCGGCTGCGTCGAAGCCCCTCAACCCTGGTGCCAGCTGCAGAGCCTCGACGGCGCGCGGGCTGGCTGGGTCGCGGCGGGCTATCTTGCGCCCTTTACCGGGGCCGATCCGGCGGCGCTCACCAGCCCCGACGTGGCGGCCACCGAGACCCGGGCCATAGAGATGGGCGGCGGCCTGCTCTACGGCACGCTGCCGCCCGCCGGAATCCTCGACCTCCTCACCAGCGCCCCGGCGGACGAGGCCGTCACACTCACCCTCGACGCCCCGGGCAACATCGGCCTCGCGGCCTTCGTACGGCCCGCCACGCTGCTTGCCCGTGGTGACGCCGGAACGCCGGTGACGCTGGTGCTGCCCGAGGGAGGCGATCTGCTGATCCGCCTCGCCGATCGCAGCGGCGCGGGCGGCGACTGGCAATTGATGATCACTCTCGACTGATGGCGGCCGCCCAGCACCACCAAGGGTTGACGCAGCCACATCGCTCGGAAAGGATCGCCTCTGACGCACCCCGCGCCACAAGTCTTTTTTCTGCCTGAAATTTTTACGCCGGATCCCCGTCCATGCCACTTCGTCTCGTCCGCCTCCTGATGCTCCTCGCGCTGGCTCCTGTTCTCGTGCTGAGCGCCACCGTGGCGATGGCGCAGGATTACCTCGGCTCCGAGCGCTGCATCGCCTGTCACGAGGCCGCCGGCGCGGATTGGGAAGGCTCGCACCACGCCCTCGCTTGGACGCTGCCGACCGCCGACAACATCAGCGCGGATTTCGGCGGCAGCGCATTTACGCTCGGGAACATGCAGGCGCGCTTCACCCGCGCCGAGGACGGCACGCCGCGCGTTAGCGTTACCGAGCGCGACGGGGTCACCACCGACTACGATGTGCATTCGGTGATCGGCGTCGAGCCCCTGCAACAGTATATCCTCGAGACCGAGCCGGGCCGCCTGCAGAGCTTTGACGTGGTCTGGGACACCGAGAAGGGCGTTTGGTTCCACCTCTATCCGCAGCAGAACTACGCGCCCGACGACGGGCTGCACTGGACCGGCCCCTACAAGACATGGAACAGCCGCTGCGCCGCCTGTCACGCCACGGGGTTCGAGGCCAATTACGATCCGCAGACCCGCAGCTTTGCCTCGACGCAGGTCGAGATCGGCGTCGGCTGTGAAGCCTGCCACGGCCCCGGCGCGGCGCATGCCGAATGGGCCGAGACCTACGAGACCACGCAGGAAGCACCGCCCTCTGCCTCCGGCTTCCCCGTCGACATGTCCGACCCCGCTCAGGCCATCGAACAATGCGCCACATGCCATTCGCGGCGCGAGCCCTACACCGACGGCAACCCCGTGCCCGGCACGCCGTATCACGACACCTACAACCTCTCGCTTCTGCGCGAGGGTGCCTATGAGGCCGACGGGCAGATCCTCGACGAGGTCTATGTCTACGGCTCCTTTCTGCAATCGAAGATGTACGCCGAAGGCGTCAGCTGCTCGAACTGCCACCTGCCGCATGAGGCCGAGCTGATCGCCGAAGGCAACGCCGTCTGCACCCAGTGCCACAGCCCGGCGGGCAACCCAGAGTTCCCGTCGCTGCCGCTCGACGTCTTCGATGGCCCCGAACACACGCATCACCCCGAGGGCTCAGCGGGCGCGCAGTGCAAGAATTGCCACATGGTGGAACGCGTCTACATGGGCAACGACTGGCGCGCCGACCATTCCTTCCGCATCCCGCGCCCGGATCTTGCCGCCGAGACCGCCGCCCCCGATGCCTGCACCACCTGCCACGCAGACCAGAGCCCCGAATGGGCCGCCGAGACGCTTGAGGAGTGGTTCCCCGACAGCACCCATCGCGGCCCGCACTACGGCGAGGTGCTCGCCCATGGCCGCCGCGATCCGGCCCGCGCCGCGCCCGAGCTGCGAAGCCTGTCACAAGACACCGACATGGCGGGCATCGTGCGCGCCACCGCCATCTATCTGCTGGAACAGGCGGGCGATCCCGCCGAGGCCGCGGCCTTGGAAGCTTTGCTGCAAGACCCCGACCCGCTGGTGCGCAGCGCCGCCGTCCGCTTGCAGCGCTCCGCCCCGGCCATGGAACGCGCGCCGCGCGTCATGCAATCGCTCAGCGATCCTTCGCGCTCGGTGCGCATGGCCGCTGCGCAGTCAATGCTCGACGCGCAAATCGCCCATATGCCCGGTCGCTACGAACGGGCGCTGCGCGCGGCCTTTGCCGAATGGCAGGCCTCTATGGCCAGCCGTCTCGATTTCCCCGAAACCCACCTGCAGATGGGCGGCATGGCGCTGGTGATGCGCAATATGCCCGCCGCCTCGAACGCATTCGCCGAGGCCACCCGGCTCGATCCGCAACTGACGGATGCGTGGATCATGCAGGTCCGCATCGCCTTCGCCACCGGCGACGAGGCGCGGGGCCGCGCGCTGCTGGAGGACGCGCTGGCGCGCAACCCGGGCAATGTGACCCTGCAGATGATGCACACCGAACTAACCGGTGAGGAGATGGACCTGCTGCCACCACCCTCAGCGGATTAGCGCAGACACCGCCTCTGCCACCGGCGTGTCGCCATCGGTCAGTTCGACGATCTCGCGCCGGATCTGCGGCGTGTCTATCAGCCGCGCCAGAACCGCCGCCACATTGCCGCGCTTGACCGAGCCATAGGCGAGCGCGGGCGCGAGACTCACCGCATCGTCGCCGTCCTCGTGCAGCAGCGTGCCCGGGCGCAGGATCACCCAGTCGAGATCGGTCGCAACCAGCGCGGCATCGGCCTCTTTCTTGGTCTGCATGTAGACTTCGAAATTCGGCTTCACCTCGCCCCCGCGCCCGGCTTCGGGGATGGCCGAAACGAGGTAGACGCGGGAAATGCCGTTGGCCTGGGCCGCGGCGATCATCTTGCGCGGGCCGTTGCCGTCGATCTCGCGCGTCCGTTCCAGGCCGCTGCCTGCCGCACCCGCCGAGAAGACGATCACATCGTGGCCCTCGGCAGCGGTCGTCATCGCGGCTGCGTCCATCTCCATGAGATCGCCCTGCAGCGGCGTGGCACCCTGCGCGCGCAGGTCTTCGGCCTGCTCGGGCTTGCGGTGCAGCGCGGTGACGGTGTGGCCGCTCTTGACGAGCAGCGAGAGGAGACGACGGCCGATGCCGCCGGTGGCACCGATGAGAAAAATGCGAGACATGTTAGAAACCTTTCCGTTTTGCCTCTTCAGATGGCGCCCGGAAAGACGTTCTCAAGAGCAAGGCGCCCCCGATCCGCGGAAAGCGCCCTGCCCTTCTTCTCTTCAAAAATACGCCCGCCGGAGGCGGTCCTGCGCTCACCCCCGCCGCAGCGGCCGGTCAGCGCGCCAGCCAGCCACCGTCGACGTTCAGCACCGCCCCGGTCACGTAGCGCGCCGCGCGCGAGCAGAGATAAGCCGCCGTGCCCGCGATGTCTTCGGGATCGCCCCAACGCCCGGCGGGGATGCGGTCGAGGATGGCCTTCGACCGCTCCGGGTCCTGGCGCAGCGCGGCGGTGTTGTTGGTGGCGATATAGCCCGGCGCGATGGCGTTGACGGTGATGCCATGCGGCGCCCATTCGTTGGCGAGGATCTTGGTGATCCCTGCCACACCGTGCTTCGAGGCGGTATAGGCCGGCACCCGGATGCCGCCCTGAAACGACAGCAGCGAGGCGATATTGACCACCGCGCCCTCCTGCCTCGTGGCGATCAGCTCGCGTCCGAAGGCCTGACAGGTGAAGAACAGCGCCTTCATATTGACGTCGACCACCGCGTCCCAATCCTCTTCGGAATATTCGGTGCTGTCGGCGCGGCGAATGATCCCGGCGTTGTTGACCAGCAGCGAATAGCCCGCGCCCGCGAACACCTCCTTGGCGGCCATCGGGTCCGAGAAATCCAGCCGCAGCGCCTCGGCCTTGCCGCCCGCCGCTTCGATGATCCCCACGGTCTCGTCACAGGAGCGCCGCCCGACGCAGGTGACCGCTGCGCCCTGCGCCGCAAGCGTCACCGCGATGGCCTGCCCGATACCGGTGTTGGCACCGGTGACCAGCGCGCGCTTGCCGTCCAGTGAAAACAGCCCCGACATCAGCGCATGTCCTTGGGCTGGATGAAGTCCATATCGGTGTAATCGACATTGTCGCCCGCCATGGCCCAGATGAAGGTGTATTCGCCGATGCCCGCGCCCGAGTGGATCGACCAGCTGGGGCTGACCACGCCTTCCTCGTTGGCGACGAACAGATGGCGGGTCTCATCGGGCTCGCCCATCAGGTGCAGCACACGGCTGTCCTCGTCCATGCCCCAGTAGAGATAAGCCTCCATCCGCCGGTCGTGGATGTGGCTGGGGATGGTGTTCCAGACCGAGCCCTCTTCCAGCGAGGTATAGCCGAGGATCAGCTGGCAGCTCTCCATCACCTGCGGGTGGATGAACTGCTTGATGGTGCGCTTGTTGGAGGTCTCGGGCGCGCCCATGGTCACCTCCTTGCAGTCGGCAAGGGTGACAAGCTTCGAGGGGTAGGCCTTATGCGCCGGGCAGGAGGTGATGTAAAAGCGCCCCGCGCCCGAAAACGTCACCGCGCCGCTGCCCATGCCAAGGTACAGCACGTCGCCGCGGCCCATCTCGTAGGTCTCGCCGCCGGCCCCGACGGTGCCCGCCTCACCGATGTTGACGATGCCCATTTCGCGACGGTCGAGGAAGTTCGGCGTCTTGGTCTCGTCGACCACGTCCAGCGTCAGCGTGCCGCTGCCGGGCACCGCGCCGCCCATGACGAAGCGATCGTAGTGGGTGTAAACGAGGCGAATTTCGCCCTCCCGGAACATGCCCTGCGCAAGGAAATGCTCGCGCAGTTCTTCGGTCCACATGTCGCGAGCGTGGGTGGGGTGAATGGCGTGGCGGGTTTCAACGGTCAGCATATGCTCTCTCCCAAAAGGATTCCCGGCGCGGCGGACCGACGGCCCGCGGCGCCCCTCGAGCGCAGAAAACCACGTCTAGGCCTCGCCTTCAAGATGTTATCATACATATATTGGTACATGTCTGACTTATCGGCATACCTTTGTGCGCGACGCTCTCATCCCTCGTGAGATACGCCGCTAATCACCTGCGTCTTGCGCAGATATAGCGGCACAGACCCACGCGTCCGCAACTCTTGGACACCGCGTGCGTGGCCGAATGCAGGCTCACCGTGGACAGCCATGACAAAATCTGTAATATAGGTATACCGCACCCTGGAAACTGGAAAGAGCACCGAAGTGACCGAGCAGAAAGTCAAAACGGCCCGCCCGTCGCGCGGCAGCGGCAAGACGCTCGTCGAACAGGTGCGCGACCAACTGCGCGCGCAGATCGAATCCGGCCAATACGCGCCCGGCGCCCGCCTGCCCAGCGAAGCGCGGCTGACCGAGGAGTTCGAAGTCAGTCGCACCGTGGTGCGCGAGGCGGTTGCGTCGCTGCGCTATGAAGGGCTGGTTGAGCCGCGTCAGGGCGCCGGGGTTTTCGTGCTTGACGCGCGGCCGGAGATGGAACTGCCGTTTCAGAACATCGATTTCGTGCGTATCTCCTCGATGATCGAAATGCTGGAACTGCGCACCGCCGTCGAGGTCGAGGCGGCGGGGCTGGCCGCGCTGCGCCGCTCGCCCGCGCAGGAAGAGCAAATCCTGCAGGCGCTCTCGGCACTACGCAGCAAGGCCGCTGCCGGAGAGCCGACGTCGCTTGCCGACTTCGAGCTGCATCTCGCCATCGCCGACGCCACCAACAACCCGCGCTTTCGCGATTTCCTGTCGATGATCGGCGCAAGCGTGATCCCGCGCCACGCGCTCAGCGACGACAGCGACGCCGCCACCGCCACCTACCTCAAGGCGATCGACGCCGAGCATGAGGCCATCGTCAACGCCGTGCTCGACGGCAACGAGGATGCGGCGCGGCTTGCCATGCGGCTTCACCTCAAGGGCGCACAGTCGCGCTATCGCAACCTGCTGCGCAAGACCGGGCAATAACGCCCAAGCAAGGACCTTCTTCATGAGCACATTCCCCGTCGCATTTCCCGACACCGGCGTCGCGCGTCAGGTGCTGGCCGACAGCCCCGAGCTGATGGTCGTCTCCTTTCGCTTCGAAAAAGGCGCGCAGGGCGCGATGCATCATCACCCGCACGTGCAGTCCACCTACTGCGAGAGCGGGCGCTTCACCTTCTTCCTCGGCGACGAGAGCTTCGAGGTGAAGCCCGGTGACAGCTTCGTCATCCCCTCGGGCGCCAAGCACGGCTGCGAGTGCCTCGAGGCCGGGCGGCTGATCGATTGCTTCACCCCGCGGCGGGACGATTTTCTCTGACCTCGCCAGAAGCGCAACATGAGCCGGGCACGCGCCTTCGAGCCCGGGTCCGGGCCAATTACCCCTGACCCAGCGCCCGCGCCTGATCGGCCTCATCCATCCCCATGATCTGCCCATCCTGCGCGCGCTTCACCCTTTGCTGATGGCCGCGCGGGCTGATGCCCATCTGCCGCTTGAACGCGCGGCTGAAATAATAAGGATCGCCGTAGCCGATCTCTCCGGCCACCTGCGACGGGCTCATACCCCGCTCGAGCAACGACATCGCCCGCTCCATCCGGCAGTATTCCTGATACTGCCGCGGCGTGCGCCCCAGCCGGTCGCGGAAGGCGCGGTGGAAATAGTCAGCATTGTAGGGCGCCGCCTCCACCGCCTGTGCCGCAACCTCTGGATCCAGCGGCGCGGTCGAGATCTGCGCCGCCGCCTTCATCACCGCCAGATCGATCGCCGCCGCCCCGTCGAGCGGCACCGCCCCACCCTGCCGCCAGCCTAGAAAGGCGTCGTCGATGAAGGCGATCAGGAACACCATGAACAGGTGGTGCTGCATCAGCGTGACCGAGTTCGGCGGCGCGCTTTCGCGGTAGCTGCGGATCAGCGGCGCAAGTTCTTCCCAGCGTGAAAGACGCACCTTCCGGCGCAGGTCCATCTGCGCGACCAGATCGGCGTCGCCGTAGATGCCAAGCGTGAAGTGTTGCGCCAGCCCCGTGTAGAGCGGCTCTCCCTCATTCCAGCCCACGAAACTCTCGCCCCGGCGCAGCAGCATGGCCTCGCCCGGGTCCAGCGACACGCGCGTTCCGTCGATCAGATAATCCCCCCGCCCCTCCAGCGCGATCACCAGATCCTCCACCGGGTTGACCTTCTCGATCCGCCACAGCGACGAGTGCTGCATGCGGATGGCCGAGCGGGTCAGCGTCAGGGTCAGTGCCGTGGGCGGCACCCGGTCGAGAATTGAACCTCCGATTTCGTCCATCTTTTTCGCCATCCTGGTGAATTCAATCCGGCCTCGCCTTCTGACAGTAATTCATCATACAACTGTGGAGGACCGCCTGTCACCAGCCAGCCCTGAGGAGAGGGCCAGCTGACGCTACGGGACCGGCGAATTCCGCGCAGTTTGGGAGGACACATGCTTATTTCGCCGAAGTCGGGCGCCATTCCGGCGCGCCGCGGCAAGGGAGGCCGGCCATGACGCGCAAGCGCGCTCTGGGGCTTGGCTACCTTTCGCCCTACATCATCGGACTTCTGGTCTTCACGATGATCCCCTTCGGGGCATCGCTCTATCTCAGCTTCACCGACTACAACCTGATGTCGGCGCCAAGATGGACGGGACTGGAGAATTACATCGATCTGTTCACTAAGGACCGGACGTTCCGCCGCTCGCTGACGGTGACGCTGATCTATGTGTTCACGACGGTGCCGCTGAAGCTCGCCTTTGCGCTCTTCATCGCCTACATCCTCAACTACAAGCTGAAGTTCATCAACTTCTTCCGCACCGCCTTCTACGTGCCCTCGATCCTTGGCGGGTCGATCGCCATCGCGGTGCTGTGGCGCTATATCTTCGCCTCCGAGGGGCTGGTGAACATGATGCTCACCGGGCTTGGCTTCGAGGCGGTGAACTGGTTCGGCGATCCGCAGAACGCGCTTTTCACCATCACGCTGCTGCGCTGCTGGCAGTTCGGCTCGGCCATGGTGATCTTTCTCGCGGCGCTGCAATCGATCGACAAGTCGCTCTACGAGGCCGCCGAAATCGACGGCGCGAGCAAGGCGCATTGCTTCATCTTCATCACCATCCCGCTGATCACCCCGGTGATCTTCTTCAACCTGATCATGCAGATGGTTCAGGCGTTCCAAGAGTTCAACGGCCCCTACATCATCACCCAAGGCGGCCCGCTGAAATCCACCTACCTGCTGCCGATGTACATCTACGACGAAGCCTTCCGCCGCTTTGACATGGGCTATGCCTCGGCGATCGCCTGGGTGCTCTTCGTGATCATCATGGTGCTGACCCTCGTGGCCTTCTGGTCGTCGAAAAAGTGGGTCTACTACGCCGGCGACAAGCGGAGCTGACAATGACCGATATCTCACATGCATCCGATGTCCTGAGCGCCGGCGCCGACGGCCTTGCAGAGGCCCGCGCCGCCAACGCCAAGCAAATCCGCAATGCCAAGATCTCGGCCGCGGTGCGCTACATCATCCTCTTCGGCGTCGGGCTGATGATGCTCTACCCGCTGATCTGGCTGGTCGGCGCCTCGTTCAAAACCAACGCCGAGATCTTCGCCAACCCCGGATTTCTGCCCAGCGAGCCCACCACCGAGGGCTACGTGAAGGGCTGGGAGACCTCGACCCCCTACACCTTCGGGCGGTTCTTCCTGAACTCCTTCCTGATCATTCTGCCCAAGGTGATCGGCACGGCGATCAGCTGCACCATGGTGGCCTACGGCTTCGCCCGGTTCGACTTCCCGCTGAAGAAGCTGCTGTTCGGCTCGGTCATCGCCATCCTGCTGCTGCCGAACGTCGTGACCCGCATCCCGCAGTACCTGCTGTTCCGCGATCTGGGCTGGCTCGACAGCTTCCTGCCGCTCTGGGTGCCATCCGCCTTCGCCGGCGATGCCTTCTTCGTCTTCATGCTGGTACAATTCCTGCGCGCCATCCCGGGCGACATGGAAGAGGCGGCACGGGTCGACGGCGCGAACTCGTGGCAGACGCTGGTGTTCATCGTCGTGCCCATGCTGGCTCCGGCGCTGATCTCGGTGTGCCTGTTCCAGTTCATGTGGACGATGAACGATTTCCTCGGCCCGCTGATCTACATCAGCTCGGTCGACAAGTACCCGGTCAGCCTGGCGCTGAAACTCTCGATCGACACGACCGAGGCGTTCGAATGGAACCGCATCCTCGCGATGTCCGTGCTCACCATCACGCCCGCACTCATCGTGTTCTTCATGGCTCAGAAATACTTCATCGAAGGCATCTCTGCCGGTGGGGTGAAAGGATAATCCAATGGCACGTCTGCAACTCAACAAGCTCGAAAAGGTCTATGGCGGTGCGTTCAAGGCGGTGCACGGGATCGACCTCGATGTGGAAGAAGGCGAGTTCATGGTGCTGGTCGGCCCCTCGGGCTGCGCCAAATCCACCACGCTGCGGATGATCGCGGGGCTCGAAGAGGTCACCAGCGGCGAGGTCCGCATCGGCGACCGCATCGTCAACGCCCTGCCCCCCGGCAAGCGCCGCATCGCCATGGTGTTCCAGAACTACGCGCTCTACCCGCACATGAAGGTGCGCTCCAACCTCGCCTTCGGCCTGCGTCTGGCGCATGTGCCCAAAGCCGAGCGCGAGGCCGCCGTGCAGGAGGTTGCCCGCATCCTCGAGATCGAGCCGCTGCTCGACCGGCTGCCCAAACAGCTTTCGGGCGGTCAGGCGCAGCGGGTCGCCTTGGGCCGGGCGCTGATCAAAAAGCCCGAGGTGTTCCTGTTCGACGAGCCGCTGTCGAACCTCGACGCCAAGCTGCGCGCCTCGATGCGGGTGCGGATCACCGACCTGCACAAGCGCCTGAAGGCCGAGGGCCGCCCCTCGACCGTGGTCTACGTCACCCACGACCAGACCGAGGCAATGACCATGGGCGACCGCATCTGCGTGATGAAGGACGGCCATATCATGCAGGTGGCCACCCCCAAAGAGCTCTACGACCGCCCGGCCAATCTGTTCGTCGCGGGCTTCATCGGCTCGCCCGAGATGAACGTGATCGATGGTCAGATCGAGGGCACCGATTTCCGCCTCGGCGGTCAGGTGATCTCGCTGGATCAGGCGGTGCTGGGCCGGATGCAGGCCAAGCCGCAGGAGGCCGCGCTCGGCATTCGTCCGCAGCACATGAAGCTCTCGGCGGGCAATGGGCTCACCGCGCGGCTGCGTTCGGCCGAGTTCATGGGGCATGAGGTTTATCTGCACGCCACACTCGAGGGCAAGGAGATCACCACCGTCGCGGGCGCCGCGGAATATGACGCGCTCGACCGCTCGGACGAGCGCATCCGGCTGACGCCCGATCTTGGTCACGCCCATATCTTCGACCGCGCAAGCGGCGCGAATGTTTCCCTGCCCCTCGCGGGCTGAACCGAAAACTAGGAGGAGGAGTTTTCAAAATGAAATCAACAATCAAGAAGGCGCTGCTGGCCAGCGCACTGGTGCCCTGTGCGCTGTCGGCGGCGAACGCGGCCGACCTGCGGATGAGCTGGTGGGGCGGCGAGTCCCGCCACGTCGCCACGCAGGAGGCGCTGAAGGCCTGCGGTGAAAAGCACGGCCATACCATCGCGCCCGAGTTCACCGGCTACTCGGGCTATCTGGAGAAGCTCACGACGCAGATGGCGGGCGGCACCGAGGCCGACATCATGCAGGTGAACTGGCCGTGGCTGCCGCTGTTCTCACGCGATGGCACCGGCTTCGCCGACCTGCAGGATCTGGCCCCGGTGGACCTGTCGCAGTACCCGCAGGCCGATCTTGATGGCGTGACCGTCAAGGGCCACGTGCAGGGCATCCCGATCTCGACCACCGGACGCGTGTTCTTCTTCAACACCACCACGCTGAGCGAGGCCGGGATCACCCCGCCCACCACGTGGGAAGAATTCTTTGGCGCCGCCGAGGCGCTGCGCGACAAGGAAGGCGAGGATTACCGCTTGTTCAACGCGGTGGCCGAAAGCGCGCAGCTTCTGGTATCTCTGGCCGTCACCCAAAAGACCGGCAAAGACCTCGTCGACCCCGAGACCAACCGCGTTGCATGGACTCCCGAGGAACTGGTGGAAGGCATCAATTTCTACCAGCGCATGGTCGACACCGGCGCCATCCAGTCGCGCCAGGACGAGGCCGCCGAGGGCAACGTGAAGCTCTACGAAAAGACCGCTTGGGCCGAGGGCGAGATCGCCGGGTCCTACGAATGGGACAGCACCTACTTCAAGTTCTCCGACCCGCTGAACGACGGCGAGGAACTGAGCGCGGTGCCGATGATCACCTTCGAGGACGCCAAGACCGAAGGCGTTTATCGCAAGCCCTCGATGCTGCTGGCGGTGTCGAAGAACTCGGACAACCCCGAGGCCGCCGCAGAGATCCTCAACTGCCTCGTCAACGAGCCAGAGGGCATCGACGCGCTTGGCGTGACCCGCGGCCTGCCCGCCTCGAAGGTGGCGCTCGAACGTCTCGAAGGCGCGGGGGAGATCAAGCCGCAGCTGCTCAAGGCGCATGAGATCATGATGGCCTCCGAAGGCCCCGCCGTCTCGCCGTTCAACGAACACCCCGAGCTGCGCGCCACCTTCGTCGACACGCTCGAGGAGTTTTCCTACGGCATGGTCAGCGCAGAAGAGGCCGCCGAGTACATCATCGAAGGCGCCAACGACGTGCTGAGCCAGTTCGACTGACCGAACACCTCCCTGCGGGCGACCCTGTCACTCGGGGCCGCCCGCCTCTTCCCTGACGAAAGCCCGATCCATGTCCCTGATCCGATGCGCCGCGGTGACCCCGCGCATGGCCGTGCTGTGCCTTGCGCCGCCGCCCGCGCGCTTCACGCTCGATCCCGCCCGAAGCTGGCGCCTGAGCCGCGATGGCGAGACCGTGGCCAGCGGCACCGCATCGCGCGTCGTGCTGCCGCTCGGCCCGCTGGAGCCGGGCACCGCGTATGACTTTACCTGCGGCGGCGAGCGCCTGAGCTTCACTACCGCCGCATGCCCCGGCGCCCTGAACGTCACCGACTTCGGCGCCCGCGACGGCCTCACCGACACCCCCGAAAACGCCGCCCAGACCGCCGCGGCCTTTTCCCGCGCGATCGCCGCGCTGCCCGAGGGCGGCACGCTGATCGTCCCGCCCGGCCATTGGCTTTGCGGCCCGGTCGAGCTGCGCTCGAATATGATCCTGCACCTGTCGGAAGGTGCCACGCTCGCCGCCCCATCGGACCGCCGCGGCTGGCCGATCCTGCCCGCCCGCACTCCCGACGGCGCCATGCTCGGCTCATGGGAGGGCCTTCCCGAACCCTGCTTCCGCGCCCCGCTACACGCAATCGCCACGCGCAATCTCACCATCGAGGGCTTCGGCACGCTCGACGGCGGCGGCGACCGCGGCGATTGGTGGACATGGCCCAAGGAAACCCGCGAGGGCGCGCGCCGCCCGCGCGGCCTGCACCTGATCGACGCCGAGGCCACCCGCCTCATCGGTTTCACCATCCGCAACGCGCCAAGCTGGACAATCCATCCGCAGGGCTGCCGCGATCTCTTTGCCGCGGGCCTCAGCATTCAGGCTCCGCACGACAGCCCCAACACCGATGGTTTCGATCCCGACATGTGCGAAGACGTCACACTTCTCGGCACGCATTTCTCGGTCGGCGACGATTGCATCGCAATCAAGGCGGGCAAGCGCGGCGACAATGGCGAGGATGACCACCTGCGCCCCACCCGCCGCGTCACCGTGCAGCACTGCCTCATGGAGCGCGGCCACGGCGGCTGCGTCATCGGCTCCGAGATGTCCGGCGGCGTCTCCGACGTGACCGTGTGCGACTGCGAGATGGTCGGCACCGACCGTGGCTTGCGCCTTAAAACTCGGCGCGGACGCGGAGGACGTATCCAGCGTGTCGCCATGCGCAACGTGACCATGGACGGCGTGCTCACCGCCTTCTCGGCCAACGCGCATTACTACTGCGATCACGATGGTCACGCGGATTGGGTGCAGTCGCGCATGCCTGCCGCGGTGTCTCATCTCACCCCGCAGGTGGGCGAGATCACCGCCGAGGACGTGGAAATCCGCAACCTTTCCCACGCTGTCGGCGCCTTCCTGGGCCTGCCCGAAGCGCCCATCGGCCCGATCCGCCTCTCGCGCATCACCCTTGTCTCGCACGATCCCACCGCCCGCGCCGAGCCGCCGCTGATGGCCGATGGCATTCGCCCGCTGCGCCACGCCGGCGTGCTGGCCGAACATGCAGTACTCGCCGGTGATCTAGCCGCCGATCCCGCCCCGCTCAGCACCGACGACGCCCTCAACCGGAGCCCCGCCCTGCCATGACCCTGCCCACCGTTCTGGAGTATTTCGACGCCTTCGCCGGCCGTTACCGCCACTACAAGGGCGGCTGTTGGTGCTACGAGGATGGCTGCATCTACCGTGGTCTGGCCCTGCTGCATCAGGCCACCGGCGAGGTGCGCTGGTTTGACCACCTCAAACGCCTGACCGATGCGCAGATCGCCCCGGACGGCACGCTTGCGGGCTACCGGATCGACGAGTTCAACATCGACCACATCCTTGCCGGGCGCTGCCTGTTCCACCTCGCCGACGAGACCGGCGATCCGCGCTACATGAAGGCCGCCGACCTGCTCGCCGAACAACTCTCGCGCCACCCGCGCACCAAAGCTGGCAATTACTGGCACAAGCAGCGCTATCCAAGTCAGGTCTGGCTGGACGGGCTCTATATGGGACTGCCGTTCCAGATCGAATACGGGCTGCGCACAAGCCGCCCCGAACTGGTGCAGGACGCGCTGGCGCAGCTGGCCCGCGCGCTGGACCTGACGCGCGGGCCGTCCGGGCTTTACGTGCATGGCTATGACGCGGCCAAGGTACAGGGCTGGGCCGACCCAGACACTGGGCAGTCCGCCTCGGTCTGGGCGCGCGCGGTGGGGTGGCTGGCCATGGCGATGGTTGACATCTGCGCGCTGGTGCCCGCCGACGCCCCGACCCGCAAGACGATTGAACTGCTGCAGGCGGTGGCCATGGAGCAGCGCCGCTCGGGGCTCTGGCCGCAGGTGCTCGACGCGCCGGGCCTTGCGGGCAATTACGAGGAAAGCTCGGCCTCGGCGATGTTCGCCTACGCGCTGATGCGCGGCACCGAGCTCGGCCTCGGAGAGTGGTTCGATGCGGGCCAGCACGCCTATGACGCCCTTGTAGAGACCCGGCTGGAAACCAGCGATGGCGTCACGCGGCTCACCCACATCTGCCACGTGGCGGGACTCGGCGGCTTCGATGGCAAGATGCGCGACGGCTCGCAGGGCTACTACCTGACAGAAGACATCGTCGCCGATGACGCCAAGGGCGTCGGCCCGCTGATGATGGCGGCGGCGCAGCGGCTCTCGGCCCGCGCCCCCGCCTGATGAGCGGTCTCAGAGTGTAAGAAGCGCGCGCACCGGCTCTGCCAGTGCCGCGCCGATGGCCCGCGTGTTCGCCGCGTCCAGATGCACCCCGTCGAGCGGCGAGGGATGCGCCGCCCGGCCCGCATCGTAGAACGCCACGCCCTCTTCTTCGGCCAGATCCGCATAGAGCGCGCCGAAGAGATGCGACTGCTCCACCCGGATCGGGCTGTCGAGCTCGCCGCGCGAGGGCGAAATGCAGTACGGCGGCGCGACGATCAGGATTTGCGGCACCGCCGAGGCGGGCTTGAACGGAAAGCCGCGCACCAATTGGATCAGCCGCCGCATGCCCGCCTGCGCGCCGCTGGCGACGCCGCCGTGCTTGGGTTTGAGGTCATTGGTGCCCAGCATGACAACCACCAGATCAAGCGGCATATGCGCCGCCAGCGCCACCGGCAGCGTGCGCGTGGCGTTGCGGTCGCAGGGCGCCGCATGGTCGTCAAACGAGGTGCTGCGTCCGTTCACCCCGTCGGCCAGCACGGTCGCCTCGGGGATCGCCTCGGCCAGCACCGAGGGCCAGAGATCCTCAATCGGGTGCCGCAACCCGCCCCGTGCGGGGTCATGCCCCCATGTCAGACTGTCTCCGTAGCACAAGATGCGGGGCGTTTGCTCTGCCATGGTGTCTTCGGTCCTCCTCAGGTCGCTTTGGGAAAACCATAGAGCGCCTGCGGGCTCTCCACCAGCACCCGCTGGATCGCCGCCGCATCCGGCAGCCAGCTCATCGCGAGGTCGAGCAGATGCGCGTCGTCGGGATAGTCCTCGGTGCGGCTGGCGGCATTGTGCGGCCAGTTGGTGCCCCAAACGATACGCTCCGGCGCATGCGCGCCGATCTCGCGGCTGAGCGCGGCGATGTCCGGATAGTCGGGGCCCGAGGTCGTGGTCGCCTCGTAGCAACCGGCGAATTTGAACCAGCAGTTGCCGCCGTCCATAAGGCGTTTCATGGTGGCGATATGCTCGGAGGTGATGCCCCCGAAGATCTTGCCGTGGTGGTCGAGCACCCAGTTGGATTTGAGCTTGGCCAGCCGGGGTTCCAGTTCGGGCAGCGCCGTGCCGTCGAACTGAACCGCCATCATCCAGCCCGCCTGCGCGGCGCGTGCATCCACCTCCTCTAGCTGATCCAGCCCCACCGCCCCGCCGGGCAGGTCCATGATCCGCGCCCCGACGATGCCGCCCTCTTCGAGTCGCGCCATTTCCGCATCGGAGGTTGCGCCAGTGATCACCGCGACGCCGCGCGCGCACTCGCCCATCTCGGCAAGGCAGGCGAGCAGGCTGGCGTTGTCCATGCCGTGCCCGTTGCCCTGGGTGATCACCACGCGGTCGAGCCCGAGCCAGTCCATCGCGCGGCGGTACATCTCGGGCGTGGGCAGCGGCTCGGCGGGCACGCCCTTGCCGTCCTCGCGCCACGCATAGCCGGGCAGATACATATGCATCTGCGTGTCGCAGGCACCCTTGGGCATCTGGGTCTTGGGCTTGGGGCCTGTGAGTTTGCGGTCGATCATGGTTGGTCCTCTCAATTGGGTGCGACGGAGGGCAGTGCCCGACCGCGGGTGGGCGCTGAGATGGGTGCGGTCTTCACTTTATCTTTCCACCCCGCCGTCCGCCTGAGCGCTGCGAAACCTGTGGAGAGCGCCCGCCCGTCACGCCAAAGGCGTGCTGCCACATTGGCGCACCTCCGGCGCGACGGGCGGTCGGGCGCTGCCCGGCGGCACTACGTGCCTTGTTCCGGGCAAGGCAGATTTACCCCTTCGGCGCGAACGCCTTCAGCGCGTCGCGGTCGATCTCGATGCCCAGTCCCGGCGCGTCGGGGATGCTGACCCAGCCGCTGTCATGCTCGATGGGCTGCGTCACCACCGCCTGCCGGAAGGGATTGTGCGTGCGGTCGAACTCCATGATCGGCTCGATCGGGCCGCGCCGCACCGGGTCGGGCACCATCGCCGCCATGAACTGCAGGGCCGCCGCGATCTGCACCGCCGTACCCCAGACATGCGGCACCACGCGCACGCCGTGCAGCGTGGCCAGATCGGCCACCCGCTTGGCCTCGGTGAAGCCGCCCACGCCGCAAAGGTCGGGCTGCGCGATGTCGATCACCCGCCGCCGCAGCGGCTCGGCAAAGCCCCAGCGCGTGTGCCATGTCTCGCCCCCCGCCACCGGGATCGGCTGGCGGGCGCGGACCTCGGCATAGGCGTCAAGCTGCTCGGGGATCACCGGCTCTTCGAACCAGTCGATGTCATACTCGGCAGCGGCATTGCCGACGCGCACCGCCTCGATCACGTCGTAGCCGTGGTTGCCGTCGATCATCAGCCGGGTCTCGGGGCCGATCGCCTCGCGCACCGCCTTGATCACGCGCAAATCCTCGGCCGGATCAAAGCCGATCTTGATCTTCACCGCGTGGAAGCCGTCGGCCGCCTGGCGGCCGGTCTCCTCGGCGTTGTCCGCCACCCGATCCACCCCGTCGCGCTTGAACGAGCCGGTGGCATAGGCGCGGATGCGCTCGCGGAAACGCCCGCCCAGCAGGGTCGACACCGGCACACCAAGCGCCTTGCCCTTGATGTCCCACAGCGCGATGTCGATGCCCGACAGAGCGCAGACCGAGATCCCCCGCTGCCCCTGATCGCGCAACGCGTTGTAGAGCACGGCCCAGTGCTTTTCGGTCTCCAGCGGGTCCTTGCCCAGCAGCCAAGGCTTATAAGCCTCGACCATCGCGCGGTTCGGGCCCGCCGGGCCGAGGCATTCGCCCCAGCCCGTGGTGCCGTCGTCGCAGACCACCTCGACCAGCAGATGCACCCGCTTGTCGAAGCGCATGGAGGCGCTCTCAAACGCCGTCTCCAGCTTGTGTTCCAAAAGGTGGGTGCGGATCTCGGTGATCTTCATGGGTCTGGCCTTCCTGTCTTACTGGTGCGCGTCGATCAGCGCCTTGAGGATCTCTTCCTCCTCGCCCGTCAGATCCGACAGCGGCGCGCGGACCGGGCCGGCATCGAAGCCGACCAGACGCACGCCCGCCTTGATCGCCGAGACAGCATAGCCCTTGCGGCGCGAACGAAGGTCCATGAACGGGTAGAAGAAGCTCTTGAGGATGTCCTCGCAGGTGGCGCGATCGCCGGCGCGCAGCGCGGCATAGAACTTGTTGGCCAGCGCCGGAACGAAGTTGAACACCGCCGAGCTGTAGGTGGTGAAGCCTGCGCCGAGGTAGGCCTCGGCAAAGAGCTCCGCCGTCGGCATGCCGCCGAGGTAGGTCAGCCGGTCGCCCATCTTGGCGGTGATCTGCCGCACGAGGCCGATGTCGCCGGTGCCGTCCTTGAAGCCCACAAGGTTGGGGCATTCGTCACACAGCCGCGCCAGCGTATCGGCCTGCAGCACGGCGTTATCGCGGTTGTAGACCATGACGCCCTTGCCGGTGGCATTGCAGACCGCTTTGACGTGCTCAAATAGCCCTTCCTGCGGCGCGTCGATCAGATAGTGCGGCAGCAGCAGGATGCCATCGCCGCCCGCATCCTCGGCCGAGCGGGCGATGCCCTTGGCGATCTCGGTGCCATAGCCGCAGCCCGAGACGATCGCCGTCTTGCCCGCGCTTTCCTTGGCAGCCTTGACGATGGCGGGGATCTCGTCGGGGGTCAGCGAAAAGAACTCGCCCGTGCCGCCCGCCGCAAAGAGCACCGGCGCATCAAAGCCCGACAGCCACTCGACGTGCTTCTGGTAAGGGTCGACCGCGAACTTGTTGTCGGCGTCAAACGGCGTGACGGGGAAGGAAAGCAGGCCGGAGCCGAGCGCTTCTTTGATCTGTTGCGGGTCCATGCGTGGGTCCTCTTGCTTGGGGGCTATTTGGGGCGCGCGCGTGCGGGCCTTATGAATCTCAGCTTTGGTGGATCGGCTCGTCGGTGAAGACGCCGCCCTGATATTTCGCCACGGAGTCCTCGGGGCCGGGGCGCGGCACGGTGCGGCGAATTTCCTCGGCGTAGTCTTGGCTGTTGTCCTGCGGCACCCAGCCAAGGAAGGCGGCGTGGGAGTTGTCCCACCAGCCCATGTCGTTGGCCGATTGCCCCCAGACCACGGTGCAGCCAAGGCGCGGTGCGGTGAAGGCGGCCATGATCAGCGAGGTGAAATCGCGGGGGCTGATCCAAGTGGACAGCATCCGCCAGTTCTCGGGCTTCGGGGTGCACGAGCCGATGCGCACCAGCGCGCTCTCCTGCCCGAACTTGTCATGATAGAGGCTGGCCACCGCCTCGCCGAAGATCTTAGAAACGCCGTAGAGCCCGTCGGGCTTGAACGGGTCGGTGGGCTTGAGCCGCTGCTCTTGCTTGTAATAGCCGATCGTGTGGTTGGAACTGGCAAAGATGATCCGGGGATGCCCGTGCAGCCGCGCCGCCTCGTAGAGGTTGTAGACGCCCCGCAGGTTGGCCGCCTCGATCAGATCGAAGTTCTTCTCCACCGAGATACCGCCGAGGTGCACCACCCCGTCGCAGCCCTCGACCAGCGATTTCACCGCCTCGCCGTCGGCGATGTCGCAGGGCACAAAGCTCTCGTTCGGGCCAAGGTCGGTGATCTCGGTGATATCCGACAGGCGCAGTTCCTCGGCGTGCGGCTTCAGCGTCTCGCGCAGGATCTTGCCAAGCTGGCCCGCCGCGCCGGTGATCAGGATACGTTTCATCATCATGTCTCTCACTCCATCAGGCTCGGCAGGAACATGGAGAAGGCGGGCACGTAAGTCACCAGCAGCAGCGCCACGAGGATCGCCGCGTAGAACGGCAGGATCGTCTTCACCGCATGTTCGATCCGCACGCCGCCGACGACGCAGCCCACAAAGAGGCAAGCGCCCACCGGCGGCGTGCAGAGGCCGAGGCCAAGGTTCATCATCAGCACCACGCCAAACTGGATCGGGTCCATCCCCAGTCCCACCGCGACGGGCAGGAAGATCGGCGTGCAGATCAGGATCAGCGCCGCCATGTCCATGATCATGCCAAGCACCAGCAAGATCAGGTTGAGCAGCAGCAGGATCACGATCGGGTTGTCCGAGATGCCGGTGACCGCGCTGGCCAGCAGGTCCGGCACCCGGTAGAGGGTCAGCAGGTAGGAAAAGGCCGAGGCCGTGGCCACCAGCAGCATCACCAGCGCCGTGGTGCGCACCGAGTTGACGACGGCGGTCTTGAAGCCCTCCCAGCTAAGCTCGCGGTACACGAAGGTGGTGACGAGGATGGCCCAGATCGCGCCGAAGGCCCCGGACTCGGTGACCGTCATCACCCCCGACAGCACGCCGCCCACGACGATGATCGCGGTCATCAGCCCCGGCAGGGCGACGATGAACGACAGACCAAGCGCCTTCCAGCCGGGAAAGGTTTCAGCCGGGTAACCGCGGCGCACGGCGACCGCATAGGCGACGATGCCAAGGCACAGGCACATCAGCATGCCCGGCACCACGCCGGCGATGAACAGCTTCGACACCGACACACCGCCCGCCGCTACGGCAAACAGGATCATATTGTGCGAGGGCGGGATCACCACGCCCGCGACCGAAGAGGTGACGGTGACATTCACCGCGTAATCAGGATCATAGCCCTTTTCCTTCATCACCGGGATGAGGATCGAGCCAAGCGCCGAGGTATCGGCCACCGCCGAGCCCGAGATGCCGCCGAAGAGCATCGAGGAGGCCACGTTGACCACGCCCAGCCCGCCGCGCATCGCGCCCACCGCCGAGGAGGCCAGCCGCACCAGCCGCCCGGCGATGCCGCCGTGCATCATCAGCTCGCCGGCGAAGATGAAGAAGGGGATCGCCAGCAGCGAGAACACCGAGATTCCCGACAGCACGCGCTGGAAGCCGATGAACAGCGGCAGCCCCTCGTAGACAAAGCCGCCCACCGCCGCGAGGCCGATGGCAAAGGCCACGGGCATGCCGCAGATAAGGCCGCCGGCGAAGACCCCGAAAAGAATAATCAAACCCATGTCAGTACCCGCGGCCCTTCGCCAGTTCGGCCATTTGATAGAGGGTGAAAAGCGCGCTCAGCGCGCCGCAGATGGCCATGGGCACAGCGCGCATGCCCTCGGAGACGCCCAGCATCGGCACCGTGCGTGCCCATGTGTTCTCGGCAAGGATGTAGCCCTGCCAGCCAAGGCAGAGCGCGAAGATCAGCACGCCGATCAGCGCCAGCCATTTCATCACCATGGCGATGGTGCCGGGAAAGGCGTCGCGCAGAAAGTCGACCGACAGGTGGGTGCGGTTCCAGACCCCGGCGGCGGCACCAAGGAAAGTGATCCAGACCACGAGGATCAGCGCCAACTGCTCGACCCATGTGGGGGTGTCGTTCATCACGTAGCGCCCCCAGACCAGCCAGCCGAAGATGGCGATCAGCAGCACCAGACCGCTGCCGGCGACAAGCACGCAGATACGCGACAGAAAATCGAGCAGGCGATAGATGGCCCCTGCCCCGGCCGGTTGCGCGTGCGCCATGACCCCTCCCGGAACTGGCGTGTCCCCGCGGGGACACGCCGATTTTCAGCTTGGATAAAAGCCGTAGATCACTCGACCGCCTGAATATCGCGGATCAGGCTTTCCAGATCGGGGTTCGCGGAGATGAAATCGGCGTAGACCGGCTCCATCGCGTCCTGAAACGCCTGCCCGTCCTCGACCTCGTTCACCGCCACGCCGCTGTCGATCACCTTCTGCTTGGACGCTTCCGAGCGCTCGGCCCAAAGCTCACGCTGCAGGTCTGCGGCTTTCACGGCGGCCTCGGTGACAATCGCCTTGTCCTCGTCCGACACGCCATCCCAGACGCGGGTCGACACGCAGATACACTCGGGGATGATCAGGTGGTTGGTGATCGAGTAGTACTGTGCCACCTCGTAGTGGTTCGAGCTTTCGAACGAGGGGTAGTTGTTTTCCGCCCCGTCGATCACGCCGGTCTTCAGCGACTGGTAGACCTCGCCATAGGCCATCGGCGTGGCGTTGCCGCCCAGCTTGTCGACCATCTGCACGTAAAGATCGTTGTTCATCACGCGGAACTTCAGCCCATCCATGTCGGCAGGCGTCTCGATCGGGTGCTTGGTGTTGTAGAAGGAGCGCGAGCCGCTATCCATCCACGACAGCGCCACAAGCCCCTCTTCCGACAGCGCGTCCGAGAAACGCTGGCCGATCTCGCCGTCCATCGCCGCGTGCATGTGGTCCACGTCGCGGAAGATGAAGGGCAGCGACAGCACGTTGGTCGCCGCAACGATCTCGCCCATCGGGCCCATGTTGAAGTTGCCAACGGCGATGGCGCCAGCGCGGACTTGCTCGATCGCGTCGGGCTGCGCGCCCAGCACGCCATTGGCGTAGACGGTGGGCTCGATCCGGCCCTCGGTTTTTTCCGTCACCTCGTCGGCGAACTGCTGCATGGCCACCACGTTCGGATAATCCTCGGGGTGAATGGCCCAGGCGCGCCAGGTTTCGGCCTGCGCGGCACCGGCCAGAAGGCCGCAGAGCGCGACGGTAGCTGTAAGAGCCCCGGTCTTGGTGAATCGCATGATGATCTCCTCCCTGTAGATGCATATGACGTCACGCCGCGGTTATGACTGACTTGTATGATGACTGTCAATATTTTCATATGACAGAAGCGTGAGGGATACCGGACACCGCTTTCGCGACCCCGAAGGCCAATTCCGCGACGCCCTGGATCCGCCGCGCAATGCCGCGCATTCTGCTGCCATGCCTCGCAACGCAGGTGGCGATGGGCGAAACACCGCGACACGATTGTAATAAAAATAGATTTTTCCCGTATTTGGTGTACGCTTCATGGCATAGCTCCGTCCGTGAAAGGACTCTTGATATGTTGATTGGACTGCTGCGAAAGATTTTCACTGTCTCTCTGTGCGCCGCTGTATTGGCATCCGCGACCCTCATCCCGACCCTCGCCGTGGCGCAGGACGACGGCGAGGCCGCACCCGGCCCCACCGCTCTGGTGCAGACCATCGCCACGCAGAGCATCCGCCCTTCCTTCACCCACCCCGCCCGCATCGAGGCGCTGAACACCGCGTCGCTGCGACCGCCGATTCAAGCGCAGATCACCGCGATCCACATCACCGCCGGTGATTTCGTCGAAGAGGGCGAACTGCTCGTCGAGATGGACGAAACCGATTTCCGTATCGCGCTGGCGCAGGCACATGCCGCGCTGAAACAGGCCGAGGCCGCGGCGATCAAGGCCGATCTCGACCTCGACCGCGCCACGCAACTGTCGCAGAGTAACACCGTCTCGCAGCGCGAGGTGGAATACGCGCAAGCGCAGGCCGACGTGGCACAGGCGCAGGTTGACGTGGCCAGCGCTCAGATCGCACAGGCCGAAGAAAACCTCGCAGATACAAAGGTCTACGCACCGTTCAGCGGGCGCATTTCGGCGCCGCAATACGCGGTGGGCGACCTTTTCGCGCCGGGCGATCCAACACAGATCGGCTATATCGCGACGCTGGTCTCGCTCGACCCGATTTACGCGGTGGGGCTGGTCGATCAGTCCAATTACTTCGGCTTCCTTGCCCGCAGACTGCGGATCGAAGAAGCGGGCGGATCGATCCCGCCGCTCGAGCTTGAGGCGATCCTGCCCGGCGGCGAGGTCTACCCCGAAAAGGGCACCTTCGAGAACTGGGACAACACCGGGGCCGCAAGCACCGGCACGATTGCCGCCCGCGTGCTCTTTCCCAACCCCGATGGCATCCTGCTGCCCGGTCAGAACGTCACGATCCGCGGACAGGTGATCGAGCCTGTGCAGGCGCCGTTGGTGCCGCAGCGCGCGGTCAGCCTAGACCAGCAAGGCCATTTCGTCTGGGTGGTCGGCGATGGCGACGTGGTCGAGCGGCGCAACATCGTCGTGGGCGTGCGCAATGGTGCCGACTGGACCGTCACCGAAGGGCTTGAAGATGGCGAACGGGTGGTTGTGGAGGGGCTGCAGCGCATGCGTCCGGGCCTCGCCGTCACCCCGCAGCCCTACGACAGCTGATCCCCGGCAGCGGAGAATTTCATGGGACCCCTATTTTTCATCAGGCGACCGAAGTTCGCCTTCGTCATTTCGCTGCTCATCACGCTGTTCGGCCTGCTCACGCTTCAGGTGATGCCGATCGACCAGTACCCAGACATCGCCGCCCCCAAGGTGGTGGTGCGCGCCAATTATCCGGGCGCCGATGCGCAGACCGTGCTGCAGGCTGTCGCCACCCCCATCGAGGACGAGGTGAACGGCGCCGAGGGCATGGCCTATATGGAATCCAAGGCCGCGGCGGATGGCAGCTACACGTTGACCGTGACCTTCGAGACCGGTGTCGACGCCGATCTGGCGCAGGTCGACGTGCAGAACCGCGTGGCTCTGGCCGAACCGGCATTGCCTGCCGAGGTGCGCCAGCGCGGCATACGGGTGCGCAAGCGCAATCCCGACATTCTGATGGTGGTCGACATCGTCTCGCCCGACGGGCGCTTCGACGGGCTGTTCCTGTCCAACTACGCCTCGATCAACGTCGAGGGAGAACTGGCCCGCCTGCCCGGCGTGGGCGCCGCCGAGAACATCGGCGCGCTGGACTACGGCATGCGCGCATGGCTCGACCCGGTGAAAATGGCCAATCACAATATCACCGTGAACGAGATCGTGCTGGCGGTGAAAGAACAGAACGCGCAGGCCGCCGTGGGCCAGCTTGGTGCCGCCCCGGCCGCGGACGACACGCAGTTCCAATATGTGCTGACCACCAAGGGCCGACTGGAGACCGAAGAGGAGTTCGGCGACATCATCCTCACGGCCAATGACGCGGGCTCGGTGATCCGGCTGCGCGACGTGGCGCGGATCGAGCTGGGGGCCTTTGCCTACAAGGGCTATGGCGAGTTCAACAACCAGCCCGGCGTGCTGATGGCGATCTACAAGCTCAGCGAGGCCAACTCGCTGGAGGTCGCCGAGGCGGTGCGCGAGAAGATGGAGGAACTGAAGGAGTATTTCCCCGAAGGAGTCGATTACGTTATCGGCCACGACACCACGCTGTTCATCGAAGCCTCGCTCGAAGAGACGGTGATCACCATGATCTTCACCATCCTGCTGGTGGTGGCGGTGACCTATATCTTCCTTGGCTCGATCCGGGCGACGCTGATCCCGACCATCGCCGTGCCGGTCTCGATCATTGGCACATTGGCGGTGCTCTACGCCTTTGGCATGACGATCAACACGGTGACACTTTTCGCGCTGATCCTCGCCATCGCGCTGGTGGTGGATGACGCGATTATCGTGGTCGAGAACGTCGAGCGCATCCTGCACGAAAACCCTGACCTAGACGCGCCCGAGGCCACCCGGCGCGCCATGGCCGAGGTGACCGGCCCCATCGTCGCCACCTCGCTGGTGCTGGCGGCGGTCTTTGGCCCGACCCTGCTGCTGCCCGGGATCACCGGACGGATGTTCAGCCAGTTCGGTGCCACTCTGACGATCTCGGTGCTGATCTCGATGGTCAACGCGCTGACGCTCAGTCCGGCGCTGGCCTCGGTGCTGATGAAGCCGGGGCTGCATCCGAACTTCGTGATCCGAGGCTTCAACAAAGGGTTCGACTGGGTGACCCGCATCTACGCGGCCACCGTGGATTTCCTTGCCAAGCACGCGATCATCGCGATCGCCATCGTCGCGGCGCTGTTCTTTGGCATGTACACGCTTTTCACCACCACACCGACCAGCTTCATCCCGACCGAGGACAAGGGCTTCTTCATGGTCGACGTGCAGCTGCCTTCGGGCGCGTCGCTGAACCGGACAGAGGTTGTGATGGATCGGCTAACCGATGCGCTTGGCGAGGATGAGGCGGTTGAGAACGTGCTGTCGGTGAACGGCTACTCGATCCTCAACTCAGCGCTGCAGGCCAACTCCGGCATGATCATCGTCAAGCTGAAGGAATGGAGCGAGCGGACAACCGAAGAAAGCAGCCAAGCCTTCCTGCAGCGCAAGTTCACCCAGCAGTTCGCCGACATCCCCGAGGCGCAGACGATCATCTTCGGCGCCCCTGCGCTGCCGGGCATCGGCGCGGTCGAGGGTCTGGCCTTCGTTCTGGAAGACACGCAGGGACGCGGGCCGGACGAGATGACTGCGGCGCTGCAGGGCTTTCTCGCCCCGGCCAACCAACTGGACGAGATCGCGCTGGCCTATTCCACCTTCAAGGCCGACGCGCCGCAGCTCAACCTCGAGATCGACCGCGTGCGGGCCAAGACGCTGGGCGTGCAGATCTCGGACATCTTCCTGACCCTGCAGGCACAGCTCGGGGCGCTTTACATCAACGACTTCAACGTCTTCGGCCAATCCTACCGAGTGATGATCCAAGCCGACGCCCAGTTCCGCCAGAACGAGCGCGCCTTCGACTCGCTCTACGTGCGCAACCGCGAGGGCGGCATGGTGCCGCTTTCGACGGTGATCACTCCGGTCCCCACCACCGGGCCGGATGTGCTCTATCGCTACAACACCTACAACTCGGCGACGATCACCGGTATCCCCAATGTCGCCGGTGGCTACAGCACGGGCAATGCAATGGATGCCTTTGAAGAGCTGTCCGCCGAGGCGCTGCCCGAGGGTTTCCGCTACGACTGGACCGGCTCCTCGCGCGAGGAACGCTCGTCAGGCAACGCGGTGCCGATCGCGCTGGGGCTGAGCCTCGTGTTCACCTTCCTTTTCCTCGCGGCGCTTTACGAGAGCTTCCTGACGCCGGTGGCGGTGCTGCTGACGGTGCCCTTCGCTGTATTGGGGGCGCTGATCTCTCTGCGCATCGCAGGGGAGCCGCTCAGTCTTTACGGGCAGATCGGCCTGTTGATGCTGATCGCGCTGGCGGCGAAGGCCGCGATCCTGATCGTCGAGTTCGGCAAGCAGCAGCGCGAGGCGGCGGAGTTGGAACTGCACGAGGCGGCGATGCAGGCCGCGAAGCTGCGCTTCCGCCCGGTGATGATGACGGTGCTGGCCTTCGCGGTGGGGGTCTACCCGCTGGTGATCGCCAGTGGGGCGGGCTCGGCCAGCCGGGTGTCGCTGGGGCTTGCGGTGTTTGGCGGGGCGATTGCCTCGGCGGTGCTGGGTGCGATCTTCGGGCCGGTGTTCTTCAAGCTGATCCAAGGCCTGCGCGAGAAGATCCACAAGGGCCGCACGCCGCCGGTGGTGTGAGGCGCGGCGGAGAAAAAGTGAAGGCCCGGGCGCTGTGTCCGGGCCTTCTGCGTTTGCCGTGGTACGGCCCCCGCCCCGACCGGACTCAAGGCGAAGCCGCCGGTCGAGCGCTGGCCCGTGTTGCGGCTAGACCGCCACCTCCTGCGGCTCGGCGCTCAGCCTGCCCGAGGTCAGCGCGGCCAGCGCCACCATCACAGCCGCCGTGCCCAGCACCAGCGGCAGCCCTCCGATCTGATAGGTCAGCCCCGACAACAGCGTACCGATCAGCCGCCCCGCCGCATTGGCCATGTAGTAAAAGCCCACGTCCATCGTCACCCGCTCGGACTTGGTAAAGGCGAGGATCAGGTAGGAATGCAGCGAGGAGTTCACCGCGAAGATCGCTCCAAACACCAGCAGGCCGAGGACCAGCGTCACCGTCAGCCACATCTGCGGCGCGGGCGAAAGCAGCACCGCCACGGTCAGCGCCGCCGGCACCACGAAGAGCGCAGCGGCCCAGCCGCGCGCGGCGCGGATCAATTCTCCCTCGGGACGGGTGCGAGCGCGCAGGATGCGCGGCGCCGACGCCTGCACCGCGCCATAGAGGATCACCCAGACCGCCATGAAGGTGCCGATCATGAAGAACGCCGCGCGGTTGCCCTCTTCGGTGCCATCCGACAGCACTGCGTAGAAGTAGATCGGGATGCCGACCACGAACCACACGTCGCGCGCGCCGAACAGGAACACCCGCGCCGCCGACAGCCAGTTGACGTTAGCCGACTTCGAGAAGACCTCGGAGAACTTCGCGCCCTTGCGCCCCCTCGGGAGCCCGCCCGGCATGAACATGGTCACCGCGACGAGGATCAGGCCAAGCACCAGCGCCATGGCCAGAACCGCCCATTTGAAGCCAAGCGTCGCCAGCAGCGCCGCGCCGAGCAAAAAGCCCAGCCCCTTCACCGCGTTCTTCGAGCCGGTGAGCACCGCCACCCAGCGAAAGAGCCCGCCGTCCTCGGATGGGGCGAGCAGCTTCACCGCCGATTTCGAGGACATCTTGGCCAGATCCTTGGCCACGCCCGACGCGCCCTGCACGCACATCACAAAGGCCACCGACGCGCCGATAGCCCACGAGGGATCGAGCTGGGTCAGCGCCAGCAGCGCCACCACCTGTAGCGACAACCCCGCGTAGAGCGTCGATGTCAGGCCAAAGCGCGCGGCGATCCAGCCTGCGGAAAGATTGGTGACCATCCCGGCGATCTCGTAGAGCACGAAAAGATACGCCAGCTGCACCGGCGAGAAGCCGAGGCTGTGGAAGTGCAGCAGCACCAGCATGCGCAGCGCGCCGTCGGTCAGCATGAAGGCCCAATAGGCCGCCGTCACCGCGATATAGGCCGACAGGCCCTCGGGCCGGTGCTTGGCTTGGGTGCTCACAGCGTGTCTCCGACCATGCGCGCCACGTCCACCAGCCGGTGCGCGTAGCCCATTTCATTGTCGTACCACGCGTAGACCTTCACCTGCGTGCCGTTGACGACCATGGTCGAGGGCGCGTCGATGATCGAGCTGCGCGTGTCGTTGGTATAGTCGCAGGACACCAGCGGCCGCTCTTCGTAGCCGAGAATGCCCTTCAGCGAGTCCTTCGAAGCCGCCTCGAACAGTGCGTTGACCTCCTCGGCGCTGGTGGCGCGCTCGACCTCGAAGACGCAATCGGTCAGCGAGGCGTTGAGCAGCGGCACGCGCACCGCATGGCCGTTCAGTCGCCCCTTCAGTTCGGGATAGATCAGCGTGATCGCGGTGGCCGAACCGGTGGTGGTGGGGATCAGCGAGTTCAGCGCCGAGCGCGCCCGGCGCAAATCCTTGGCAGGGCGATCGACGATGGTCTGCGTGTTGGTCACATCGTGGATCGTGGTGATCGCGCCATGGCGGATGCCGAGCGCTTCGTGGATCACCTTGACCACCGGCGCGAGGCAGTTGGTTGTGCAGGACGCCGCGGTGACGATGCTGTGCCGCGCCGGGTCATACGTGGCATCGTTGACGCCATAGACGATGTTCGCCGTGGGCCCGTCGTTGACCGGCGCCGAGACAACCACCTTCTTCACCCCGGCCTCGAAATAGGGCGCGAGCGCGGCTTCGGACTTGAAGACCCCGGTGCAGTCGATCACCACATCCACCCCGTCGAGCGGCAGCTGCGACAGGTCCTTGGTACCGATGAAGGGCAGACGGGTGCCCCCTACCGTCACGCTCTCGTGGTCGTGTTGGATCTCGGCGTCCCAGCGCCCGTGCACCGTGTCGAACTCCAGCAGATGCGCGTGCATCGCCGGATCGCCGACGGCGTCGTTGATCCATGCAATCTGCGCGCCGCTTTCGAGGAGCGGTTTCAGGGCGAGCTTTCCGATACGGCCGAGGCCGTTGAGAGCATAGGTGGTCATGTGGTCGCTTCCGGAATTGTCTGGGTCGTGTCGGTCTGGTCGGGTTCGGCCCGGGCGATTTCGTCCACCGCCGCCTGCAGCGAAATGCGGTCAAGCTGGGCGAAGGGCAGCGCGGTGAAGGCGGAAATCCGATGTTTGAGCGCGCCGTAGGCCTGTTGGAAGGCCAGCATCTTCTCGGCCTCCGTGCCGGTGGCCTTCACCGGGTCGGGCATGCCCCAGTGGCCGCTGATCGGTTGCCCTTCCCACGCCGGGCATTCCTCATTCGCCGCCTGATTGCAGACGGTGAAGACGAAATCGAGGTCCGGCGCATCCGCGCCAGAGAACTCCGATACATTCTTGGCGCGCAGCGGCGCAATGTCGTGTCCCTTCTGGTGCAGCAATTCTACCGCCGTCGGGTTGAGCTGCGAACTGGGCTTGGTGCCCGCGGAGTAGGCATTGAAGCGGTCGCCGGCGATCTCGCGCAGCAGCGTCTCGGCAAAGATCGAGCGGGCCGAGTTGCCGGTGCAGATGAACAGCACGTTGTACTTGCGGTCAGGCATTGGGGGCACTCCTGTCTCGGAGAGGAAGGGGGATGGTGCGCAGATCTCGGGCCGCCCGCGGCAGCAGTCACGCAGCAGATAGTCGAAGGTCTGTCGCACTTGGGTCATGTCGACGCTGTAGAGCAGCGATGTGCCCGACCGCGCCTGAGTGACCAGCCCGGCGCGCATCAGCGCCGCCAGATATGCCGAAAGCGTGCTGGCCTTCACGCCGATGGTCTCGGCGATCTCGCCGGCGGGAAGCCGGTCAGGAAAGCGGCGCATCAGCAGCCGGAAGATGGCCAGCCGCTGCGGGTGGCCAAGGGTCATGAGGCGATCGGGAATCTCTTTTTCCATATTTCCCGAATATTCGAATTATCGGGTCACGGAAAGTGAAACCTTTATGACAACGATCCGGCCGTAGCCACGCACGCGGGTGTGAGAACCGGGGGCTTGCGGATTTTCCGATATATCTTATTTTCCGATATATCGAATCCAAGAGGACCACATGCAACGCGATAAACCAGCCCACCCAAAGCCCGGCGGACGGCGCGGCAAGCGGCTCTTCGGCCACGGAGAGCTGCGCATGCTGGTATTGGCGATGATCGCCGAGCGCCCACGCCACGGCTACGAGCTGATACGTGAGATAGAAGAGCGGACAGAGGGCGCCTATTGCCCCAGCCCCGGTGTCATCTACCCCACGCTGTCGTGGCTGGAAGACATGGGGCACGTGCAGATCGAGACCGACGAGACCGGGCGCAAGCGCTCGCGCATCAGCGACCACGGCAGCGCCTTTTTGGCCGCCAACCGCACGGTCGCCGACGAACTGTTGACCCGCAAGCCGCCGCGCTGGCACCGCGGCAACGCGCCCAAGGAAATCGTCGCCGCCATGGACGAGATCAAATCCGCCCTGCGCCAGCGCCTCACCGCACCCGGTGCAGACGATACACTCATCGCCACGCTTTCCGCGCAGCTACGAGACACCGCTCGGGACATCCGCGAGGCCACGCCCCGCGACACACCCGAAGACTGAAAGACACGCAAGGACCTGACATGGAAAGCATCATCACCCGCCACCGCCACGAATTGAAGCGCCGCACCCTGACGGTGCGAGACAGCCAGCGGCTGACCCCGCACATGTTGCGCATCACCCTCGAGGGCGAGGACCTGGCCGATTTCACCAGCCTTGGCGCCGACGACCACGTGAAGCTGTTCCTCGACACCGGTGCAGAGGCCCCGGTGGCACGCGACTACACCCCGCGCGCGTTCGACACCGAGGCGCGCACGCTGGTGCTGGACTTCGCGTTGCACGATGCCGGCCCGGCCACTGCATGGGCCGAAGCGGCGCAACCCGGCGACACGCTGCTGGTCGGCGGACCGCGCGGCTCGGCGGTGGTGGCGCCGGTGTTCGACTGGTACCTGCTGATCGGCGACGAGACCGCCCTGCCCGCCATTGCCCGCCGCGTCGAGGACCTGCCTGCAGGCGTCACCGCGATCACCCTCGCCGCCGTGCCCGGCGCCGAAGATGAACAGACATGGCAGAGCGCCGCCACGCAACAGACTCACTGGCTGCATCGCCCGGTTGCCGAGGCGCATGAGGCGGCACCGCTGCTCGACGCGGCACGGACGCTGGATCTGCCCGAGGGCAAGGGGTTTGTCTGGATCGCCGCCGAAGCGAAGGTGGCGCGAGCGCTGAAGCAGCACTTCTTGCAAGACCGCAGCCACCCCGCGCCGCATCTGAAGGCGGCGGGCTACTGGATCAAGGGGGATGCGGGCAGCAGCGACAAGGCACTCGACTGATCGTCCCGCCGGGCACCGCCCCGACACTTCAGAGCGTCGCACCTTACGGCGACGAAAAAGCCGGGCGCCCCCTCCAAGGTGCCCGGCTTTTCCGTGTCAAAAGCGGAGTTTCAAGGACTCAGGGCTTGGCGAAGCCTGCCGGGAAAGCGCCGCCGCGAACCGGGGCCCGCTGTCCACCGCGTGGCGGTCTTCCGGCCTCCTTACGGCGCGACATGATCCCGGCGAACAGGACCAGCGCGATCAGTGGCGACATGATGAGAAGCCCGATGGACAGGCCGACCAGAAAAAGATGCATATTCGTTCCTCCCTGAAAAAGAGGCTATCACGGATCCGTGGCGACACAATGCCGCATTCCAATTTTCTTTTCATGCCGCGACGCGGCGCAATCCACGCTGCAACGCGGCGCAGGAGGGTCCTGCGCGCTGTGGGCCAACTTCGGCTAGCCTGCGCGGACGGCCCCTGCCGGGGCCTAGCCCACTTGCACGGGCGCAACGGAAAGGCCCGCGGCGATGCCGTGTTGATCGAGGCCGCGCGGGCATTTCCGAAACTCGACCGGGCCTGCGCGCGATCTCAGGGGCGGAAACCGGGGGGAATTGCAGGCACCGATGGGGCTTCGCTTGCTCCTTGCGGGTCAAGCGGCTATGGGGAGCGCGCAATCTGGACAGCCGGAGCGAGGCCATGGCCAAGGAAAAGAAAGCCCCCCGCCCCCGGGCACAAACGCCCAAGGGGTTCCGCGACTATTTCGGCACCGAGGTGACCGAACGCGCAGACATGCTGCATACGATCGCCGGGGTCTATCATCGCTACGGCTTTGAAGCGCTGGAAAGCTCCGCCGTCGAGACCGTCGAGGCGCTCGGCAAGTTCCTTCCGGACGTCGACCGTCCGAACGAGGGGGTCTTTGCCTGGGAAGACGACGATGACGGCTGGGTGGCCCTGCGCTACGACCTGACCGCGCCGCTGGCGCGGGTCTACGCCCAGCATCGCAACGATCTGCCCACGCCCTACCGGCGCTACGCCATGGGGCCGGTCTGGCGCAATGAAAAGCCTGGGCCGGGCCGGTTCCGGCAGTTCTACCAGTGTGATGCGGATACCGTGGGCGCGCCTTCCGTGGCCGCCGACGCCGAGATCTGCGCGATGCTGTCGGACACGCTGGAAGAGGTCGGCATTCCGCGCGGCGACTATCTGGTGCGGGTCAACAACCGCAAGGTTCTGAACGGCGTGCTCGAGACCATGGGCCTGTCGGATGACGCGCAGCAGCAGGCCGTGCTGCGCACCATCGACAAGTTCGACAAGGTCGGCGAGAGCGGCGTGCGCGAGCTTCTGGGCAAGGGCCGTCTGGATGCCTCCGGGGCCTATATTGATGGCGTCGGCCTGTCGGACGATCAGACCGCACCGGTGCTGGCCTTCCTGACCTCCAAGGGCGCGGACGCGAGGGCGACGCTGGCCAACCTGCGTGCCGCCATCGGCGCTTCGGCAGTGGGCGCAGAAGGCGTCGACGAGCTGGAGCAGATCGCCACGCTGCTGGATGCCGGCGGCTACGGTGCCGACCGGATCGAGATCGACCCCTCGGTGGTGCGCGGCCTCGGCTATTATACCGGCCCGGTGTTCGAGGCCGAGCTGACCTTCGAGATCCTCGACGAGAAAGGCCGCAAGCGGCAGTTCGGCTCGGTGGCTGGCGGCGGGCGCTACGACGATCTGGTCAAGCGCTTCACCGGTCAGGCGGTGCCTGCGACCGGCGTGTCGATCGGTGTCGACCGGCTGCTCGCCGCGCTGCGCGCCAAGGGCCGCATCGGCGGCACCGCGCAGGGCCCGGTGGTTGTGACCGTGATGGATAAGGCGCGCATGGCCGATTATCAGGCGATGGTGGCCGAACTGCGCAACAACGGCATCCGCGCCGAGGTCTACCTCGGCAACCCGAAGAACTTCGGCAACCAGCTCAAATACGCCGACAAGCGCGGCTCCCCCGTGGCCGTCATCGAGGGCGGCGACGAGAAAGAGCGCGGCGTGGTGCAGATCAAGGACCTGATCCTCGGCGCGAAGCTGGCGGAAAGCGCCAGCCTCGAGGAATGGAAAGAACGGCCCTCGCAAGTCGAGGTGCCGCGCGATCAACTGGTCGCCAAGGTGCGCGAGATCCTGAACCAATGGGCGTGAGCATGGCAGCCGAGAAGGCCGAGGCGGAGCGCCTGCGGGCGGTTTTTGCCGAGGCCGGGGCGCAACCGCTGGACTGCGCGATCATGCAGTCGGCAGAGACGCTGCTGGACCTTTATGGCGAGGACATCCGCGCGCGCGCCTATGTGACGCATGACCCGAACCGCGGCGAGGTCATGCTGCGTCCCGACTTTACCGTGCCGGTGGTCGAGATGCACATGAGCCACGGGGCCGAACCCGCGCGCTATACCTACGCCGGCGAGATTTTCCGGCGGCAGGAAGAGCACCCCGAACGCCCCTCAGAGTACTTTCAGGTGGGCTACGAGGTGTTCGATCGCGGCGATCAGGCGCAGCTCGACGCCGAGGTCTTTGGCCTGTTCTCGGAGGTGCTGGCGCCCTACGCGCTGCGCCCGGTCACCGGCGACATCGGCATTCTGACCGCCGCGGTGGCGGGGCTGCAGACCTCGCAGGCGCGGCGCGATGCGCTGCTGCGCCACATCTGGCGGCCGCGCCGGTTCCGTGCGCTGCTCGATCGCTTCTCTGGCAAGACGCCGGTTCCCGCACCCCGCGCCGCGATGCTGGCGCAGGACGATCCGATGGCCAAGGCCGGCCCGGTGATCGGCGTGCGCTCCGAACGCGAGATCGCCGATCGCATCGCCGCGCTGCGCGCGGATGCCGCCGAACCGGCACTGCCCCGCGCGCAGGTCGAGCTGATCGACGCGGTGCTGGCGGTGCGTGAGACCTGCTCCTTCGCGCTGGAACACCTGCGCGACATCGCCGTGGACATGCCCGCGCTGCTGCCCGCGCTGGAGCGGTTCGAACGGCGCTGCGATGCGCTGAGCGCGCGCGGCGTGGATGTTGCCGAGCTTGACTTCGAGGCCAGCTATGGCCGCAGTTCGATGGAATATTACGATGGCTTCGCTTTCGGCTTCGTCTGCGAGAGCCGTCCCGATCTGCCCCCGATCGCCACCGGCGGGCGCTATGACGCGCTGACCCGGCGGCTTGGCGGCGGGCAGGAAATTCCGGCGGTGGGCGGCGTGATCCGTCCGGGCATCCTTCTGGAGGTGGCGAAATGAGCATCAAGCTTGGCGTGCCCTCCAAGGGCCGGCTGATGGAAAAGACCTTCGACTGGTTCGGCGCACGCGGCGTTAAGCTCTCGCGCACCGGATCGGACCGCGAATATGCTGGCGCCGTTGACGGCGTCGAGGGCGTGTCGCTGGTGCTGCTCTCTGCGGGGGAAATTCCGCGTGAACTGGCGGCCGGGCGCATCCACCTCGGCGTCACCGGCACCGACCTGATCCGCGAGAAGCTGGTGCAATGGGACCAAAAGGTCGAACCGCTGGCCGAGTTGGGCTTCGGGCAGGCCGATCTGATCGTCGCCGTGCCCGCCGCGTGGGTCGATGTCGACACGCTCGATGACCTCGACGGCGCCGCGGCCGCGTTCCGCGCGACGCACGGGTTCCGCATGCGGATCGCGACGAAATATCACCGACTGGTGCGCGACTACCTGCGCATGGGCGGCGTCGCCGACTACCAGCTTGTGGACAGTCAGGGCGCGACCGAAGGCACGGTGAAAAACCTCACCGCCGAGGCCGTGGCCGACATCACCTCAACCGGCGAGACGCTGCGCGCCAATCACCTCAAAGTGCTGGCCGAAGAGCCGGTACTGCGCTCGCAGGCCACCCTCTTCCGCTCGCGCGCGGCCAAGATGAATGACGCCGACCGCGAGACGCTGCGCACCCTGACCGAAATGCTTGGGGTCTGAGCCAGCGGGCCGCAGGCCATGTCTTCGCGAAGCTCAGCATGGGCGCGGGCCGAACAGGCAGCGCGCCCGTCGCTAAAGCGTTCCGACAGCCCACAGCACCAGCGGCAGGGTCAGCGCAGCGACCAGCGTCTGTCCGGTGATGATCCCGGCCATATAAGGCCCGTCCCCGCCCAGTTGCCGGGTGAGGACATAGGCTGTGGGCGCCGTCGGCACCGCCGAGAACACCACCAGCACCAGAGCCGCGCTGCCCTCCAGCCCAAAAAGCGTGGCAAGCGCCTGCGCCAGCAGCGGCATGCACAGCAGCCGCAGAACGCTCACGCCGGTCAGCGCCGGAAGATCGCGCCGCAGGGTTTCCGGTTGCAGCGCCGCGCCAACGCAGAGCAGGCCCAGCGGCAGGCTGCCCTGCGCCAGCAGCTTGAGGAAGGCGCCGGTGCCAAAGGGCAGCCCCACGCCGCTGAGCGCAACCACGATGCCAGCCAGACAGGCGAGGATCAGCGGGTTGCGGAAAATCGTCCGCAAAAGCACGGCGGCCCGCCGCCCGCCGCCGCCATGGTCGCTCAGCGCGATGATCGACAGCACGTTCACCAGCGGCACTGCCACAGCAAGATAGACCGCCGCCTGCGCCGTGGCCGCGATGCCCGCGACGCTGGTGATGGTGGCCACGCCAAGATAGGTGTTGAACCGGATGACGCCCTGCAGCGCCGGCCCGTAGCGCGCCGCCGGAAACGGACGAAACTGCCGCGCCAAGGCCAGCGCCGCCGCCGCAAGCCCAATGGTCGCGAGGGCCGCGCCGCCGAGGCGCAGCACTTCTGGGTCACGCACCGGCGCGGCCGCGAGACTGGAGAAGAGCAGCGCCGGGAACAGCGCGAAATAGTTCAGCCGCTCCGCTGCGGGCCAGAAAGAGTCTGCGGGAAATCCAGCCCGCCGCAGCGCGAAACCGAGGCAGATCAGCGCGAAAATCGGCCAGATGGCGGTGATCAGCATAGCGCGTCATCTCGAGTCTGGCGGGTCTTCGCGCCCGACCTGCGAAAGCAGAGGTGCAAGAGCCACGGAAGGCTCTTGCCTCTGGCACGCGTCATTCAGCCGCCAGCTTGTCCTGCGTGCGCAGCTCGAAATCCGAGGCATCGTGGCGCTCGTGCAGCTGCTCCTCAAGCGGGCCGGTGGCCTTGTTGACCATGCGACCACGCTTTACCGCCGGGCGGGCGTCGATCTCTTTGGCCCAGCGTTGCACGTTCTTGTAGCTTTCCACGTCGAGGAACTCGGCTGCTTCGTACTGCCGTCCCAGCGCGAGGTTGCCGTACCAGCACCAGATCGCGATGTCGGCGATCGTGTAGTCGTCCCCGGTCATGAAGGCGCGGTCCGCAAGGTTGCGATCAAGCACGTCGAGCTGACGCTTGGTCTCCATCGCGAAGCGGTTGATCGGGTATTCCATCTTTTCCGGCGCGTAGGCGTAGAAATGCCCGAAGCCACCGCCGAGGTAGGGCGCGCTGCCCATTTGCCAGAACAGCCAGCTGAGCATCTCGGCCCGATCCTCTGACTTGCCGAGGAAGGCGCCGAACTTTTCCGCCAGATGCAGCAGGATGGCGCCGGATTCGAACACCCGGACCGGCGTCTCGCCCGAGCGGTCGAGCAGCGCCGGGATCTTCGAGTTCGGGTTCACGTCGACGAAGCCCGAGCTGAACTGGTCGCCCTCGCCGATGTTGATGAGCCACGCGTCATACTCGGCGTCATGGCCCGCAGCGAGCAGCTCCTCGAACATCACCCCGGCCTTCTGGCCGTTCGGCGTGGCGAGGCTGTAGAGTTGGAACGGGTGTTTGCCGACCGGAAGGTCCTTGTCGTGGGTCGGGCCGGCGATCGGACGGTTGATCGAGGCGAACTGGCCGCCGCTCTCGGCTTCCCAAGTCCATACTTTGGGCGGGGTGTACTGCGCAGTCATGAGAGGGACTCCCTTTATCTGATTGCGCCAGACCCTAGCGGTTTGCAGCGGAAAGGCCAGAGAGTGCGCTGTGCATGGCGGCACAGGTGGATGTGAGGCGGTTGCGACGCCTCGGCTGAGAAGCGGCGGTCGGTCTGGTGAACGGCGTAGAAAGAGGGGGCTCCGCCCCCGTCCGCGCGTTGCGCGGCCTCCCCCGGCGTATTTCAGAAGAGAAGAAGAAGGGCGCGCGGCAGCGCGGCGGCTTTCCAAGTCGGCACCCGCGCCTATCTTGGGGGCATGCTCGATTTGCCCGCCCCGCTTCAAGACTGGGTCTCCCGCCGCGGCTGGAGCCTTCACCCCCATCAACGCGCCTTGCTGGACCGCGCCGGGACGCCGGCGCTGCTGCTTATTGCGCCGACAGGCGGCGGCAAGACGCTGGCCGGTTTTCTGCCGACGCTGGCCGAACTGACCGCGGCGCCGCGCACCGGGCTGCACACGCTCTACGTCTCGCCGCTGAAGGCGCTGGCCGCCGACATCAAGCGCAACCTGCTGATCCCCATCGAGGAGGCCGGACTGCCGATCCGCGTCGAGGACCGCACCGGCGACACGCCGTCTTCGCGCAAGCGCCGCCAGCGCGCCGATCCGCCGCACATCCTGCTGACCACGCCCGAGAGCCTTGCGCTGCTGACCTCCTACGAGGATGCGCCAAGGATGTTCGCGGGGCTGGAACGGGTGGTGGTGGACGAGATCCACGCGCTGTCGGAAAGCAAGCGCGGCGATCAGCTGATGCTGGCGCTGGCCCGGCTGCAGCGCATGTGCCCCGACCTGCGGCGGGTCGGGCTTTCGGCCACGGTCGAGGACCCTGCGGCCATCGCCGGGCTGCTGGCGCGACATCCGGACCCCTGCGAGGTCCTCGAAGCAGACCCCGGCCCCGAGCCCGATATCGCGATGCTGCAGACCGAGGCGGCGCCGCCATGGTCCGGCGGCGGGGCGGCCTATGCCATTCCGGCGGTATTGGAGCAGGTGAAGCAGCACCGCACCACGCTGATCTTTCACAACACCCGCGCGCAGGCCGAGATTTTCTTTCACAAGCTCTGGCTGGCCAACGAGGAAGCGCTGCCCATCGGTATTCACCACGGCTCGCTCGACCGCGGCCAGCGCGAGAAGGTCGAGGCGGCCATGGTGCGCGGCGACCTGCGCGCCATCGTTTGCACCGGCTCGCTGGATCTGGGCATCGACTGGGGCGACGTCGATCTGGTGATACAGGTCGGCGCGCCGAAGAACGTCAAGCGGCTGGTGCAGCGCATCGGGCGCGCCAACCACCGGTACAACGCGCCTTCCAAGGCATTGCTGGTGCCCGCCAACCGGTTCGAGGTGGTGGAATGCGTGGCGGCGCTAGAGGCGGTGCGGGCCCGCGATCTCGACGGCGAGAGCCGCGGGCCGGGCCCGCGCGACGTGCTGTGCCAGCACATCCTCATCGCCGCCTGCGCCGGGCCGTTCGACGCGGGCGCGCTTTATGCCGAGATGACCACGGCGGGGGCCTATGCCGGGCTGAGCCGCGCGGAGTTCGACGATTGCCTGCAGTTCTGCGCCACCGGCGGCTACGCGCTGCGCGCCTATGACCAGTGGCAGCGCCTGAAACAGCGCGAGGACGGGCTGTGGCAGCTGCGCGACCCACGTTCGGCGGTGCGCATCCGGCAGAACATCGGCACCATTCAGGACACCGACACGCTGAAGGTGCGCTACCGCGGGCGCGGCGGCGCGCCGCTGGGTGAGATCGAGGAAGGCTTTGCCGCGCAGCTCACCCGCGGCGATACGTTCCTCATTGGCGGGCAGATCGTGCGCTACGAGGGGCTGCGCGAGATGGTGGTGCAGGTCAGCCGCGACGCGCATCGCAAGCCCAAGATCGCCACCTTCATGGGGACCAAATTCGCCACCTCCACCCAGCTGTCGGACCGCATCGTGCGGATGTTCCAGCAGGGTGCATGGCCCGGGCTGCCCGAGCATACCGCCGATTGGCTGCGGCTGCAGCGCGAGGTGTCGCGCCTGCCGCAGCCCGGGCGGCTGCTGATAGAGAGCTTTCCGCACGACGGGCGCGAGCAGCTGGTGGTCTATGGCTTTGCCGGGCGCAACGCCATGCAAACGCTGGGGCTGCTGCTGACCAAGCGCATGGAAGAGGAAGGCCTCGCTCCCATGGGGTTCGTCGCCACCGATTACGCCGTGCTGATCTGGGGGCTCGACGAGGTGATCGACCCGGCGCCGCTGTTTGACCTGCAGGCGCTGGAGGCCGGGCTGGAAGGCTGGCTGTCGGGCAATGCGGTGATGAAGCGCACCTTCCGCGCCTCGGCCACCATTGCCGGGCTGATCGAGCGCAACATCGGCGGCCAGCGCAAAAGCGGCAAGCAGGCGACCATGTCGTCGGACATCCTTTACGACACGCTGGTGAAATACGACCCCGATCACCTGCTGCTGCAGATCACCCGCGAGGAAGCGATGCGCGGGCTCGTGGATTTCGCCCGCATCCGCGAGATGTGCGCCCGCGTCGAGGCGCGGATCGATCTGCTGCGGCTGGAGCGGCTTTCACCGCTGTCGGCGCCGCTGTTCCTAGAACCGGGGCGCGTGCCGATCCGCGGCAGCGCTGACGAGCGCCTGCTTGAAGAGGAAGTCGGCGCGCTGCTGCGCGAGAGCGGGCTGGCGGCGATCTGAGCCCTACTCGGCGTAGATCATCTTCTTGGTCATACCGCCATCGACGGTGAGCGTCTGGCCGGTGACGAACCCTGCATCGGCAAGGTAGAGCACCGCATCCGAGATGTCGCCGCTGCGGCCGACCCGGCCTGCCGGATGCTGCGCGTGGTCGTCGTGGGAGAGCTCGGTCTCACCGCTGATCCAGCCCGGCGCAATGGCGTTGACCCGCACCTTCGGCCCCAGTTGCACCGCCAGCGCTTGCGTCAGCCCGATCAGCCCGCCCTTGGCGGCGGCGTAGGCGAAATCGCCACCCTCGGACATCAGCGCGCGGGTCGAGGCCATGACCACGATCGCCCCGCCCTCCTGCAGCAGCGGCAGCGCCGCGCGGCTCATCAGGAAGGCACCGGTGAGGTGACTGCCGAGCATGCCGTTCCAGTCGTCCAGCGAGGTCGTGCCCAGTTCCATGTCGATACCGCCGGTGCGCCCGGCGTTGCTGACCAGCAGGTCGAGGCGTTCCCAGCCGAGCGTATCGAAGGCGGCTTTCACCGAGGCCTCGTCCGAGACGTCGCATTGAATGTGGCGCCCCGGGCCGTCTTCGGCGAGGTCAAAACTGGCGACCTCCCAGCCCTCGGTCATCAGCCGCTCGCAGATGCCCCTGCCGATGAGGCCCGATCCCCCGGTGACAATGGCGCGGCGCATATGATCTCTCCTTCTTGTGTCCTGCCCGGCAGCTAGGGCGGCGCTGCTTCGGTGGCAAGCGTCTTGCGGGGGGCTCGGCGCTCTGGCATGGCAGCGCCGATGACACGGCTCGGCTTTGACTTTCACGGCGCGGCGCTCGAGGCGCTGGGATCGGGGGCGCTTTACTGGCCCGCCGAGGGGCTGCTGGTGGTCTCGGACCTGCACTTCGGCAAGTCGGCGCGACTGGCAGCGCAGGGCGGCGCGCTGATGCCGCCCTACGAGGGACGCGAGACCCTGCTGCGGCTGGAGCGCGACCTCGAGACCACCGGCGCGCGGCGGGTGGTCTGCCTTGGCGACAGTTTCGACGCGGCGGGGCTCGATCTGGTGCTGCCCGAGGAAGAGCAGCTGTGGATCGCCCGGCTGCAGGCGGGGCGAGACTGGCTCTGGGTCGAAGGCAACCACGATCCCGGCCCGGTGTCGCTGGGCGGCACGCATCTGGCGGAACTGCGGCTGAACGGGCTGGTGCTGCGGCACATGGCTGAAGACGGCGCGGTGGGAGAGGTGTCGGGGCATTTCCATCCCAAGGCGCGTATTGCCGTGCGCGGGCGGGTGATCTCGCGGCCCTGTTTCCTGTTGGACGCGGCGCGGCTGATCCTACCCGCCTATGGCGCCTACACCGGAGGGTTGCGCACCGACAGCGCGGTGCTGTCGGGGCTGATGGGCGACGGCGCGCAGGCGATCCTGACGGGGCCAAAGCCGGTACAGCTGCCGATGCCGAGGTAGCGGCAGGCGCAGCACGAGTCGGGCAGCGCAGGCCCGTGGGGTGGCACTGCGACCATCGAGGTCAGCGCTTTATCCTCGCCAAACCCGGACGACATCATGCCCTTGCGCGAGGATGAAAAAGCGCCAGCCCGCGCCGCACGCCAAAGGCGTGCAACTTGGGAGTGCACACCTTCGGTGCGACGGGCCGGCGCTTGCCCGGCGGCCTTCGGCCTTGTTCCGGGCTCTTCACCTTACTTCGCGGCTTACGCCGTCAGCCCCTCGGGCTCGGGCAGGCCGTTGGCGCGGCAGCAGGCGGTCACGGTGTTGGCCAGCAGGCAGGCGATGGTCATCGGGCCGACGCCGCCGGGCACCGGGGTGATCGCGCCCGCGACCTCGGCTGCCGATGCAAACTCCACGTCACCCACCAGCCGGGTCTTGCCCTCGCCCTTCTCGGGCGCGTCGATGCGGTTGATGCCCACGTCGATCACCGTCGCGCCGGGCTTCACCCAGTCGCCGGGGATCATCTCGGGGCGGCCCACGGCGGCGACAAGAATGTCAGCGCCGCGGCAGACCCCTGCCAGATCCTTGGTCCGCGAATGCGCGATGGTCACCGTGCAGCTGTCGCCCAGCAGCAGTTGCGCCATCGGCTTGCCGACAATGTTCGAGCGGCCCACCACAACGGCGTTCAGCCCCGACAGCGAGCCATGCTGTTCGCGCAGCATCATCAGGCAGCCGAGCGGCGTACAAGGCACCATGCTCTTCTGCCCGGTGCCGAGCAGGCCGACGTTGGAGATGTGGAAGCCGTCGACGTCCTTGGCCGGGTCGATGGCATTGATGACAAGGTCCGAGTTCATGTGCGACGGCAGCGGCAGCTGCACGAGGATGCCATGCACCGCCGGATCGGCGTTGAGTGTCTCGACCAGCGCCAGCAGGTCCGCTTCCGAGGTGTCCTCGGGCAGCTTGTGCTCAAAGCTCTGCATCCCCGCTTCAAGCGTCTGCTTGCCTTTGTTGCGCACGTAGACCTGACTGGCGGGATCTTCGCCCACCAGCACCACGGCGAGGCCGGGGGTGATGCCGTGCTCGTCCTTCAGCCGGGCGACATGGCCGGCGACCTTTTCGCGGACCGTTGCGGCAAAGGCCTTGCCGTCGATGATGGTTGCACTCATGTGGCTCACTCCTGTCCCAGCACCGCTTGCTCGCGGCGGATCGACCATTCCACCAGCTCGCGCCAGAGCGTCTCGCTCAGGTCCGGGTCGATCCCCTCGGCCTCGGCGTTGCGCCGGGCGTTGGCGACGACCTCGTCGACGCGGGCCTTGATCCGGGCGGGCAGACCCGCGCCGGTCTTGATCTCGGCGGCACGGTCGATGAGGCTCTGGCGGTGCGCCAAGAGCGCGCTCAGCGCCTTGTCGGTGTCGTCGATCTCGGCGCGCAGCGCCGTCATGTCACCCAAGGTTGCGGGATCGCGCATCAGCGGCTCCTTGCAAGTTTTTTCCGTGTCCGGTGCGCCCCCTATGCCGCGATGCGGCGCAGGGATCAACGCACCAGTGCGGCGGATATTGCACCAATCGCGACAAACCACGCGCGGATCGGAAACCCGCGGCGCTTTTTGAGCGCCGCGCAACGGTGACTGCCTCAGAAAAGCCCCTCGACCTGGCCTTCGGTGTTGAGCCCGATGCTCTCGGCGGCGGGCACGCGCGGCAGGCCGGGCATGGTCATGATGTCGCCGCAGATTGCCACGACGAACCCCGCGCCGGCCGAAAGCCGCACTTCGCGCACCGGCACCGTGTGGCCCTCGGGCGCACCGCGCAGCGTCGGGTCGGTCGAGAAAGAGTACTGCGTCTTGGCCATGCAGACCGGCAGGTTGCCAAACCCCTGCTCTTCCCACTCTTTCAGTTGCGCCACGACCCGCGCGTCGGCGCTGACCTCGCCTGCGTGGTAGATGCGCTTGGCGACGGTCTCGATCTTCTCCCACAGCGGCATCTCGTCGGCATAGAGCGGGGCGAACTGCGCGGCATCGCCATCGGCGATATGCGCCACGCGCTCGGCCAGAGCGGTGATGCCCGCCGAGCCCTCGGCCCAGTGGCGGCACAAATGCGCCTCGGCGCCGCGCGCCTCGGCGTAGGATGTCACCGCCGCCACTTCATCCTCGCTGTCACCGGCGAAGTGGTTGACCGCCACGACGACCGGCACGCCGAACTGGCGCAGGTTCTCGATATGGCGGCCAAGGTTGGCACAGCCCTGTTTCACCGCGTCCACATTCTCGGATCCGAGATCGCCGCGCGCCACGCCGCCGTTCATCTTCAGCGCGCGCACCGTCGCCACCAGCACCACGCAATCGGGGTGCAGCCCGGCCTTGCGGCACTTGATGTCGAAGAACTTCTCGGCCCCCAGATCGGCCCCGAAGCCGGCCTCGGTGACCACGTAATCGGCCAGCCGCAGCGCGGTCTTGGTGGCCACGACCGAATTGCAGCCATGGGCAATATTGGCGAACGGACCGCCATGCACGAAGGCCGGGGTATGTTCGAGCGTCTGCACGAGGTTGGGCTGCATCGCGTCCTTCAGCAGCACGGTCATCGCACCGTCGGCCTTCAGATCGCGTGCCAGCACCGGGGTCTTGTCGCGGCGATAGGCGACGATCATCTGGCCAAGCCGGTCCTGAAGGTCGGCGAGGTTCTCGGCAAGGCACAGGCAAGCCATGATCTCGGAGGCCACGGTGATGTCAAAGCCGCCCTGCCGCGGGAAGCCGTTGGGCGCACCGCCAAGGCCCGTGACCACGTCGCGCAGCGCCCGGTCGTTGACGTCGAGCACACGGCGCCAGACCACGCGGCGCAGGTCGATCTCCAGATCGTTGCCCCAGTGCACGTGGTTGTCGATCATCGCCGACAGCAGATTGTGCGCAGCCGTGATGGCGTGGAAATCGCCGGTGAAATGGAGGTTCATCTCTTCCATCGGCACCACCTGCGCATGACCGCCGCCGGCCGCCCCGCCCTTCATCCCGAAGTTCGGCCCGAGCGAGGCCTCGCGGATACAGATCGCCGCTTTCTTGCCGATCGCCTGCAGCCCGTCGCCAAGACCGACCGTGGTGGTGGTCTTGCCCTCGCCTGCCGGGGTCGGGTTGATCGCGGTGACGAGGATCAGCCGACCGCGCTTGCGCTCGCCCAGCCCCTCGATGAAGCTTGCCGAGACCTTTGCCTTGTCATGGCCGTAGGGGATGAGGTCGGCCCCGGTGATGCCGAGCTTTTCGCCGATCTCCTGAATGGGACGTTTCTGAGCGGCGCGGGCGATTTCGATATCGGTGGTCATGGCGGGGCCTTCCTGCGGAGTGGTCTCGTGCCCCGTCAATAGCCGCTCTGGCGCGCGTGGTCACGCGCGAAGCGTTCAGCCCCTTCGCGCCGCATCGAGATGCGCCCAGACCGGCTGGTCTGGAATGTGCAGCGTCAGCGTGTCGCCGATCGCCAGTCTGCCCGGTCGCTCGACCCACGCGGTGACGCCGCGCTTGCCCTTGGCGGCGGATTTGAACGCCTTGCCGTGGCCCTTGTGCTCGGCCTCGATCTCGCGCGCGGGCAGGTTGCAGGGGCGGTTTTCCATGTCGACGACCAGCGTCGTGCCATCCGGCCCCTGCAGCCGAGACGACGGCGGGATGTGGCTGAAGTCGGGAATGCCTTCGAGGATCATCGTGGCCCCGGCCAGCACAGGGTCGACCTCATCAAGGTTCAGCGTTCGCGCGATCTCGGCAAGGTCCTCGGCGGCGACGATGCTGAGCTGACGGGCGTTGGCGATCTCGGTGCCGCGCTTGTGCTGCGAGGTCACGCGCGAGCACGAAGGCCGCGTCAGGCCCGCGTGGCGCTCGTCTGCCGGACCGGCCCAATCCAGATCAAGCGCCTCCTCGGGCACAGAGCGGATGCTGTCGCCTTCGACCGGCACCCGGCCAAGCCATGTGATGCGAGCAGAGAACTGGGTGGGCTTGAGCGCGGGCATGGGGCACGTCCTTTCGAAGCTTACGTTGCGAAGCCAACTTGGGCCACAGATGTGCGGCGACGTCGAGGGGGAAGCACTCCGGTTCCTGCGCAATTGCGCGCGCGGCGATCGCAGCCCCGGCAAAGGCGCGCACCGCAGGGATCGGAAGTTTGCGGCGCCGCGCGGCGCCGTCAGACCGTGACGGTGAAGAACAGTCGCCGGAAAGGGAACAGCGCCCCGCCCGCCGCGTCCACCGGGTAGACGGTGCGGATCACCGCCTCATAGGCAGAGATCAGTTCTGCCCGTTCCGCCTCGTTCAGCGGATCGAGCACTGGACGGGCAAAGGTCGCTTGCGTGAAATGGCGCACCGGATGGCCGCTCTCCTGTGGGGCGAGGTATTGATAATACTCGGTCTCCCACAGCGCGGTCTCGCCCTGCGGTGCCAGCAGCGCGTGATACTCTGCCGGGCGCAGGATGCCGGGAATGGTGGTCGGATCGATGCGGCCGGGGTAGCGTTCCTCGACCAGCGCCAGCCACATGCGGTGCGACGGCGCGTTGTTCTGCGCCGGAACCTGCACCGCAAGCGTGCCGCCGGGCGCAAGCATCGCAAGCAGCCGCGGCAGCAGGATGTCATGCCCGTGCGCCCAGTGCAGCGCCGCGTTGGAGAAGATCAGCGCCGGCGCTTCCGCCGCCTTCCACGTCGAGATTTCAGCCTCGTGCAGCGCGTCATAAGCGCCGGTCTGTCGCGCCTTGTCCAGCATGGCCGGGCTGAGATCCACGCCCTCCAGCCGCCGCCCCAGCTGCGTCAGCGCCGGGCCGACATCACCCGCACCGCAGCCGAGGTCGACAACCGGCCCCTCGGGGAGCGCGGGCAAAGACCGCAGCAAATCAAGCGCAGGCCGCAAACGATGACCCCGGAACCTTTGATAGGTCCCGGGGTCCCAGTCGTTATGCCCGTTCGGGCTCATGCAGAGGGTTCGGGCTCCATCCCGCCATCTTCCGAAGGCTTCGCCTTCGGCTTGGTCTTGGGGATGGCGGTGACGCTCGGGGTGTCGTCCGACCCGTCATCCTCGCCGCCCGAAGCGTTCGGCGGCTCGCCCTTCATCACGCGTTTGATCTCGTCGCCGGTCAGGGTCTCGTACTCAAGCAGGCCCTGCGCCAGACGCTCCCACTCTTCGTGCTTCTCGGTGAGGATCGAATGGGCGCGTTCATAGGCGATCTGGATGAAGTTGCGCACCTCTTCCTCGATCAGCTCCTTGGTATGCGCCGAGACCGACAGGCCAGCCGTGTTGCCCTGATAGCCCTCATGCGCCTCGGAGTAATCGATATTGCCGATCTTGTCCGACATGCCCCAGCGCAGCACCATCGCGCGCGCCAGAGCGGAGGCCTGCTGGATGTCGCCCGCCGGGCCGTTCGACACGTTGGGCTCGCCATACTTGATGATCTCGGCGGCCTTGCCGGCCATGGTCATCGCGAGCTTTTCCTCGCATTCGGACTTGTGCCAGTTCAGACGGTCGATCTCGGGCAGCGAGACCACCATGCCAAGCGCCCCGCCGCGCGGAATGATCGTCGCCTTGTAGACCGGATCGCACTGCGGCAGCGACAGGCCGACGACGGCGTGACCGGCCTCGTGGTAGGCGGTCTTTTCCTTCTGATCGGCGGTCAGCACCATCGACCGGCGCTCGGCGCCCATCATGACCTTGTCCTTGGCGTTCTCGAAGTCTTCCATCGTCACGAACCGGCGGCCAACGCGGGCGGCCATCAGCGCCGCCTCATTGACGAGGTTGGCAAGATCCGCGCCCGAGAAACCGGGCGTGCCGCGCGCGATGATGCGCAGGTCGACATCCGGGCCAAGCGGGGTCTTGCGGGCGTGTACGCCGAGGATCTTCTCGCGGCCCTTGATGTCGGGGTTGCCCACCATGACCTGACGGTCGAAGCGGCCCGGACGCAGCAGCGCGGGGTCGAGAACGTCGCGGCGGTTGGTGGCGGCGATGATGATCACGCCCTCGTTCGCCTCGAAACCGTCCATTTCGACCAGCAGCTGGTTCAGGGTCTGCTCGCGCTCGTCGTTGCCACCGCCATAGCCCGAGCCACGGTTGCGACCGACGGCGTCGATCTCGTCGATGAACACGATGCAAGGCGCGTTCTTCTTGGCCTGTTCGAACATGTCGCGCACACGCGATGCGCCGACACCGACGAACATCTCCACGAAGTCCGAGCCGGAAATGGTGAAGAAGGGCACACCGGCCTCGCCCGCGATGGCGCGCGCCAGCAGCGTCTTACCGGTGCCCGGAGGGCCCACCAGCAGCGCGCCTTTGGGGATCTTGCCGCCGAGCCGCGAGAATTTCTGCGGATTGCGCAGGAATTCCACGATCTCTTCAAGCTCTTCCTTGGCCTCGTCGATGCCCGCCACGTCGTCGAAGGTGACGCGGCCGTGCTTTTCGGTCAGCAGCTTGGCCTTGGATTTGCCAAAGCCCATGGCGCCGCCTTTGCCGCCGCCCTGCATGCGGTTCATGAAGTAGATCCACACGCCGATCAGCAGCAGGAAGGGCAGAAGGCTCAGCAGGAAGGCCTGGAAGCCCGATTGTTCCTGCGGTTCGGCCCGGACGGTGACGCCCTTGTCGATCAGCGAATCCGTGACCTGCGCATCCTCGGGTTTGACGGTGACATAGTCTTGCCCGTCGTTGCCGCGATAGCGGATTTGCTCGCCGTCGATGGTGACGGAGCTGACGGATTGAGAATCCACCGCCTCCATGAAATCCGAGTAGCTGATTTCCCGGCTCTGCAGCGTGCTTCCGCCTCCGGAGAAGAGGTTGAAGAGCGCCAGAATCAACAGGAAAAGAACGACCCAGAAGGCGATATTTCGTGCGTTGCCCAAGGACGGCCTCCTAAAATGACGTAGCGCGCGGCTCCGGACGGAACCACGGTGTGCCTAACATAAGGGCTGAGCCAGCCGGTTCAATGCGATTTCACCCTGTTTGCGGGCCGGATTGCACGAATGCCGCGAAGCTCAGGCCCTCGCGCCCAAACGGACACAGCCTGAAAGCGGGCGGCATGCAATCCCGCAGCGCCAGCGCGTCGCAGGCCACCAGCCGCGCGCCGTCGAACAGCGCGGGGGCGGTGCGGGCGGCATGAAAGGGCACCGGCGGCGCTGCATCGCGATCACGCTGCGCCCATCCGTCATCCCCAAGTGCGCGCGCCGTCAGCCCCTCGGCATCGCAGCGCAGGATCTGCCAGCGACCATCCCAGAACGCCCCGGGCGCCGCTGCGACCACCTGCTCTCGCACCGCTTCGTATTCACGGAACATGGCGATGCGCCCGCGTTCGATGCGTGTTTCGCAGCCGTGCAGGGTGCCGCCGCCGCCGCCAAGCAGCCGGTCGAGCAGCGCTTCGAGGGGCGCTTCGCGCGGGCGGTATTCGGCCCCGGACACATAGCAAAGCCCCGCCGCGAGAAGCCGAAGCTGGGTGTCACGCTCGACACGCTGAAACCCGGACTGGTCGAACAGCAGATCGCCCGCCCGCTGCGGCACATCCGGCGCGGCGATCTCGTGCCAGACCTGCACCGCCCTTGCCCGCAGCGCCTCGCCCGCCCGCGCCATACGCTCCGCGGTCCGGCTCAGGTCGGGGCCGGAGAGCTCGCCGTCTGCCTCCAGCCGGGCAATCAGCTTGCGGGTGCGCACGCGGTCGTAGCTGTCATCCTCGTTCGACGGATCGTCAGCCCATGTGCCCTTCAGGACGCGCAGGTAATGGCGTAGTTCGCCGCGCCGCATATCGAGACAGGGCCGGATGATCCGCATCGGCGCAGCTCCCGGCTTCGCAGGAACCTCGCGCACCGGGCGCATCGCGGAAAGCCCCTCAACCCCAGACCCGCGCGCCAGACGCATCAAGAAGGTCTCGGCCACGTCGTCGGCGGTGTGGGCCATAAGCACGTCGCGGATGCCACCACGCCAGCCGTCGATCAGCGCGAGACGGGCGCGTCGCGCCGCGTCCATCAGATTGCCCTGCCCGTCCCAGTGCCAGCGCAGCGTGCTGTGCGGCCAGCCAAGCTCGGCGCAGGTTGCCGCGACCATGCGCGCCTCTTCCGCCGCCTCGGGCCGCAGCCCATGATCGATGGTGACCACATGCAGCCGCACCCCCCAGACGTGAGTCCAATTGTGCGCCAGTGTCAGCATCGCCATGCTGTCGCCGCCGCCGGAGACGGCCAGCGCGATATCGGAGGGAAAGTCCGGCCCCAGCGCCGCGCCCATGGCGTCGGCAAAGCGCTGGTCCAGTGTCGGTGTCATCGCAGGGCTCGCCGGCTGCCTCACTGGCAGCCGAGACGCGCCATTTCCGCCTGCGCCTTGGAGACGGCGGCGTTGCCCGGATAGCGGGTTTCGACCTCGGCCAGCGTCACGCAGGCCTCGTTGGTGCTACCCAACTGGCCAAGCGCCGCGCCGAGCCGCCACAGCGCGTCGGGCGCGACCTCGCTCTCGGGGTAATTAGCATAGGCCCCGAGGAACCGGCGCGCCGCCTCGCGGGTATCTCCCGCTTCGCTGAGCGCGCGACCTTCGCCCAGATAGCTCGCCGCCTCTAGCGGAGATCCCGGGTAGGTCTGGCGGAAGGACGCAAACTCGCTCGCGGCGGATTGAAAGTCACCGCTGGCGAGCGCCTCCTGGGCTCGCCGGAAATCGGTCTCCTCGCCGACGGCGAGTTCGACCCCGCCCGACGGCAGCGCATCGTCGCCTGCCGACGCGCTTTGCGACGGTGCCGACGCGGGGCTGCCCGCGGTCGCCGGCTGGTCGCCGCCGAGTGGACGGGTCTGGCCGATGTTGCCGATATCGCAGCCCGGCTCCATTTCGCAGATACGGAATTCCAGATCGCCGATCCGGTTGGTGCCGTCGCTGACAACGCTGTCGATCCGGTGGCTCATCTCTTCGGTGCGCGCGGTCAGCCGGGTCAGTTCGGCCTCGATCGCGTTCACCCGGTCAAGCGTGCTGCCACCGACGTTTGCCGCGCCGATGCCGGTGGTGTTCAGCTCTTGCTTGAGCTTCTTAAGTTCGGTGTCGAGCATCACGAGTTCCTGACGGAGATCCGCCAGGGTCTCGGTCTGCTGGGCCTGCGCGCCGCTCGCGATCAGGCCCAGACAAAGGGCAATGCCAGTCAGACGCATCCGGGGCCTCCTCAGCTTGTCATGCCCATGGAAATCACCGTCACCGCACGGCGGTTCTTGGCGTAGCAGGCCTCTTCGGAGCAAATCTCCACCGGGCGCTCCTTGCCGTAGGAAATCTGGCGCAGACGGCTCGAAGCCACGCCCTTGGAGATCAGGTATTCCATCACCGCGTTGGCGCGGCGAGCGCCAAGCGCGATGTTGTACTCGCGGGTGCCCTGCTCGTCGGCGTGGCCTTCGATCACCGCGAGGTAATCGGAGTTGGTCATCAGCCACTGCGCCTGCGCATCAAGCGTGGCCTGCGCCTCGGCGGTAAGCGTCGACTGGTCGACGGAGAACAGCACACGATCGCCGATCGCCTGGTTGAAGTAGGCCGAAGACGTCGGGTCATTGGCCGAGCCCGGCACCATGCCGCCATTGGCGCCCGCGCCGCTGCCGCCCGCACCGGCACCATAGGCACCTTCGTTGAAACGATCGGGGTTGGTGCAGGCAGCAAGGCCAAGACCGGCCACCAGCATCAGAACCTTCGGAAGATATGTCATTGGATCACTGTCCTGCTCGTATGTTTTGCCGAAAGGCTATCACAGCGCGAAAGGCTTGGGAACGTAGCGTCTCGCGGCCCGGATAACCCTTTTGAGAGAATTGTTTCCGGGCCGATGATCTTTGGCGCCGCGCTTACTGCAGCGGCCCCCAGCTGGGGTCCGACGCGCCATCGGGCGTGCGCACCCGCTTGAGATTCCGCCCCGAGATATCGACCGTGTAGAGCGAGCTTGATCCCTGAGCACCCTGCGTCTCGCGGGCGAACATCAGAACGCGGCCGTTCGGCGCCCACGTCGGACCCTCGTCGAGGAACGAGGCGGTCAGCAGCCGCTCTTCCGACCCATCCGTGCGCATCACCCCGATGTGGAAGCGCCCGGCGTTCTGCTTGGTAAAGGCGATGAGATCGCCGCGCGGCGACCAGACCGGGGTGCCGTAACGGCCCTGACCAAAGCTGATCCGCGTCGGCTCGCCGCCACCCACCGGCATGACGTAGAGCTGCTGGCTGCCAGAGCGGTCGCTCTCGAAGACAATCTGACTGCCATCGGGCGAGAAGCTGGCGCCGGTCTCGATCGAGGGCGCGGTGGTCAATTGCCGGGTCTGGCCGGAACTAATGTCCATCGCATAGATGTCGGTGTTAGAGCCACGCGCCATAGAATAGAGCAACTGCGAGCCATCCGGCGAGAAGCGCGGCGCAAAGCTCATCACCCCGTCGGTGGTCGGCAGAATGCGGCTCTGTACCGAGCCGACATCAAGCACGTGAATGCGCGGCTCGCCGGTCTCGTAGCTGGTGTAGAGCACCCGGTCGCCGTTGGGCGAGAAGCGCGGCGCGATGACGATCGAGCGGCTGTCAGTCAGATACTGCACGTTGGCGCCGTCGTAATCCATCACCGCAAGTCGCTTGGCACGCTCGTCTTTCGGGCCGCTTTCCGACACAAAGACCACGCGGCTGTCGAAATAGCCGCTCTCGCCGGTGATCCGCGAATAGACCTGATCGGCCACCTTATGCGCCAGCCGCCGCCAGCCTTCGGTGGTGGCCGAGAACTGCATGCCGTCGCCCAGTTCGGTGCCGGCGAAGACATCCCACGCGCGGAACTTGACGGTGAGCCGCCCTGCCCCGTCGGAACTGACGGCACCTGTGATCAACGCCTGCGCATTGATCGCTTTCCAGTCGGAGAATTGCACCGGGCTGGAGAAATTCGACACGCGGCTGATATGCGCATCGCGCGGAATTTCGCGGAAGAGGCCGGTGCCGCTCAGGTCCTCGGCGATCACCCGGCTGATCTGCTGCGCGTATTCGGCGGCGTCGCCGGTCTCGGCCACGAAATCGGGCACCGCATAGGGCAGAGGTTCGATCACACCTTCGGTGATCTCGATGCGCAGTGGGCCGTCTTGCGCCAGCGCCGGCGTTGCAACGCCCACCGCCGCCCCGGCGCTGCCGAGGGCAAGGATCAGGGCCAGAATTCTTGTCATGCTCGTGTTCTCCTTCCCGGTCGCCGTGCCGCGCCGCTCTGCCTGAGTTCTGCCTCGCGGCAATGATAGCGCGCGGAACCGCCTCGGACAAAGCGCCACATTATCGAGCCGGTGGGCCGCCGTGCGGAGGGCCGCGCCAAGATGCCCCATCACCGTTGCCTCATCTGCTCGGGATTGAAGGTCATCTCGATGGTCTTCCATTGATCGTATTTGTCGGCGGGCAGCGAATAGCGCCCACCGCTTTCAGCTTGGCAACGCAGAATGGCGCGGCGCGCATTATTGAAGGCCGTCCCCACCGCTGCGGTGTCACCACCTGATGAGTCGATCATCCGCAGCGAGGACGAAATGACTTGGCCACTGGGCTCCATGTCCATGCTTATGGTGACCGTTACGTTGGCGGCCGGGCTTCCGACGTCTACCCGCCAGCACTTCTGAACCGCGATCCTGAAAGCATCGCGATCACCGGGCGACAGTGCGGGGCTAGATAGCCCACGCTGCTCCGCCGCGCCGCCACCGCCGGCGAGCGCCTGCGCGATGGCATCGGCGACGGCGTCGTCGGTGCTGTCCTGCGCGGGCGGGGTGTCCTGTTCCGGCGCCGGAGCCTGCTCTGCGGTCTGCGGGCTCGGCTCTTCGGCCGGTGCCTCAGGCTCCGGTTCCGGCTCGGGGCGCTGCGCGAGATTGGTCGGGCGCGTGAGCGGACGACGCGAGGCATCGGGCGCGAACATCGGCGCATCAGGCACCGGGTCCTCGGCGGCCGCCGGTTCCTCGGCCTCGGTGACGATCTCGGTCGCGGTCTCTTCGGGGGCCGTTGCCTCTTGCGCCTCCTCGGCCACCTCCGGTGCCTCGGCGTCGGGCTCGGCGGCCTGCTGCACCTCCTCGGCAACCTGCGTGTCGGGCTCTGGCGGGGCCACCGGCTCTGGCGCGACGCGCGGCGCGGGGCGCGGCACCGGGCGGTCGGCCACATCGGGCGCGAGCACCGGCGGCGGCGCCACGGCCTCGGGCTGGGGCGGCGAGACCGGCTCGGACGTATCGGGCGGCGTCACCTCTGCGGGCGGCGCGATAGGCTCGGGCAACACCTCAGCGGGCGGCTCGGGCGCCGGCTCCGGAGCGTCGGGGCTGGGCGCGGGATCGGGCTCTGCCGGGGCCAGCACGGCCTCGGGTTCCGGCTCGGCGGCGGGCGCGGGCGGCGCGTCGACCTCCTGCGCCGTCTCCGGGGATTGCGCGGCACGGCTCATCGCGGCGAACTCGGCTTCCGAGATCACCGTCACCGCCGAGGTCTCGACCTGCGGCGGATCGGGGCGGAACACATTGCCGAAGATCGCCCAAAGGATCACCGCAAGGTGCAGACCACCCGAGATATAGAGGCTCTTGCGCAAGGGCGCTCCCTCAGTTGCCAGACAGTCCGGCCGCACCGTCGAGCGCCGGACCGCCGGTGTCGGTGACCAGCCCGATCGACGAGAAGCCGCCGCGGTTCAGCGCGCCCATGACCTTGGCCACGGTGTCATAGGGCACCGTGCCGTCGGCGCGCAGGAAGATGCGGTCGTCGTCGCGTTCCTCGGCGATGGCGCGCAGGCGCGGGGTCAGTTCGTCCATCGCCACCTCGGTGGTCTGGATCATCACCATGCCATCGGCGGCGATGGTGACGGTGAGCGGCTCCTCCGCCTCGTTCGGCAGCGCCGTCGCGGCGGTTTTCGGCAGTTCCACGGGCACGCCCACGGTCAGCAGCGGCGCGGCGACCATGAAGATGATCAGCAGCACCAGCATCACGTCGACCATCGGCGTGACGTTGATCTCGGCCATCGGCTGGCCACCACCGCCGGAGCGGCGCCGCCTGCGACGACCGCCGCCGCCTCCCTTTTTCATCACGCCTCCGGCCATGGCTCAGGCGTCCAGCTGGCGCGACAAGATGGTGGAGAACTCGTCGGCAAAGGCCTCGTAGCCCGCGATCACGCGGTCGGAATCGGCCGAGAGCTTGTTGTAGAAGATCACCGCCGGGATCGCAGCGACGAGGCCAAGCGCCGTGGCAAACAGGGCCTCGGCGATGCCGGGGGCCACGACCACCAGCGAGGTGTCCTGCTGCGCGGCGATCTCGATGAAGGCGTGCATGATGCCCCAGACCGTACCGAACAGCCCGACGAAGGGCGCTGCCGAGGCGACTGTGGCCAGCACCGGAAGACCGCGCTGCAACGCCTCGGCCTCTTTCTGAATGGCCACATCCATCGACCGGTCGATGCGCGCGCTGGCGTTGGCAATCATGCCGCCGTCACCACGATGCGATCGCCGCCATTCGGTCATGCCGGCGGCAAAGACCCGCTGCGCGCGACCGCGCGGTTCTGGGCCGATCTGGTCAAACAGCTCGTCCAGCGGCTCGCCGGACCAGAAAGCCCGGTCGAACACCGCCGCCTCGCGGCGGGCACGGCGATAGGCGACGAGTTTCTCAAAGATGATGGCCCAAGCCCAGACCGAGGCGAGGATCAGCATCAGCATCACCAGCTTGACGGTCAATGTGGCGCGGGCGAAGAGCCCCCACATGGAGAAATCGATCTCCTGCGCGAGCGCGAGGGTATTTGCGTCCATAAGCCTGCTCTTCCTCATGGGCTATGAAATGGCCTCTGTGTCGAGGCTCTGATTACCGGTGTGTTTAGCCGATTTGCAGCGCGAACTCCAACACAATGGCGTCATCATCGGGTCACGGCGGCGATATTCCCGCGGGAACCCGCCGGTTGCCGCAAGGGCAAGGCGGTTGCATGGGGCGGAACGCCGGTAGAACAGACCTTGGACGACATGGCGCAGCCTCGAAGGCTTGATACCCCCCTCGAAGGCAATACGTTTCCGTGACACGGCGAAGGAGGGACCATGACGCAGACGCTGCCGCCCCGCATCGAGCCCGCAACCGAACCGCTGGGCATGCTCGCCAGCCTGCGGGCCGCCCGCAGCAATGTGCTGCGGATCATCCCAGCCATCGCCTACACCCAGCCCATCGTCACCGGCACCACCGGCCACGCCCGCTGGCACATGGTGCAGGGCCCCGAAGGCATGAAGCGGCTGTTTCTGGACAACGTCGAGAACTACCCGAAGTCCGAAGTCATGCTGCGCATGCTGCGCCCGGCGGTGGGCGACAGCCTGTTCACCTCCGAGGGCGCGCAATGGCGCTGGCAGCGCCGGGCCATCGCCCCGGTCTTTGCCGCGCGCAACGTCGAAGCGCTGTCCCCGATGATGACCGCCACCGCCGAGCGCGCCTGCGACCGCCTTGCCGGTACCGACAGCGCCGAGATGGTCGCAGAAATGCTCTCGGCCACCTTCGACGTGATCTGCGATGTCGCCCTCTCTGGCCGCGAGCACTTCGATGCCGAGACCTACGGCGAAGCGATCACCCGCTATTTCCTGACCGTGGGGCGCGCGTCGCTGCTCGACTTCCTAGAGGTGCCGCCTTGGGTGCCGCGCCCCGCCGAGCTTTTCGGGCGGCGCGCGGTGAAGACCATGCACAGCATGGTGTCCCGCGCCATCGAGGCGCGGCGGCGGGAAGCGACGGGCAACGCGGATGATCTGCTCGACCACATGCTCGCTGCGCGCGACCCCGAGAGCGGACGGACCATGTCGCCGCAGGATCTGCTGCACAACATGCAGTTCTTCATCGTCGCCGGCCATGAGACGACGGCGCTGTCACTGGCCTGGGCGCTTCACCTGCTGGCCCACGACGAACCGGCGCAGTCCCGCGCGCGCGAAGAGGCGCGGGACGTGCTGCAGGGCGGCGCCTGCGGCCACGAAGAGCTTGAGCGCATGCCCGGCATCACCGCGATCCTCGACGAGACCATGCGGCTCTACCCACCGGTTGGCATGCTCGCGCGCAACGTACGCGCGCCCGACACGCTCTATGACCGCGAGATCCACCCGCGTGAGACGATCTTCGTGAACACGTGGGCGCTGCATCGACATCACGAGTATTGGGACCGACCCGACGAATTTGATCCCATGCGCTTCGCCCCCGGTCAGAAACGCGACCGCTATCTGCACCTGCCCTTCGGGGCGGGCCCTCGCGTTTGCGTGGGGGCAAACTTCGCCATGATGCAGGCGGGGATCATTTTGGCCACGCTGCTGTCGCGCTACCGCTTCGCCCCCAAGGGACCGCGCCCCGAGCCCATCATGCACATGACGGTACGCCCCGATCCCGGAGTCACACTGGAAGTCACGCCGCTTTAGGGCACGCAGGTGGCCCTGTTGCGCCCGCCCTACTGAGGAGGTCCAGCCAGGATGCCCGAAGCCCGCTAAGACCGGCGGCCCGCAAGACTACGGACTGGCCGCAAAGCGAGAAAAGCCGGAGAGCATTGTCAGCAAACTGGGCCAGATTGAGGTGCTCTACAAGGAAGACCTGGCGATGGCCGATGCGGGGCGACAGATTGCAGTATCGCGGCATAGGTTCGACCTGTGGCGGAGCCAGTACGGCGGGATGACCCGGGCGCGGCTCTCGCGGCTCAAGGAGCTAGAGCAGGAGACCCTGAGGCTGCGTCGAGCGGTATCCGAGCGGACGCCTGAGAGACGCACCCTGACCGCGGCTGCGCGGGCGAAGTCCCAAAGCCCGTCGCGCCGCCGCCATAGCGTGGAGCATGTTCGCAAGGCACTTGGCATCTCCAAGGCGGCGGACCGGCACCGTTTCGCACAGGGCGGGGTGAAGCAATTATCTTGTGAACCCGGCATTGTCGCTGGCCTGCATGTGCAAACCTGTTCACCGAGGGACACGGAGCTGGAGCTAGGCGCTGGCGCGACCATGTCACAGAGCAACTTGGCTGCTGCCTCAAGAAATTCATATGCTCATGAATTCGTTCATAACTTTCCCGAGAAAAAGAAAAGTTATGGCGGAGAGAGAGGGACCGGGGTCGAACGTTCTCTGCCCCCCAAAAAAGAGCTCTGTGTGACGCCCAGGTTATCCGGAAACTGAATAGCGCGGCCTGACCTGAATGTCCGCCGGCTCGGAGGCGGGCGGATCTTGGGTGGGGCTTTGGGGCCAAGCGAAGGCCTAGGCTCAGGACTCGTTCTCCTTCAAAGCCAGAAGATTACGGTCGCAGCGAGTGCGATTGCTGAGAAGAAGGCTTGTGGGCAGCGGTC